>CAJOJD010000007.1:0-9746 GCA_905234745.1 uncultured Bacteroidaceae bacterium | reverse complement strand
TATCCGTAACATCTATAGTAACGTAATTCTTGTCTTCGGTCAGTGTGATTGTGAGCTTACCCTTTCCGCTCATTGCGTCAACGGCGTTCTTGCAGATGTTCTCAATAACCCATCCGAACAGCGAGGCGTTTACCTTGGCATTGACGGGCGGATTGGGGAATTTGCGTATGAACTTGACAGTAGCGGGCGAGCGATGCTCCACATAGTCTATTACGCCGTCCAGGACGCCTACCATATCGGCCTGTACCGGTTCCGGCATAGATCCTATCTTTGAGAAACGCTCGGCAACCATCTGCAGACGGTTTACGTCCTTCTCCATCTCCGAAATTAGTTCATCGTCATACTTGTCCTTGAGCAGTTCAGTCCAGGCCATCAGTGACGATATGGGAGTACCCAGCTGATGTGCCGTCTCCTTGGACAGACCCACCCATACGCGGTTCTGCTCGGTCTTCTTGAAACTCAGCAGCGCGAATATGGCAATCAGAACAAAGAGCATCACCACGCCCAACTGTATATAAGGATATACGGTCAGACGGTTCAACAGCAGGGATTCATCAAAACATACCTCATTGAAATGTTCGGTATCCGACTCGTCATAGTATATCTTGATGGCGTTGCCCAAGCTGCGCATACGCTCCACGTAACTGTTCAGGTACTGAAGGGTATCGGCCTTACGGATCTCTATGTTCAGGAAACTCTTGACCTCGTTTTTCTCATCAACGACAATGACAGGAATGGTCTTGTTGCCCGATAATACCGAAAGTACAAGACTGAGGTCGGTGCTTTCATCGGCATCACTCAGCGACTGGTATGCCTGGGCAAAAAGCTCCATTTTGGAATGCTCCTCACGTGACAGGTCCTTGACCAGCGACTGTGATACGAACAGCGATGATACGGCTATTATTATTGCTACGACTATAAGGACTGTCCTTATCCGTTTGAATTCTCTGAATTTCCTCATCAAAAACCGGGCCTCATTATAGAGGCGACACTTAAATAAACGGATTATCGGCCTGGTTATTGTACTTAAGGCTCAAAGACGGAAAAGGCGGCGGGCATTTTCTGAAGTAATACGGGCTATATCATCAATGCCGATGCCATAGACCTGAGCCAGAGACTCTGCCGTATTCACCATATAGGAAGGCTCGTTTCTTTTACCGCGGAAAGGTACCGGCGACAGATACGGACAGTCAGTTTCAAGCACCACCCTGTCTAAAGGAACAAGGGGCAGCACTGATGGCAAGGTTGATTTTTTATAGGTAAGTACACCGCCTATTCCGAACATGAATCCCTCAAATCCCATAAGGGTTTCGGCTTCCCGGGCCGAGCCTGAGAAACAGTGGAATATGCCCCTGAGCCCACGGCTCCTGTAGTCCGACAGCACATCGACGAGCTGCGTGAATGATTCTCTTGAATGAATGATCAAGGGCAGGTCATATTGCAGCGCCCACTCTATCTGGACCCTGAATGATTCAATCTGGTCATTCAGACGGGTCTTGTCCCAGTAGAGATCCAGTCCTGTCTCTCCTATTCCTATATATCGGTGCGGACCGCCCTCACGCATGTCGGCATCCAGAATCGTTTTAAGACCGTCCAACTGGCTGTGGAAATCGGCAGCCAGATCCTCGGGGTGCAGTCCTATCATAGGACGGCAAAGATCCGGCCATGTATCACATACACGGAGCAGGTCATTCAAAGTCTGGGGATTTACGGCAGGAAGCAGAAGCAGTTCCAGTCCCGCCTGACGTGCCCTGTCCATAACCTGCGGCAAGTCCTCACGGAATGCCTCGTCATAGACGTGACAGTGTGTATCAATCAGCCTTTTCACCGGTACGGTAATAGTATATCAGACCGTAATCGCGGCAGGTCTTGAGTTTCTTTTCGCCCGTCATGTCCGAGAAATAGTTCTCAATGGAGTTCCAGACCTCAAGGATAACCTCATCAATCTGGGGACGCATCAAAGAGACTACCATAAGGGCCTCGTCGGTAAGCTGACGCAGTTCGCACTGCTTGTCATAAAGTTCCTTGAAGAGTTCGTAATGAACCGCCACTTTGGCTATAGTAGGATTATAAATAGGTATACCACCCTTGTCGGTCCTGTTCTTCTCGCCACGTATGGCGTTCTCACAGCAGCGTATTACCGCAATGTCACTTGACATATCCGGAAGTTCACCCGAATCCTCAGGAATAGAGTAGTATTTTCTGTCGGTAGGTTTGATCTCACCGCGTTTGATACACATATTGAACACCGTCAGAAAATGCGACACATACATCTTGGCGTTCTTGAGCTTATTCTGATAGGGTTCCGATTTTGAATAATTCACCTGTGCATCGAGTGATTTCACATATCTGTCCACAGCACCCTTGAACTGCTGCAGTTTCTTGTCAGCTTTTGAGAACAGTTCCGGTGACAGCACCGGAGCATAATAATCACTGTTCCGCATCTTTGCGATTGCGGTCTCCAGGGAACGGATCCTGGCTTTGTCTGTGTTGGGTAGTCTTCTGTAAGGCATAGTAATTAAAGGACTCTATTCAATAAACTGCCGGCGTACTCCCTGAGTATGGATTTACGGCCGACCGGAAGGTTAACGGCATCAAGCCTGGTCATTGCTTCATCAAAAAGCGACCCTATGAGCTTTTCGGAGAGCGCCTTGACACCCACCGCATCGTAGATGGAACGGACGGCGGCTATTTTTGAATCGGGATCATTCCCATCATAAACAGCCCATCGGTCCAGTTCTTTCTTCTGCTTGTCGTCTGCCAGACGGTAAGCATTTATATAAAGGTAAGTCTTCTTGTTGCAGAGTATGTCGCCGCCTATCTTCTTGCCGAAAACGGCTGGGTCACCGTAGACGTCCAGAAGGTCATCCTGAAGTTGGAATGCCAGACCTATCTTCTCACCGAATTCATACAGCAGTCTGGAATCCGGTTCCGACGCGCCTCCAAGCATGGCACCCATCTGGACACATGCAGCCAGCAGGACCGATGTCTTGAGGCGGATCATCTCGATATACTCCTCCTCCCTGACATCATCGCGAGTCTCGAACTCCATGTCAAACTGCTGTCCCTCCATTATACCCGTGAAGGTTTCATTGGCCAGGTCAAGCACTTTATGGATTTCATCGCCTTTGGTAAGGGCAAGATAACGGTAGGCAAGCACCAGCATGCCGTCACCGGACAGGATAGCCGTATTCTCGTCCCATTTCTTATGGACGGTTGCCTTGCCTCGGCGCAGATCGGCCTTGTCCATCAGGTCATCATGCAGAAGGGTGAAATTGTGAAATATCTCCATGCCTGCAGCCGCGCTGAAAACACGCTCTATGTCATCGGCATACATGTTGTAGGCCAGGATAAGGAACGTAGGGCGGATGCGCTTTCCTCCAAGGGACAGCACATAACGGATAGGAGCGTACAGTCCGTCAGGATTGCGCGAATAATCAAGGCCCTGGAGATAACTCTCAAAGCACTCTTGTATCTGCTTTGCTGATTTCATAGAACGCAAATATAATACAGTCCTGGCGAATAAAAAAGCGAAGAGATCAAAAATTGGTCTCTTCGCAATATAA
Organism: uncultured Bacteroidaceae bacterium; assembly: GCA_905234745.1. Lineage (GTDB taxonomy): Bacteria > Bacteroidota > Bacteroidia > Bacteroidales > Bacteroidaceae > Colenecus. The sequence goes on along the minus strand of CAJOJD010000007.1, from coordinate 6,180 downwards.
CTTTTTATCCTTGAATCAGTTAAGACGGAAGTTTACAGGTACTGTATATTTTACACGTACGGGTTTGCCACGCTGTGAACCGGGCTTCCAGTTAGGCATCTGTGAGATAACTCGGAGAGCCTCCTTGTCAAGAGACGGGTTAACGCTCTTTACAACCTCAGGTTCAACGATTGCACCGTCCTTGTTAACGATGAAGGTTACGAGTACACGGCCCTGGATGTTGTTCTCACGGCAGATTGCGGGATACTTGATGTTCTTACGGAGATACTCCAGCAAAGCTGCTGTACCACCGGGGAACTCAGGCTGGTCCTCAACGACCATGAAGATCTCCTCCTCCTCAGGCTCGGGCTCTACGGTAACGACATCGTAATCATCAATGTCTACCCATTCCACGTTATCCTCAGTAGAAGCCATGATATCCTCCTCGATATCGGCATCGTCCTCAACGATCTCGATAATCTCAGCCTTGGTTACAGCTGCGGGTGGTGGCGGAACTGTCTTCTTCTCAGGAAGTGTGATAGGAATCATCTCCTCGTTGAGAGATACATCCCTGGCAGTATAGAGTTCTGAGTTGTCCTCAACCTCTCTCTGGGTCCACTCAAGTGCTACGAACATAACACCGAGAGCAATTACAAATCCTATCAGGAGTGAAGTGCCCTTACCCCTTTCAAGGTCAGCGTGTTCAGACTTTTTGATTTCCATAATTTTGATAGTTTAGTTTGAGGGCATCACCCTGATGCACCTTTATCTATCGGCAAAAATACTACTCTTTTCGTCTAAATGGACAAAATGGAGCCAATTTTGTGTTTTTTTAGTAATTAATTATTGAACATTCCGTTTAAGAGGTATTTCTGAAACATTAGTTTGGGTTTAACCACTCTTTTTATTAATTTTGTACCTAATGACGGCAAAGGGAAAGATACTGGCATTCTGCACGGCGGCTTTTATGGCCGCACAACCTCTTCAGGCTCAGAGTCTGGAGAGTTCTTTTGAGTTCCTCAGACTGCCCGTATCGGCCCACAATTCATCACTCGGCGGACATGTGGTTTCTGCCTTTGACCCCAGCCCGCTGCTATACATATCGAACCCCGCCGTCCTGTCGGCCAACGAGACCCGGCTTCTGGGACTGAACGCCATGACCTGGTTTTCGGGGACTACCGTAGCCGGTGCCCAGTACAGCAATCTGTTCGACGAACGTTCACATTACGCGTTCAACGCCCGGTACGTAAGTTACGGGAAGATGCAGGAGACCACTGCCGACGGTACCGTAACCGGCACATTCAGCGCCAAGGACATAGCATTGGGAGCCACCTGGTCATATATGCTTACCGACAACCTGAGCGGCGGCGCCACTGCAAACATCATCACTTCCCGATACGGTTCCATGTCATCGGTCGCCATAGGTGTGGACCTGGGTCTGCTTTGGTACACCGATGACCAAGGCATAACACTGGGACTTGCAGCCACCAGTCTGGGAGGCCAGATCAAGGCTTTTGAGAACACGTTCCAGAAACTGCCATTTGACCTTTGCGCCGGAGTTACCTGGAAACCGGCTCATGCACCGTTAAGATTCACGTTGTCATGCGACAACCTGACCCGCTGGAGTGCATCGGATTTCTATTTCGCCCAGGATGAGGAGAAAGGTTTCGGGGAGATACTCAAACGACACATTTCCATGGGAGCCGATATTAACCTGACCGACCGTTTTTACATAGCCATGGGCTGCAACCTGCGCACCCGCGCCGAGATGGCGGGAAAGGGCAGCAAGGGTTTCACCGGAATGAGCGTAGGAACAGGCCTGCGCATAGGAAGGGTTATGTTTGATCTGTCCTACGGCAAATATCAGGTATCGGAATCATCGTTAATCTGCAATTTCGCATTCAGCATATGAAAAAGATAATCATCGCTATGGACGGCCATTCATCATGTGGCAAGAGCACAATGGCCAAGGCGCTTGCAAAAGCGATAGGATATACTTACATAGACACCGGTGCCATGTACCGGGCGGTAACCCTTTATGCCATGCGCCGCGGATTCATCGGTGAAAAGGGCATTGATGAAGAATCCTTACGTAAGGAACTTCCCCAAATAAAGATCTCTTTCGGCCACGAGAACGGCCAGCAATATACCATCCTGAACGGTGAGAACGTAGAGCGTCAGATACGCGGAATGGAGGTATCGGGCAACGTAAGCCCCATATCTGCCATAGGCTTTGTAAGGGAAGCCATGGTAAAGCTGCAGAGAGAGATGGGCCAGAAAGGTGCCATCATAATGGACGGCCGTGACATAGGAACCACCGTGTTTCCCAACGCCCAGCTCAAGGTTTTCGTAACCGCTAGTGACGAGATTCGTGCCCGCCGCCGTTTTGACGAACTGACCATGAAGGGTGAGAATCCGGTATATGAAGATGTTCTCAAAAACGTACGGGAGCGTGACTACATAGACTCACACCGTGCAGTTTCCCCTCTCCGCAAAGCCGATGACGCCATAGTTCTGGACAACAGCAACATGACAATAGAGGAACAGGACAAATGGCTGATGGAACAGTATCTTAAAGCCGCAGCCGACTGAGCCATGAAAGTTGAGATTGACCTTGAGTCCGGATTCTGTTTCGGAGTGCTTTCAGCCATAGGCAAGGCTGAGGAGGAGTTGCGCAGCTGCGACGAACTCTATTGCCTGGGTGATATAGTACACAACGGAATAGAATGCGAAAGGCTACAGGACCTGGGGCTCAAGACAATCAACCACGAGCAGTTCGGCAACCTGAAGGGTGCCAAAGTCCTGTTACGCGCACACGGCGAACCGCCCTCAACCTATCTTACTGCACGCAAAAACGGAATTACGCTGATTGACGCCACCTGCCCGGTAGTGCTCAAACTTCAGCAGCGTATACACAGACAATATCAGGAACTTGATCCTGCAACCCAACAGATAATCATATTCGGTCAGAAAGGACATGCCGAAGTCCTTGGTCTTGTAGGCCAGACCGACGGTACCGCCACGATCATTGAATCTGCCGATGAAATGGACCGTATTGATTTCAGCAAGGACATTTTCCTGTACTCCCAGACCACCAAATCCGCAGCAAGTTACAACCAGCTTATAGAGAAGATTGCGGAACGCGTACCGGCAGACCGCAGGTTCATACATAACAACACCGTTTGCGGACAGGTATCGCACCGCCGCGAGAACATACGTGAGTTTGCTGGCAGGCATGACGTAATCCTGTTCGTATCGGGCCGCAAGAGTTCCAACGGCAGGGTCCTGTTCAACGAATGCCTCAATGTCAATCCCAAATCCTACATGATAGAGAGCAGGGAGGACATTGATTTCAAGGTATTGCAGGGCGCCTCATCGGTAGGCATCTGCGGAGCCACCTCCACTCCAAAGTGGCTGATGGAGGAGTGCCGCGAATTCATTTTAGCCCATTTCAACGACTGATTATAACCTTAATACATACCAATTATGAGTTTGAAATACAATGAGATCGGCAAGACCGGCATGAAAGTGGCAAGACTTGCCTTTGGTGCATCATCACTGGGCGGAGTCTTCCATGACATCAATGAAAAGGAGGCTATAAACGCCGTATTCACAGCTGTCGATAACGGATTGAACTTTATCGACGTTTCACCTTACTACGGCCACTACAAGGCCGAAACAGTTCTGGGCAAGGCGCTTAAGGATATCCCGCGCGACAGGTATTTCCTGTCAACCAAGGTTGGCCGATACGGAAAAGACGGCGTCAACACATGGGATTACAGTGCCAAACGTGCCACCGAGAGCGTCTACGAGAGCATGGAACGCCTGAACATTGACCACATAGACCTGATCAATGTCCATGACATAGAGTTTCAGGCTGCCCTGCCCGGCGGATTGCAGAAGGTTGTAGATGAAACCCTGCCCGCTCTGGTAGAACTACGGGAAAAAGGTATTGTAAGCCACGTAGGTATAACTGACCTCCAGCTTGAGAACCTCAAGTGGGTGGTAGACCATGCTCCGGCAGGCACAGTTGAGAGCATTCTCAATTTCTGCCATTTCTGCCTGAACGATGACATGCTCAACGATTATCTGGGATACTTTGAGCAGAAAGGCATCGGCGTAATCAACGCCTCACCGCTGGCTATGGGTCTTCTCTCAGAACGCGGAGTACCCGACTGGCATCCGGCACCCAAACCGCTGGTTGAGGCCTGCGCCAAGGCTGCACAGCACTGCAAGTCCCGCGGTACATCAATTGAGAAACTGGCTGTCCAGTATTCATACAGCAACCCGCGTATAGCAACCACCCTGTTCAGTTCGGCCAATCCCAAGAACGTGCTGCGTAACATCGAGGCAGTACAGGAGCCGCTTGACTGGGATCTGGTATTTGAGGTTCGTGAAATAATAGGTGACCAGAAGAGGGTTACCTGGTGCAACTCATGATGAAGATAATAGACACCCATTCACATCTGTGGCTGCGTCAGGACACTGTCGTAAACGGCATGCCCATACGCACGCTTGAGAACGGACGTTCCCTTTTCATGGGTGAGATCCGGCAGATGGTACCCCCGTTCATCATTGACGGACGCAACACCGCCGAGATATTCCTCTCAAACATGGACTACGCCCAGGTGACTGCAGCCGTAGTGGTGCAGGAGTTCATTGACGGCATCCAGAACGACTACCTGGCCGACGTTCAGAAACGCTACCCCGACCGCTTCATCGTATGCGGGATGGCCGATTACCGCAAACCCGGATATCTTGAAGAGGTACGCAGGCTGATAGCACAGGGATTCAAGGGAATAGCAATACCCGGACACCGCCTGCAGACTCCTCAGGGACGCGTCAGCCTGACCTGCCCCGAGATGATGGAGATGTTCCGCCTTATGGAAAAGAGCGGCGTGTTCCTTTCCATCACCCTTGAGGATGGAGCAGTACAGGTTCCGGAGATGGAAGAGGTCATTCAGGAGTGCCCCGACCTTAAGGTTGCAGTAGGACACTTCGGAATGGTTACCGTTCCAGGATGGATGGAACAGATCCGTCTGGCCCGCCACAGGAACGTGATGATAGAATCAGGAGGCATAACCTGGCTTTTCAACGATGAATTCTACCCGTTCAGGGGAGCGGTCAAAGCCATCCGCCAGGCAGCCGATGAGGTCGGTATGGACAAACTGATGTGGGGATCTGACTACCCGCGCACCATAACCGCCATAACCTACCGCATGTCATATGATTTCATACTGAAAACCACCGAATTGACCGATGAATCCAAGGCTTTGTTCCTGGGCCAAAATGCAGTCGGTTTCTATGGTATAGATACAGAAATAGATTTACCTTACATTAAAAATATGTCAGAATGAGTCAGAACACCAAATCAAAAACCTTTACCGTTGCACTGTCAATGGTAATATGCCTGTTCTTTTTATGGGCAATAAGCAATAACCTGCTTTCATCGGTCGTCAAGAAGATGATGACCCTGTTTGATATAGACCAGGCAAAGGCCGAATTCGTAGAGACCTCATACTGGTTTGCCTACTTCCTGTTCCCCATACCCATAGCCATGTTCATGAAGCGTTTCAGCTACAAGGCCGGCATCGTACTGGGACTTCTCATTGCAGCAGTCGGCGGATTGCTGTTTATGCCCGTTACGCGCATACACAGTTTCCCGCTCTACCTGTGCGCTTTCTTTATCGTAGCCATCGGCATGTGTTTCCTTGAAACCGCCGCCAACCCTTATGTCACCGAACTGGGCGATCCGGCTACAGCACCGCGCCGACTCAATCTGGCTCAGGCCTTCAACGGACTGGGTGCATTCGTTGCCGCAATGTTCCTTAGCAAAATCATACTCGGCACAGGTACGGAAACATCGGTGGAATCGGAGATTCACACATTCCGCATGACATATGCCGTATTCGCGATCGTACTGATTGTCATTGCGGTTGTCTTCATCTTTACCCGACTGCCACGCATACAGGCCGAAGATGCCGATGAAAGCAACAAAAAGCTCATTTCATTCAGCGTACTCAAACGCAGCCATCTGCGTAACGGCGTAATAGCACAGTTCTTCTACAACGGAGGTCAGACAGCCGTAAACAGCCTGTTCCTTGTATACTGCATCAATTACGTAGGCATGACCAACAGCCAGGCCACCACATTCTTTGGTTTCTACATGCTGTTCTTCCTGTTGGGCCGATGGATAGGCAC
>CAJOJD010000006.1 GCA_905234745.1 uncultured Bacteroidaceae bacterium | reverse complement strand
CAGGACTTCTTTACGGCTTCCCGCAGATGGAGGTTGGCGTAAAACCGGACAGTGAACTGTTCCGACTGTTGGAACAGATGCAGGAAGAGGTTCACCGAGTTGCCATATCGTTCCACAAGAAGAAACGCAGTAAACGTCAGACCCATTCGGAACTTACTGATATAAAGGGAATTGGCGAGAACACCGCCACCTCTCTCATCAAACGGTTCAAGAGTGTAAAAAGAATATCCCAAGCCAGTCTTGAAGAGCTGACGGAACAGGTCGGAAAGGCTAAGGCACAAGTAATATATAACTGGTTCCATAAATGAGAGCAGTAATACAGAGAGTAACAGAAGCGAGCGTTAAGGTTGACGGCAGGATTACAGGCGCCATAAAAGAGGGCCTGCTGATACTTGTGGGCGTTGAGGATGCCGATACTGAGGAGGATATAGAGTGGCTCGTGAAAAAAATTGTTGGACTCAGGATATTCAACGATGAAAACGGCGTTATGAACCTTTCTGTAATGGATGTAGGAGGCGGCCTTCTGGCGGTCAGCCAGTTCACTCTGATGGCCAGTACCAAGAAGGGCAACAGACCTTCATACATAAGGGCGTCAAAAGGAGATTTTGCAGAACCGATGTATGAAAAGTTCTGTAATGCACTTGAAAAAGAGTCCGGCAGGAAAGTAGAAAAAGGTATCTTTGGAGCGGACATGAAAGTGTCGCTTCTGAATGACGGACCGGTAACGATAATAATGGATACAAAAAACAAGGAATAAGCATATGGAAAACTACGATGAAATGGATGAACTGTCAGTAAATGAGCCTACTACGGACAAGTTCAGCGAGGCATTCGGCAAGTACAACATGAAAGTTGATGCCGCATGGGTAAAATCTGTTGTTGAAAAGGCCAAAAAAGAGGCTTCAGGTATACGCGACAAGGAGACTCTGAAAAAGATACTCAGTTGCATTGACCTGACGACACTGAAACCTACCGATAATGAAGATACGGTTCTGGCTTTTGTCGAGAAAGTGAACAAAATGGAGGATAATTATCCCGACCTCCCATCAGTTGCATCAATCTGCACATGGCCGCTGTACGCACAGACCGTTAGCCGCTCACTTGAGGTTGAAAGTGTCAAAACGTGCTGTGTAGCAGGCGGTTTCCCATCGTCACAGACCTTCTTTGAGGTTAAGGTTGCCGAGACATCGCTTGCCCTTCACGACGGTGCCGATGAAATAGACATAGTACAGAACGCAGGTCACATACTGAACGGAGACTATGAGACTCTGGCTGACGAGATTGATGAACTCAAATCCCTCTGCGCCGACAGGATTCTGAAGGTAATACTTGAAACAGGCGCTCTGGAATCACTTGACAACGTCAAGAAGGCATCTCTTATAGCAATGTATTCAGGTGCTGATTTCATAAAGACATCAACCGGAAAGGAGGTTCCCGGAGCAGATCCTGAATCATTCTGCGTAATGTGCAAGACAATACGAGAATATGCCGATGAAACCGGCAGAACAGTAGGAGTGAAAGCTGCAGGAGGAATAAGCACTGTCGACGATGCTCTTCTCTATTGGACAATAGCAAAAATCGTTCTGGGAAAGGATTGGCTCAACAACACGCGTTTCCGCATCGGTGCCAGCCGTCTTGCAGACAAATTACTTGACGCGATTGGTAATTAACTCCAGATAGCTCTCAAAAGAGTTGCGGAGTTCGGGAGATATGAAAGCGGGCAGTCCCTGGATTGCCTGCTTTTTCAGTTCCTCCATCTTGGAAAGCGAATAGTCTATTCCGCCGTTGGAAACGGAATATTCCGTAACCTCACGGATCTGTTCTGGCGTAGCCTCAAGAGAACGTATCGCCTTGATATGTCCGGACCAGTCACGGTCACTGTGGGTCAGGGCATAAATGGCCGGAAGAGTGAACTTACCCTCCTTAAGGTCATTGCCCGAAGGCTTGCCGGTCTCGCTGCTGTCATGATAATCCAGAATGTCATCCATAATCTGGAAGCAGAGACCTGCTACATGACCAAACTGGCGGAAAGCCTCAATCTCCTGCTCCGATGCACCGCTCAAAAGGGCGGAAAGTGATGTGCACGAAGAGAACAGGATCGCGGTTTTCTTGGAGATTATATCAAAGTAAAGATCCTCGGAAAGGGTAGTGTTGTCAAGTGCGTTCAGTTGGGTTATCTCACCCTCGGACAGGGTTCCTATCAGGGTTGACAGCGCATCGACACTCTTTATATTGGCTGTGGCGGTAATCTGGATAAGGGCCATGGAAACGATAAAGTCACCCAAAAGAACCGCCATCTTATTGTCATACACCGCATTAGCCGATTTTTTGCCGCGGCGCTTATCGCTCTCGTCGACAACATCATCATGGATCAAACTGCCCTGATGCAAAAGCTCCACTGCCGATGCCAGATGGTAAGTACTGTCTTTGACCTTTCCGTAGCACTTGGCTACAAGGAGCACAAGAATGGGACGCATAAGTTTTCCCTTACGTTCCAGAAGGAACTTAAGCAGTATGTCAACACCAGGATTAGCCGATGAAAACAGCGAAGAGTATCGTTTACGAAACTCTTCAAACTCAAGCTCTATGGGAGCACATATCCGCTTTAAAACATCCATTCCAGGCGCAAAATTAGCAATAAATGTCCGTTTAAGGAAAAATTTGTAATTTTACGTATCAATACTGTCTATATGGATAAACTGTTTCTGCTTGATGCATACGCACTTATTTACAGGGCTTATTATGCTTTCCTCAAGGCTCCCAGGATAAACTCCAAAGGCTTCAACACATCGGCCGTACTGGGTTTTGTAAACACCCTTGAGGATATCCTGAACAACGAAAAGCCCACTCATATAGGTGTTGCGTTCGATCCCAAGGGAGGTACTTTCCGCCACGAACTGTACAAGGAATACAAGGCTCAGCGTGAGGAGACCCCTGAGGTTATACGCGAATCGGTACCTGTCATCAAACAGATACTAGAGGCTTACCGCATTCCGGTACTGGAAGTCGCCGGATTCGAGGCTGATGACGTAATAGGCACATTGTCCAAAAAGGCCGATGACAAGGGCATAACCACCTATATGATGACTCCCGACAAGGACTACTGCCAGCTGGTTACAGACAGAGCCCTCATTTATCGCCCCCGTTACGGCAACAACGGTTATGAGATAATGGGACCCAAAGAGGTCAAACTGAAATACGGACTTGACAATACCGGTCAGGTAATAGACATGCTCGGTCTTATGGGCGACAGTTCCGATAACATTCCCGGCTGTCCGGGCATCGGCGAGAAAACTGCCGTCAAACTCATAACGGAGTTCGGAGGAATAGACGGACTGCTGGCCAACACCGACAAACTGAAAGGTGCGCTCAAGGAAAAAGTTGAAGGCAATGTGGAGCAGATAAAATTCAGCCGTCTGCTTGCAACCATCAGGACCGATGTCCCCATTGAACTTGACATGGAGGCATTGAAATACGAGGGGCCCGATGAGCAGAAACTTTACTCGATTTTTGAAGAGCTGGAGTTCCGGACTCTGATGAACCGAGTCAGATCCAAGCAACCTGTTCCCGTCCAGTCGGCAGAGACATCGACCCCGGCCCAACAGACAGAACAGGGCGTTCTGCCAAAACAACCCAAAAATGACGGTTTTCATGGCGATCTCTTTGATTTATTCCAGCCAGAGATACAGCAGACCGGGGAATTTTCAAATCTCAAGGACATAAAAAACACGCAACACAGTTACTATCTCATTGAGACTGAAAAAGATGCTGAAACGTTAGCCCGTAAAATCGCTACACAGGATTTTTTCTGTTTTGACACGGAAACCACCGGAACTGATGCCATATCGGCCCAAATTGTGGGATTGAGCATAGCATTGAAGGAACATGAGGCCTGGTACGTCGCAATGCCCAAGGAAAAGGAGGGTAAGCAGAGGATTCTCGAGATTTTCCGTCCGGTCTTTGAAAATCCGTCAACTCTCAAGATCGGACAGAACATAAAATATGACATGCTGATTCTGGGCAATTACGGAATCAGTGTCGAGGGACAGCTTTTTGACACCATGATAGCCCACTACCTTCTCCAACCTGAACTCCGTCACAACATGGACTACCTGGCCGAGATCTATCTTGGATACAAGACCATCCACATTGAGGAGCTGATAGGAGAGAAGGGGCGCAGTCAAAAAAACATGGCCGACCTGAGTCCGGCCGCCGTCTATGAATATGCATGTGAGGATGCCGATGTCACCCTGCAACTCAAATCCATCCTGGAGAAAGAATTGGAAAAGGACGGTACCACTCCTTTGTTCCGGGATGTAGAGATGCCTCTTGTCAGTGTGCTTGCCTATATGGAACGCAACGGTGCCATGATTGACCCGGCAGCTCTGGCCGAAACCTCAAGACACTTTACCGAGCGTATGGAGGCTCTTGAAAAAGAGATCTATCAGGAGGCTGGCGGTACGCCTTTCAACATACTCTCACCCAAACAGGTTGGTGATATCCTGTTTGACAGGATGAAAATCGTGGACAAACCCAAAAAGACCAAAACCGGACAGTATGTTACATCCGAGGATGTACTTGAGACTCTCAGGGCAGAACACAGGATAGTTGATCTCATACTTCAGTACCGGGGACTCAAAAAACTGCTCGGCACTTATGTCGATGCCCTGCCGCAACTTGTCAATCCGGCCACCGGCAAGATACATACATCATACAACCAGACCGTAACGGCTACAGGCCGACTCAGTTCCAGCAATCCCAACCTGCAGAACATTCCGGTTCGTGACGAGGACGGCAAGGAGGTACGCAAGGCCTTCATTCCGGAACCCGGATGCAAGTTCTTCAGTGCCGACTATTCTCAGATTGAACTCCGCATCATGGCTCATCTGAGTCAGGACAGGAACATGATTGAGGATTTCAAACTGGGTCACGATATTCACGCCGCAACCGCAGCCAAGGTTTTCCACAAATCTATCAACGAGGTAACCAAGACGGAACGCAGCAAGGCCAAGACTGCCAACTTTGGTATCATTTACGGAATATCGGCCTTTGGTCTGGCACAACGCATGGGTGTAAGCCGCACGGAGGCGAAGGAGTTGATTGAAAACTACTTCAAGACTTACAGCGGCATCAAGAACTATATGGACCATTCCATAGAGGAGGCACGCGCCAAGGGTTATATAGAAACCATACTCAAGCGCAAACGTTATCTTCCGGATATAAACTCACACAATGCAACCGTACGCGGATTTGCAGAGCGCAATGCCATCAACGCTCCTATACAGGGAAGTGCAGCCGATATAATCAAGATTGCAATGATTGCCATCTACCGCCGGTTCCGCCAGGAGAACGTCAAATCAACCATGATCCTGCAGGTGCATGATGAACTCAACTTCAACGTGGTTCCGGGTGAAGAAGAAAATGTTGAAAAAATCGTGATTGAAGAGATGCAGAAAGCCTGGCCGATGTCAGTTCCTCTAATCGCAGATTGCGGATGGGGTGCCAACTGGCTCGAGGCACATTAAAGCAAATCCTTCAACTGACGGGCAAATTCCCAGATAACAAGACCTGCACTCACTGAAACGTTCAGTGAGTGTTTTGTTCCGTATTGAGGTATTTCAAGAGAGCAACTGCAGATATCAACTACATCCTGATTGATACCCTTTACCTCATTACCCAAAACAAGTGCATATCTTTTAAGTTTGTCAACAACAAGGTTGTCCAGTTTAATGCTACCTTCAACCTGTTCGACGGCAACTGTTACATAACCTTTGTCATTAAGCTTCTTGACAACGCTGACACAATCATCCGAGTAACTCCACTCAACACTTTCCTCGGCACCCAAAGCTGTCTTGTGTATCTCTACCAGACAATTGTCAGGAGTGGCGGTTATACCGCAAAGAATTATCTTTTCTATTCTGAAAGCATCCGAGGTACGGAACACTGAACCTACATTATACAGACTGCGTACATCGTCCAGTATAATTGTGAGAGGTAGTTTTTTACTGTTCCTGAATTGATCAACATCAATTCTGCCCAGTTCCGTAACATTAAGCTTTCTCATCTCCTTATTGATTTGACGGTGTAAAATTAGTTCATTTATGTGACTATAACTGTTGAAAACAGTGTAAATAAGTGTTCAAAATAAAAAGATAAAAAGTGAGCTTAAAAATTGGATTTTCAAAAGAAGATGCCACTTGAAATTTATTTTGAAAAAGTCATGTTCAAAGCCGTTTTTTATATCAGATTTTGCAAACATGCAATTAACAGGAATCACTTGTTTAATGAATCAAAAAATAGAGGAAACTATTATTTCAACTGGTTGTTTATTATTATATAATATATTGATTTTCAGTAATATAATCAGTTGATAAAAATGTTCAAAAACTATATTTGAAGTTTATAAATAAATATGCCGTAAAACAGAAAAAGATATCAACAGTTTCAACAGCCTAAATACAACAAAAAGAAGAAATGAAATAAAAAGAAAACATACATATACATTATATCATCGGATTACCGTGATTGATGTACTTTCACTTTTGTTGTTTTCCTGATTTGTTATGATTGCGTGATAAACTCCTGACGGAACAGGTCTGCCGTTTATATCGGTAAGATTCCAACTGTATGAACCTCCGTTTGATGTTCCTACATGAACAAGTCTTCCTGAATTACTCATAATTCTGACAGTACTGTATTCAGTAAGACCTGTAATGGTAACAAAACCGTCAAAATCAGGTTTTACAGGATTAGGATAAACAAGAATATTTGATTCTGACAGCGTTTCTTCAGGATCTCTGGCCTGACCTCCATACTCAACCATTCCAAGGCTTGTACCAAAGAATAAAGAGCCGTTTCGGCCATCTTCCGTAATGCTTAGTATATTATCAGAAGGAAGCGGACTGTTTGAAGATGTAAAATGCTCCAGAGTTTCAGTTCCATCGGCACTTAAAAGGAATACACCCTGATCAAGGGTACCTATCCATTTACGGTTTCCCTGATCAGTATAAATGGCTGTCGTCATTACTCCGCTGAACAGATAATCGGCAAGTCCTGAATAGTCGTCTCTTGCTATCTTTATTCTTTCAAATACAGGATCAGGATCTGTAATGAATGAATCCGGATCCCTTAAAACGAATATGCCTCTGTTTGTTCCTATCCACATTTGGCCGTCCAGGTCAAAATCATAGAAATAAACGTCATATATCTCTTCGGCAGTACCATCCTGATTGGTCCATACTGAACCTGAATACTTTATGATATCATCCGAATTGTCTTTAAGCGTACCGTTAAAATCAATACAGAAAAGACCTGGTTTTACTCCTCTTGACGAATTGATCCATAATCGGCCGTTATTGTCGAATCTCAGCTGTTTGTATGTAGGCAGCCCCGCCATTTCATCATAGTACAAACCGAACCAGTTACCATCGGGTTCCAATACCTTGAGTATAGTGTCGGTTTCATTGTTTGCCATCCAAAGATTACCGTCCGTATCATATTGGAGTGCACTAATACGAACGTAGTTGTTCTTGTTATAAAGGTTGTTGTTGAGTATGCTTACCAATGCGCTGTTATTCCAGGTATGGAGTTTCTTGAACTTACCTGACTGGAATTCATAAAGTCCCTGACCGGTAGAGCCTACAAATATATGGTCGGGATCATTTGGATCCTGGGCAGCTTCCGTAAGATTGATATAATCCAGACCTGTACGTGATGTAATATCCTCATCCAGAGATGTCCATCGGTCATTTTCATATATCATGACGGTACCCGGATAGTTGATACCTGAATAATTGTGGCATCCGCCAACCACAAGAAGCTTTCCCTCCTGAGGCCATGAAACTGAATGGAACCAATTGCGTCGAGGACTGTTGGGTTTTATGTTTGCAGCCGTACAGACAAGCACGTCATCGTTTGACCTGTATCGGCACAATCCGTAATAACCCTGACACACCCACCAGTCGGTACCGTCAACGACTACATCATTTACACGATAGCTGAAAGAGTATTCAGTAAAATCGTCATAACTGTTGTACAGGGTTACGACGGTATCCTGTATCAGAGCCAGGTGGTCATTGTCCGTAAAGGTCAGTCCGTCCACATTGTCACGGACATTCTTGAGAGAGCCGTCGGCATTGATTATCCAGACACGGTTGTCAGAGGCCCTGCCTGAGAACTTTCCGTCAAAGACGAACAGGTCAATGAATTTCGGGTCCTTGAACTTTTTCCAATTGGTAAAGTCAAGCAGATTGGTTGATAACGATCCCAACCAGATACCTGCATCGGTTCCGCAGAAAATAGTATCACCGATTACGACCGATGTGTTTACGGATGAATCCAAACGGTAAGTGTTCTTTATTTCCCTGCGTCTTACATCAAACACCACCAGTCCGATGTTTGTTGAAATGTAAGCAAGGTTCCCGTCAATCTTCAATTCGTTTACGGTTACTGATCCTGTGCTGTTATTCTTAAGTTCGGTAAAGTTGTAGATGGTAAAGTTGTCGTAAAGAAGGTCTATGTTGCCGTTTGAATAGACCAAAACCACAGCTTTTTCTGAATTGCAGTAACCTATGGCGGCTATCTCAGTGTCACCCAGTCCTCCTGTCTTGTCAATGGTATAGAGGCCCTGGTCAGAGGGGTCAAAGAAATAGAGGGCGCCCTCGCTGAGGACACAGATATATCCGAACGCCTTGACAGCCTGGGTTGCGTCGTTGTATGCGGGATGCGAACGCCAGGTGCCTACGGGAATACCTGCCTTAGCCTTATAAAAAGGCAAAAGGAGCATTACCGCAGCGATTGCGATAATGGCTCCTCTTGTCAGTCTCTTTATCATAATTGCTTCAGATAATCTGCCAGTTTTCTTACGGCGCGTCCCCTGTGACTAATCAGGTTCTTGCCTAGGGAAGACATCTGAGAGAAGGTTTCCGAGTAACCGTCGGGGACAAAAATGGGATCATAGCCGAATCCGCCGTCTCCGTAATGACGCTCTGTCGCAATATGTCCGGTTACTATTCCTTCAAACAGAACTTCCTGTCCGTTAAGTATTAACGCAACAACTGTGCGGAATTGTGCGCTGCGGTCCGATTTTTTTTCAAGTTCATGGAGCAGCTTGGTCATATTTGCCTCCGAATCATGGTCACCTGCGTAGCGTGCGGAGTGAACTCCGGGTGCTCCGTTCAGGGCTTTCACCTCAAGTCCGGTGTCATCGGCAAAACAGTCATAACCGTAGTGCTCCTTGACGTAACGGGCTTTCTGGAGGGCGTTTCCCTGGAATGTATCGGCTGTCTCGGGGATATCCTCGTGGCAGTTAATATCATTCAGGGAGAGCACCTTGAAGCGGTCACCGAGTATCTGGCGGACCTCCTCCAGTTTGTGTGCGTTGTTGGTGGCAAATACCAGTTCCATGCTTCTTAGAGTACTATGTTCACAATCTTGCGCGGAACCACAATCACCTTGCGGATAGTCTGACCGTTGATGTAACTTTGGGCCTTCTCATTGGCAAGTACTGCATCCTGGATCTGCTGCTGGGTTGCATCGGCCGGGAAGTCCATTGTAAAGCGGGTCTTGCCGTTGAAAGAGATTGAGTAGGTGATGCTGTCCTCCTTGAGGTAGTTTTCGTCAAACTTGGGCCACTGGGCATCGCATACAGTGGAACCGTTACCAAGTGCCTGCCAGAGTTCCTCGGCAATGTGCGGGGCAAACGGGGCAATCAGCTTGACAAGGTCAGTCAGAACCTGACGCTTGTTGCACTTGAGTCCTGACAGTTCGTTAACGCATATCATGAATGCGGCAACCGATGTGTTGTATGAGAAGTTCTCGATATCCTCGGTTACCTTCTTTATAAGCTTGTGGATTGACTTGAGTTCATCCTTTGTGGGTGCATCGTCAGATACGTTAAGGTTGCCTTCTTTGTCAGTAAAGAGATTCCACATCTTGCGGATGAAGCGGTGGCAGCCGTCAATTCCGTTTGTATCCCAGGGCTTTGACTGCTCAAGCGGGCCAAGGAACATCTCGTACATGCGCAGGGTATCGGCTCCGTATCTCTCGATGATCACATCGGGGTTGACCACGTTGAACATGGACTTACTCATCTTCTCTACAGCCCAGCCGCAGATGTACTTGCCGTTCTCAAGTATGAACTCGGCGTTCTCATATTCGGGACGCCACTTCTTGAATGCCTCCACATCCAGAACATCGGCGCTTACTATGTTTACGTCAACATGGATGGGAGTGGTGTCATACTGGTCCTTGAGGCCGAATGATACGAATGTATTGGTGTCCTTGATACGGTATACAAAGTTACTGCGACCCTGTATCATACCCTGGTTGATCAGTTTGCTGAACGGCTCCTCAACCTCGCTTACGCCCAGGTCCTTGAGGAATTTGTTCCAGAAACGGGAGTAGATAAGGTGACCGGTTGCGTGCTCGGATCCTCCAAGATAGAGGTCTACGCACTTCCAGTAGCTGTCAGCCTCCTTGCTTACCAGAGCCTTGTCGTTATGGGGATCCATGTAACGCAGATAGTAGGCCGATGAGCCTGCAAATCCGGGCATGGTGTTCAGTTCGAGCGGGAATACGGTCTTGTTGTCAATGAGTGACTTGTCGACTACCTTGTTGTTCTTCTCGTCAAAGGCCCAGACCTTGGCGTGACCCAGAGGGGGTTCACCGGTCTCGGTGGGCTTGTACTCACTTATTTCGGGGAGTTCCAGCGGCAGGCACTGCTCGGGTACCATTGTGGGTATTCCGTTCTTGTAATATACCGGGAACGGCTCGCCCCAGTAGCGCTGACGGCTGAATATGGCGTCACGCAGACGGTAGTTGACCTTTACCTTACCCAGCTTGTTCTCCTGTACATATTTCTTGGTGGCTGCAATTGCCTCCTTGACTGACAGTCCGTTCAGGATGAGACCGCCCTGACGGATCTGGTCGGGACGGGGTGAGTTCATCATTGTGCCCTCCTTGGCGTCAAAGCTCTCCTCGGATACATCGCAACCCTCTATTAGCGGACGGATCTCAAGGCCGAAATGCTTTGCGAATGCGTAGTCACGGCTGTCGTGAGCAGGTACGGCCATGATGGCGCCTGTACCGTAACCGGCCAGTACGTAATCACTGATCCATACGGGTACATCCTCACCTGTCAAGGGGTTGATGGCATATGATCCGCTGAACACACCTGTTACCTTGCGGTCAGCAATACGCTCACGCTCGGTGCGCTTCTTTACGGCAGCTACGTATGCATCGACCTCCTTCTTCTGTTCTGCGGTTGTAAGCTGTGATACAAGCTCGCTCTCAGGAGCAAGTACCATGAATGTTACACCGAATATGGTATCGGCACGGGTGGTGAATATTGTGAACTCTATGTCGCTGTCCTTTACGTGGAACTGCATCTCGGTACCCTCGGAGCGGCCTATCCAGTTGCGCTGGGTCTCCTTGATGGAATCGGACCAGTCTATCTTGTCCAGGCCGTCAAGCAGGCGCTGGGCGTAGGCCGATACACGGAGGCACCACTGACGCATCTTCTTCTGCTCTACGGGGAATCCACCACGGACCGATACGCCCTCAACTACCTCGTCGTTGGCAAGCACGGTGCCCAGTCCGGCGCACCAGTTTACCATTGTCTCGCCCAGATAGGCTATGCGATAGTTCATCAGGATGTCCGATTTCTGCTTCTCATCCATGGCTTTCCACTCTGCAGCGGTAAAGTTGAGCTCCTCGCTCTGGGCTACGTCCAGATTTGCAGAGCCCTCTTTTTCAAAGTGCTCTATCAGCTTCTCTATGGGCTGGGCGCTCTGGCACTTGTTGCAGTAGAAAGAGTTGAACATCTTCTGGAATGCCCACTGGGTCCAGTGGTAGTAGCCGGGCTCGCAGGTGCGTACCTCGCGGTCCCAATCAAATGAGAATCCTATCTTGTCCAGCTGCTCGCGGTAGCGGTTTATGTTCTTTTCAGTTGTAATTGCTGGGTGCTGGCCGGTCTGAATGGCATACTGCTCGGCGGGCAGGCCGTATGCATCGTAACCCATGGGGTTCAACACGTTGAATCCGCACTGACGCTTGTATCGGGCATAAATGTCCGATGCAATGTAACCCAGCGGGTGGCCTACGTGCAGGCCGGCGCCTGACGGGTAGGGGAACATGTTGAGTACGTAATACTTGGGTCTGGAGGCATCTTCAGTTACCTTATAAGTTCCCTCCTTGGCCCACTTTTCCTGCCATTTCTTTTCAATTGCTCTGAAATCGTATTCCATCTTTGGATATTTTGGTGCGCAAAATTACATATTTTCAGGCAAAAACACATTGGGGACGGTTCTATTTGTATCCTTTCCCACCCACCTTAGGGAAGAAAACGTTTCTACGTGCGTTATTGTTCCCTAAGGTGCGGGGTCCTCCCGCGAGAAAGCGTATTTCCCGCTCACCTTAGGGATGAAAACGTTCCTACCTGCGTTACGGCTCCCTAAGGTGCAGGGGGCGCCCGCGAGAAAGCGTATTTCCCGCTCACCTTAGGGATGGAAATGGTCCTACGTGCGCTACAGTTCCCTAAGGTGAGGGGTCCTCCCGCGATATTCCGTTTTTCCCGTGCACCTTAGGGAAGAAATCGTTTCTACGTGCGCTACAGCTCCCTAAGGTGCGGGGTCCACCTGCGATATAGCGTATTTCGTGCCCACCTTAGGGAAGAAAATGGTTCTACGTGCGTTACAGCTCCCTAAGGTGAGGGGTCCACCCGCGAGAAAGCGTATTTCGTGCTCATTTTAGGGATTAAAATGGCTCTACGTGCGCTACAGTTCCCTAAGGTGGGGGGGGTAGAAGAAAATGATTATATTTGTGGATAAATATAGACAATCATGAATATAAGACTTGAGAGGCCGGATGACTATCGGGTTGTTGAGGAACTTACCCGTGAGGCGTTTTGGAATGTTTATAAACCGGGATGTGTGGAGCATTATGTGCTTAATCAGTATAGGAACAATCCTGACTTTATTCCGGAGCTGGATTTTGTGATGGAGGAGGACGGACGGATTATCGGTCATGTTATGTTCTCAAAGGCGGAGTTGTTGTTGGCCGATGGTTCACGCAAGCCGTCGTGGACTTTCGGTCCTATCAGCATTCATCCGGATTACAAGCGTAAGGGTTATGGACTTAAGCTGTTGAATTATACTCTGGATAAGGCGCGTGAGATGGGTGTGGGCTTCCTTTGCATGGAGGGAAATATTGATTTCTACAAGCATGCGGGATTCGGACTGGCCAGCAGGCTGGGCATCCATTATCATTCGGAGCCAAAGGATGCAGAGGTGCCGTATTTCCTGGCTCAGGAGCTTATTCCCGGCTGGCTTGGCGGCATAGAGGCAACATATTGCCCTCCGCAGGGTTATTTTGCGGCCGATGCTAATCCCGATGCGTTTGAGGCGTATGATGCCACGTTCCCCAATAAGGTTAAGGCTTTCCGTGAGGGACAGCTGCCCCAGTTCTGCCAGAGTTGCGGAATGCCGCTTACCCGTGTAGAGGATTGCGGAACCAATGCTGACGGTAGCACCAACTTTGACTATTGCCAGTACTGCTATAAGGATGGACATTTCCTACAGGATATGACAATGGACCAGATGATTGATCACTGCGCCCAGTTTGTCGATGAGGTTAACAAGAACATGCCTAAACCCATGACTAAGGATGAGTACAAGCAAATGATGTATGGATTCTTCCCGATGCTCAAACGATGGAGCAGTGAGAGCCATCCAAGCTTGCTTGGAGATGGCCGAGTCGCGACAGAGTAAGACGAAGTCAAACGATGGAGATAAATGAAGAAATCATAAGGGCTGTAAAGAATGAGGTCGATGCACAGGCCGTTTATCGGGAGATAAAGCGGACGGGTGATTTCGTGGGCTTTGCCTGCAGGTTCATGCATAGTGAAGATGAACGGGTGGCCCGGAATGCGTTTTGGACTTTGACCAAGGCTACGGATAAGGAACTATCGCAATTGCAGTCTATCCTTAAAGAACTTATAGATTTGGCTCTGACTACGCCCAGTTCATCGGTCCGCAGGCTTTCACTCAATATTGTTGAGCGCCTGGAGATGAAGGAGGATGATCTTAGGACAGACTTTCTTGATTTTTGCCTGGAACATATGGCCGATGCCGATGAACTGCCCGGGATCCAGTCCATCAGCATGAAACTGGCTTATCGTATGTGCAAGTACTACCCAGAACTCCTGGCAGAGTTCAAAGCGACGCTCGAATCCATGGAGCCGGAGTTTTTCAAACCCGCAGTGAACTGCGTCCGCAACCGTATATTGAATGG
This sequence comes from uncultured Bacteroidaceae bacterium, assembly GCA_905234745.1. Lineage (GTDB taxonomy): Bacteria > Bacteroidota > Bacteroidia > Bacteroidales > Bacteroidaceae > Colenecus. Next base: position 29,779 of record CAJOJD010000006.1, on the reverse strand, counting down.
TAAACTTAAATAAACGTTTCTTTATGGAACATTATCAATCAGGCTATGGAGGGCCTTACAAAATGAGAAAGCATTGGATTGACAATCTGCGCTGGACAACGGTGTTGCTGGTGCTGTTATATCACGTTATCTATTATTACAACAACAAGGGTGTTTTTGGCGGTATAGGCGGATTTGGAGAGTTCCCGGAGGTACAGCAGTATCAGGATATACTTATGTACATTGTCTATCCCTGGTTCATGCCCCTTATGTTCATACTGGCTGGTATCAGTGCCCGATACTCACTTCAGAACAAGACAGGAAAGGAGTGGTTCAAGACCCGTACCCGCAAGTTACTTGTGCCCGGAACCATCGGCCTCTTTGTATTCCATTGGATGATTGGTTATTTCAATGCCATTCCCGCCGGTACCATTGTCGGTGATTTGCCAATACCTGTCAAATACGGCATTTATGCTGTGAGCGGAACCGGTCCGTTGTGGTTTATACAGTTACTGTGGCTGCTCTCTTTAGTCCTTTTGCTTATACGCAAAATTGACGGTAAAGACAAACTCTGGACATTATGCGGTAAAAGCGGAATTGTAGTGATTGTTCTGCTGGGAATCCTGTTCTGGCTGGGCGAACAGACGCTCATCAAGAATCCGCGTCCTGATTCGGCCGATGGTCTGATGAATCTCTACAAGCCAGTCTTCTATCTGATATCGTTCCTGCTTGGATACTTTGTGTTCTCGCATGATGAAGTTCAGGAAAAGGTTCGCAAGGCATGGATCCCGCTTATGGCAGCCGCTGTGATTTCGGGAGCAGTTCTGATTATTACCACGTGGGGTGAGAACAACACATCACCTGAGTATATGGGTACACCTCTGAACAGCCTTTACGGTTGGCTTATGTGTCTTGCCATGATGGGTTGGTTCAACGCCCGATATGACTGCACCAACGGTTTCTCGCAGTATATGACCCGTACCAGTTATGGCCTCTACATTGTGCACTATCTGGTAGTGGCCAGTCTGGGATATATGATGAAGACATACACCCAACTGCCTCCAGTTGCAATATACCTGATACTGACGGTTGCGGTATTTACATTGTCACCGCTCATTTACGAGGTGCTGCATCGCATCCCGTTCATCCGCTGGTGCGTATTCGGTGAGAAGAAATGATGGAAACAGACAGAATCTTATTGCGCAAGTGGCAGGAGAGTGATGCCGATGCGCTGTTCAAATATGCATCCGATCCCGATGTGGGACCTCGTGCAGGCTGGCCTCCTCATAAGAGCGTTGAGGAGAGCCTGCAGATAATAAAGACCGTATTCAATACCGATACTATGTGGGCGGTAGTTTTGAAAGAAACCGGCGAGGCCATAGGCTGTGCCGGTTATCTTCCGGCTGAAAACTCCAACCTGAATATACCCAGCGACCAGTGCGAGGTAGGTTATTGGATAGGTCATCCTTATTGGGGTAAGGGTATCTGTACAGAAGCTTTGAAACTGGTCATAGATTATTGCTTCGACGTTAAAGGGTTCACGGTTTTATGGGGAGACTATTTCCCCGAGAACCCCGCATCGGGCCGCGTAATGGAAAAATGCGGTTTTAAGGATACAGGCCGCGAAACGCTGTGCCCTAACCTTGAAGTGGGTGCAGACCGCCCGGTCCGCATCATGAGACTAGACCGTGATTAAAGTGTAGTCCATAGATCCCAGACCGATCTTCTGGGCATGTTCCACGCATGAGCGCCAGTTGGTGTCGGGGTGGATCATGTGCCAGTGGTCTCCGTGGTCGTGTTTGTGGTGTTCAATGTTGTGTGCCAGCACGTTATCGTTGGGTATTGTCGGGGTGCGGTTTACCAGGTCGGCGCTGGCGCAGTCTATTGCTACGGGATCAAATGAAGCCAGCATGCCGATGTTGGGTACAACCGGAGTATCATTATAACCCCAACAGTCACACTCGGGCGATACGTCCATTATCAGGTTAATGTGGAAGTTGGGCTTGCCAAGCAGGGTGGCTTTGGCGTACTCGGCAATCTTGCAGTTCAGAACGTCCAGCTGCTCGTCATTATCGGCTATGGCTCCCTCAAACTGACATGTGGCCACACACTGTCCGCATCCTACGCATTTGTTATAGTCAATGACGGCCTTGCGGTCCACAAGCGATATGGCATGGCTGGCGCAGTTCTTTACACAGAGTGAGCATCCGCGACAGGATTCGGTGTCAATGCGGGGCTTTGAGGCGCTGTGCATCTCCTTCTTGCCGGCCACACTGCCGCAGCCCATACCCAGGTTTTTCATTGCGCCGCCCAGTCCGGTCATCTCATGACCCTTTACGTGGTTGATTGATACAATGATATCGGCCTCGGCAATGGCTGCACCGATTTTGGGCGCCTTGCAATACTCACCGTCAATGGGAACCTCCACATAATCAAGACCTTTCAGGCCATCGGCAATAACCACCTGCGTGCCTACGGCAAAGGGGGTGTAGCCATGCTTCATGGCGGTGTCCTGATGGTCTATGGCATTTGAGCGCCATCCTTTGTACAGGGTGTTGCAGTCGGTCAGGAATGGCTTTCCGCCCAAATCCTTGATGATCTTTACAATTACGGCTGCATAATCGGGCCTTAGATAAGCCATGTTACCTATCTCGCCAAAGTGTATCTTGATTGCGGTGAATTTGCCGTTGAAATCAATATTGCCTATGCCGGCTTTGCGTACCAGTTTTTCAAGTTTGTACAGCAGATGATGGTCCGGATCGGTCCTGAGGTCAGTATAAAAGACTTTCGATGCCATATCGGTAAGTTTATTAATGTGGTTTATGATGCGAATTTACTTTTTGAAATGGATAATCATTACATTTGCATTCACAAAATTCATGATTATGCTTCATTTTGATTCCGATTATATGGAGGGCGCGCATCCGACGGTGATGCAGCGTCTTGTTGAGACCAATCTTGAACAGACGGTAGGTTACGGCGAGGATGATTATACCCGTCGTGCTGCAGACCTTATCCGCGAGGCTTGCGGCTGTCCCGATGCGCTGGTACGTTTCCTTGTGGGTGGAACCCAGGCCAATGCAACCGTAATAGATGGTCTGCTCCACCAGTATGAGGGCATTATGGCATCCGATGTAGCCCACATCAATAACCTTGAGGCCGGCGCCGTGGAGTCATCGGGCCACAAGATCCTGATTGTTCCCTCACATCAGGGCAAGGTTGCGGCATATGATATTGAGCGTTACCTCAATGAGTTCTATGAGAACGAGAACCATCAGCATATGGTATCACCGGGTGCGCTTTACCTTTCTTTCCCGACAGAGTGGGGCACACTTTACTCACTTGGTGAACTGGAGGCTTTGAGCCGTGTCTGCCACAAGTACAAGATACCTCTCTATATGGATGGTGCCCGTCTGGGTTACGGTCTGGCTGCATCAAAGGATGTTACGCTTAAGGATATAGCACGTCTTTGCGATGTGTTCTATATAGGTGGAACCAAGGTCGGTGCTATGTTCGGTGAGGCTGTTGTTACTGCTCATCCTGAGTTGTTGCCCCGTTTCTTCACCTTTGTAAAGCAGCATGGTGCTATGCTGGCCAAGGGCCGTCTGCTGGGTGTACAGTTCAGCACTCTGTTTACTGACAACCTCTATCTTGAAATAGCCGGCAATGCCGTACAACAGGCTTTGAGACTCAAGAAAGCAATGATTGCCAAAGGCTTTTCACCTTATGTGGACTCTCCCACCAACCAGCAATTCTTCTGCCTTCCCAAAAAGGAGATTGAGCGCATCAGCAAGTTTGCATCGTTCGAGATCTGGGCTCCCTGCGGTCCGCAGCAGAGTGTGGTCCGATTCGTGACCAGTTGGAACACATCGGCCGCCGATATCGATGAGTTCATATCCAAGCTTTAAATGACACAATAGGGTCTGACCCCTTTGTGTCATTTTCCCTTCAGGATCTTCTTGATGTCGTTGAGTTTGTTCAGAGCCTCGATGGGTGTCAGGTTGTTGACATCAATTGAGAGCAGTTGGTCGCGTATCTGACAGAGTACGGGATCATCCAGCTGGAAGAAACTCATCTGCAGGCCTTCACGGTGCTGACCGGTCTCTACGCTGGGACGTGAAATGCTCTTTCCGCTTCCGCTCTCTTCCATCTCCTTAAGAATTGAACCGGCGCGTTTCACTATGCTGCGCGGCATTCCCGCCATCTCGGCCACATGGATACCGAACGAGTGCTCCGAGCCTCCCGGTACAAGTTTGCGCAGGAACAGTACTTTGCCGTCAACCTCACGGACCGATACGTTGTAATTGCGTATACGACTGAACGATTTGGCCATCTCATTCAGCTCATGATAGTGAGTTGCAAAAAGCGTACGGGCATGGGCCGATGGGTGCTCGTGAATATACTCAACGATTGCCCACGCAATGGAAATGCCATCATATGTGGATGTTCCGCGGCCAAGTTCATCAAAGAGTACCAGACTGCGGGGAGTCAAGTTGTTCAGGATGCTTGCAGCCTCGGTCATTTCGACCATGAACGTTGATTCTCCGGCCGATATGTTATCGCTGGCACCCACACGGGTGAATATGCGGTCCACCATTCCTATGCGTGCGCTCTCGGCGGGTACATAACAACCCATCTGGGCCATCAGCGTGATGAGTGCGGTCTGACGCAAAAGTGCCGATTTACCGGCCATATTGGGACCGGTTATGATGAGTATCTGCTGGCTGTCGCTGTCTATCAGGACGTTGTTTGATATGTAACTGTCGCCGGGTGCCATCTGGGTTTCGATTACCGGATGTCGGCCCTCATGAATGTCAATTATATTGCTCTCGTCCACCACTGGACGTACATACTTACGTTCACGTGATACCTTGGCATATGAGAGCAGGCAGTCCAACTGGCTTATCAGAACGGCATTGTTCTGGATTGCGGGTACGTATTTGAGAATGGACTGTGCCAACTCACCGAACAATTGGGTTTCAAGTGCAAGAATCTTGTCCTCGGCCCCCAGAATCTTCTCCTCATACTCCTTTAGCTCAGGAGTGATGTAACGCTCTGCATTGACCAGGGTCTGCTTGCGGATCCAGGTCTCGGGCACCTTGTCCTTGAATGTGTTGCGAACCTCGAGATAATAGCCGAATACGTTGTTATAGGCAATCTTCAGGCTGGAAATGCCTGTAATCTCAGCCTCGCGCTGCTGAATCTGCATCAGGTAATCCTTGCCGCTGTAAGCGATGCTGCGCAGTTCGTCAAGCTCGGTATTTACACCATCGGCAATCACGCCGCCCTTGCTTACCAGCATGGGGGTATCGGGACGTAGGGTACGCAGAATCTCCTCACGCAGTTCAGTGCATAGGTCAATGCCAGCGCCTATCTCCTGCAGTTGTTTGTTTTCTGATCCGGAGCAGATCATCTTGATGGGCTCCATCAGTTTGAGGGCCTGACCCAGGCTGAGAACCTCACGCGGGTTGATGCGGCAGACAGCAGCCTTTGAGATAAGTCGCTCCACATCACCCATACGTTGCAGTGATTCGGTCAGGGCATCACCGGTATCGGGATATCGGAACAGATGGTCAACCACATCCAGACGACGGTTAATGGCCGATGTATCCTTAAGCGGGAAGAGCATCCAGCGGCGCAACAGGCGTGCTCCCATAGGAGAGCAGGTGTGGTCAATCACATCGAGCAATGACGTACCGTCCTCGCTGTTGGCCGATATCAGTTCCAGATTACGGACCGTGAACTTGTCCAGGCGCACGTAACGCTCCTCGTCAATCATGCGGATTGACGTTATGTGGCTTATGTTGTTGTGCAGGGTCTCTGCAAGATATTCCAATATGGCACCTGCGGCAACTTTACCGTTACGCAGATGGTCAACGCCGAATCCCTTAAGGTTACGAACCTTGAAATGGCGGTTCAGCTGCTCGCGTGCAAAGTCATCGGTAAAGACCCAATCGTCAAGTTCGCGCAGGCAGTATCGGGTTCCGAACGACTGGCCGAACTGCTGGCGTCGGCCGCGCTCTATAAGCACCTCCTTGGGTGCAAAGTTTGCAAGCAGTTTGTCTATATGGTCGGCCGGGCCCTCGGCTATAAGATACTCACCGGTGGATATGTCCAGAAACGAAAGTCCCCAGGCGCCTTTGCCAAAGTGAACTGCTGCAAGGAAATTGTTTTCCTTGTTCTGCAGTACGTTGTCGCTCATGGCGACACCGGGAGTAACAAGTTCAGTTATGCCGCGCTTTACAAGTGTCTTGGTAAGTTTGGGATCTTCCAACTGGTCGCAGATGGCCACACGGCGGCCGGCACGAATCAGTTTGGGCAGATAGGCGTCAAGTGCATGATGAGGAAATCCCGCCATCTCAAGCGCCATAGCCCCGTTCTTGCCGTTGTTGCGGCGGGTCAGGGTTATGCCAAGAATCTGGCTGGCTTCGACGGCGTCCTGTGCGTATGTCTCGTAAAAGTCACCGCATCGGAACAGGAGCACGGCATCAGGATGTTTCTCTTTGAGGCTGTAGAACTGCCTCATCATTGGAGTTTCCTCGGACTTGTTCTGCGCCATTATTTTTTACGTTTACGGAACAGGAACAACGTTGCTACCAGGAAGAGGGTAGAGAGAACACCTAAGGTAATCAGTGTTGCGTTGAGGCTCTTGGGAGCAAAACCAAGCAACAGCAATACCGGGAATCCCATTATCATGGCCGGGATGTTCTGCAGCACAAGGTTGTTTGCTGCAGGAGTCTGATAGCGCGGGTCTATCTCACGCAGCAGGATCATACCGTTGCTGGCGGTACCGGTAAGCATTCCGAACATTGAGAAGAATCCCTCGTACTTGTAATCGGGATAGATGCGGAATGACACCCATCTTACATACAGGAATGTTGCTAGGGCACCGAATATGCAGACCAGGGTAAGCGGCAGCCAGATGGCCTTGAGGTTCTCAAAGCTGATGGCAGCGGTTCCGGCCACTATCATTATGTCAAAGCTGATACCGCTTACACGGTTCAGAAGGAACTCGTTCAGATACTCGCGGGTCATCCAGCCCTTCTTGCGCAGTCCGCGGATTATGATCTTGACAAGCGATCCGAACAGGATGCCCCAGAAGAAGTTGAATCCGTAAACCAGCGGCTTGAGAGTTTTCTCGCCGAAGTTACCCAGATCCAGACTGTTGATGCCTGACATAAGCAGCCATACCAGGAAATAGGTGAGCAATACTATACTTACCACGATGGTCAGCTTGTCTACTGACTCTGAGTGCGGAAGCTCATTCTCCTGCTCGTAGTCCTTAAGTGTATGCTTGCTCTCTTTGATATTCTCGTGAATGGTGAGTTTCTTTTTGCGGTTCAGGATGTTCATGTAAACCACACCAACTACACTGCCAACCAGGAAGCCGATGGCAGCGATTGAAAGGCCAAAGTCTATACCGTGGAAACTGATGCCTTGATCAGCGGCACCCAGCTGGTAAATGGTACCAAAGTTCAGAGCCTGGCCGGGGCCCTGTCCGTAACCCATGGGCAACAGCAGACCGCCGGAGTAGAAGATATCATTGCCTGCTTCGGGATTGCGCCACCAAAGGAACATCGGGATGGTAATGAGCAAACCTATTATTCCCTGAATGATGTATGTGCCTATTGTCAGAGTACCGGTATCGATAACCGTGCGGGTATTGGCCCTGTCGGTCTCCTTTGAGGGACGCAGAGACATTGCGATGAAGCCCAATGCAAGTGCATGGTAGGTCACCGTCTCCATGAAGCGCTTGTCAATGATTCCGTTGAAATCGGCCCACATCTTGAGCAGCAGTATGATGAGACCGCCCAGAAGAGCCGATGGAATGAGGCTGCGGCGGAGTATCTTGACCTTGCGGCGTAATATGTTACCTGCCAACACAGCCAGCGCAATGATAAACACCTGAACGAGGGCGCTCCACACCTCGGGGGCAGCGAACGATGTCACTGCAATACCGTTTGAAGACAACAGCATAGTTCTCCTGTTTTAAATATCTTTCAAAGATAAAAAAAAACACAATAGGGTCTGACCCCTTTGTGTCATTTTTTGCGGGAGTGGAGCATCAGCCAAACGCCGCCGATGGCAAAGGGGATGCTAAGGATCTGGCCCATGTCCAGAGCCATGCCCTGCTCAAAGTCTACCTGAACCTCTTTGCAGAACTCAATGAAGAAGCGGAAAATGAAGATGGTGGCAATGCAGAATCCAAAGTAGAATCCCGAACCTATCTTTTCCTTGTGCTTGCGGTAAATAAGAACTATCACCGCAAAGATTATGAGGTATGCGATTGCTTCGTAGAGCTGTGCCGGATGGCGAGCAAAATCCTCACCGTTCTGGACAAAGATGAAACCCCAGTCAGTGCCGGTGGGCTTACCCACGATCTCGGAATTCATAAGGTTACCCAGGCGGATGCAGGCCGATGTGAGCGGCGTTGCCACGCATACCATATCGATGCACTCCAGCACCTTGACCTTATATTTGCGGCAATACAGGATCATGCCGATGATAATGCCGATGGTACCGCCGTGACTGGCCAGTCCGCTGTATCCTACCATTTTGATGCCACCCTGCGGCAAGAAGCGTATGGGAAGCAGCATCTCTATGAAATGCTTGCCGCTGGAAAGGTAGTATTCGGGTTCGTAGAATATGCAGTGACCCAGACGGGCTCCAATCAGGATTCCAAGGAAACAGTAAATGAACAAAGGCTCGTATGTTTCATCCTTGATACCGCGGTCCCTATAGAGTTTCTTGACAATAAAGTATGCGGCCACCAGACCTATCATCCACAAAAGGGAGTAGTATCGGATGGGGAGCCCGAATATCCGGCAAAGTTCAATGTCCGGATTCCATATTACTGCAAGAAAACTGTTCATATCCAAAAAGGTTTATACGTTGAAACGGAAGTGCATTATGTCACCGTCCTCAACCACATAATCCTTACCCTCCACATAGAGTTTGCCGGCATCGCGTACTGCGGCTTCGGAACCAAGCTCAATGTAGTCATTGTACTTGATTACCTCGGCACGGATAAAGCCCTTCTCAAAATCGGTATGGATTACGCCTGCGCACTGGGGAGCCTTCCATCCCTTGCGGTATGTCCAGGCCTTGACCTCCATCGGGCCGGCGGTGATGAATGTCTCAAGATTAAGCAGACTGAAGGCCGATTTCACCAGACGGTTTACGCCCGATTCCTCCAGACCCAGTTCCTCAAGGAACATCTGGCGGTCCTCATAACTCTCCAGTTCGGCAATCTCGCTTTCGGTCTTGGCTGCAATCACCAGAAGCTGTGCGTTCTCATCCTTGATGGCCTCACGAACCTGCTCCACATAGGCGTTGCCGGTCTTTACGCTGCCCTCATCAACATTGCAGACATAGAGTACGGGTTTTGAGGTGAGCAGGAACAGGTCATGTGCTATCTTCTCCTCATCCTTTGAGTCAAAGGTAACGGTGCGGGCCGATTTGCCCTGCAGCAGAACGTCACGGTATGAGTTAAGGACATCGCATACTATCTTGGCCTGCTTGTCACCTACGGCAGCCTGTTTGGCCACCTTCTGCAGACGCTGGTCAATGGTTTCAAGATCCTTGATCTGGAGTTCAGTATCGATAATCTCCTTGTCGCGGACGGGATTGACGGTACCGTCAACGTGAGTCACGTTCTCATCGTCAAAGCAGCGGAGCACGTGTATGATGGCATCGCACTCGCGGATATTGCCCAGGAACTTGTTACCCAGACCCTCACCCTTGCTGGCACCTTTTACCAGTCCGGCTATATCGACTATCTCGACGGTAGCGGGGACTATTCGGCCCGGATGAACCAGCTCGGCCAGTTTGGTCAGGCGCTCATCGGGAACGGTGATGGTTCCTACGTTGGGTTCAATGGTACAGAAAGGAAAGTTTGCTGCCTGTGCCTTGGCACTTGACAGACAGTTGAAGAGGGTGGATTTGCCTACGTTGGGCAGGCCCACTATGCCGCATTGCAATGACATTTGATACTACTTTTGAAATAACGGTGCAAAGATAGTAAAAATGACACAAAGGGGTCTGACCCCATTGTGTCATTTTACAGCATATCATTATCTATCATCCAGATGATTTCCTCAATCATGGCATCCTCGTCATCATGCTGGGGATCATACTCCTTCTTGAGCGAGGCGCCGAACAGAGCTGCGAATGACTGATAGAATCTGGCTTTGAAACCGCCGATGAATGCCTTGATCAGGTCAAAACTGGTCTGGTTACATTCGCGGTCAATGAGTTTTATAAGGATCTTGCCCTGTGACAGGGTGCATCTTTTCATTATGGGATAATACTGATCCCAAACGCCTTTTTCAACTTTCTCAAGATGCTCCTCACGGGCCTTGTCGTCCTGCAGCGTCTGCATGTAAAGGTATGTCTCCACGAGTATGGCCTTCACCTCAAGGGCAATGGGATACATCTTCTGTACGTTACGGGTCAGTTTATCGTATTTGCGCTGCTTGCGGGCGGTAGGATAGATTCGCTTGCCGTAGATGGTAACCTCCATCATCTCGAATGTGGGCACCGTATCACCGTCAATGATGGTAGCCAATGCCACAAGCACACGTTTCTGCTTGTCGTCATCCTCCGGCTCCGTGCAAAAGGCAGGAACGCACAAAACCATGGTCAGCAACAGTATGATGATACGTTTCATATCTGCAAAATTATCAATTCTCGCAAAAATCACCTATTTTTGAGGCAATCCTTTGGAAAACATTTGTTTCTAATACTATTATACTATGAAATTGAGATTGTTAATCTCCTGGTTTGCAGTGCTGTCATATCCAATGGCGGCAGTCTACTCCCAAATTTCAGGAACCAACGATTGGGACAGCGTGCTTGAAACACTCCTGTCCGATGAAGAACTCCCGGCCGATGCGCTCCAGGAGTTGGCCGATATGTACGAGTCGCTGCATGCCGATCCCTTGAACATCAACACCGCCACACGTGAGGAACTCTCCATGCTGCCGTTCCTTACCGACCGGCAGATTGAGGACATCCACGCCTACATTTACATGCACGGGCCGATGCTCACACTGGGCGAACTGCAGCTTACAGGCAGTCTGGATTACTCCACCCGCAGGATGCTGAGTCACTTTGTCTATGCAGGCGATATGCCCCCTCAAAAGGAAATAATCAAACTGGCCGATGTGATAAGGAACGGACGCAGTGAACTGACCGTCCGTACGGATATCCCGCTGTACCTGAGGGACGGTTTCCGATATCATTCTCCGGAGGAGTTGGAGCGTTATCCCAACAGGGTATACAAAGGAGGCAAGCTGTCCGAAAGCCTGCGTTACTCTTTCAACTGGCATAACCGGATAAGGTTCGGGATAACCGCTCAGAAGGATGCAGGTGAAAAAGGCCTCGATTTCTGCTCACCTTATATCTTTATCAAGGATATAGGCATAGTAAAAGAGTTTGCATTGGGCAACTTCAAGATGCAGGCAGGGTACGGTTTGTTGCTTGGAGGCGGATTCAGCGTGGGCAAGAATATGGCACTCTCGTCAATGAGCCGTCAGAGCAAGGGACTCAAGCCTCACTCGTCAACGCAGGAGTACGGGTATTTCAGGGGAGCGGGTCTGGCTTTGGGTAAGAACCATACCATATTCACTCTCATGGCAGCATCAACTCCCATGGATGCTACGATCAAAGGCGATACGGTCATAAGCTCCTTCAAGGAAGACGGCTTTCACCGCACCGGACTGGAAATCTCCAAGAAACATAACATCAGGCTCAGTACGCTTGCGGCTAATGTCCGTTACAGTTTCCGCGGGCTGCAGTATGGAGCCACGGCCTTATATGAAAGGCTGTCACTTCCCTACAAGGGCCAGGACCGCTTTATGGGCGTATCGGCAGACTGTTCGCTCAACCGTTCGCGTTACTCACTGTCGGCCGAGTTGTCGGTGCTGGATTCCCATCCTGCTTCAATAGCATCCCTAACGTACCGTTTGCCGAAAAGTTGGAGCATCAATACCGTGTTCCGGTATTACAGTCCGGAGTACCGGGCGCTGCATTCCAATGCCATGGCCGAGGGTGATGTCCAGAACGAGACGGGCCTGCTTACTGGGTTCGTACACAACGGGCGCAAACTCTCGTTCAAAGGTTATGCCGATTTCTTCATGCACCCGGAACCCAGGTATGGTGCATCGGCCCCGAGTAACGGGATGGACCTGAGGACGGAGGCCGATTGGCGGGTAGGGCGGCATGACGCACTCTATGCAACCGCACGCTTCAAGGCCAAGCAGAAGGACTGTAAATACACCGGGCAACTTGAGTATCTGCTAACAGGCCGTTACCGTCTGCGTTGGACTCACAGCTGCAAGGGCGGGGCGGAACTGGGCACCCAACTGTTTTATGTACGTTATGATTTCATAGCCGAGCCCATATCCAACGGTTATGCCCTCACTGAGAGCTTCAGCAGGAGTTTCCTGAAGGACAGACTGACCGCCAGCCTGACTGCCGCCGCATTTTACACGCAGAGTTATGACAGCCGGGTATCGGTCTATGAGAGCGGGCTCAGGTATTCATACAACTTCATGAGCCTGTACGGCAAGGGAGGACGGCTGGCCGTGACGCTCAAATACAAACCGTCAGACAACGTACAACTGAACATAAAAGCGGGCGGAACGTATTACCTGGACCGCGATGAGATAAGTTCGGCGCAGCAGCGTATAGAATCGAATCACAAGGAGGACATATCGGTACAATTCATAGCCAAGTTCTGACAGAAATTGACTACTTTTGTGCCCGTTATGTCAACGGTTCTATACAGTTCACCAATATTCGGACCGGTTCACAGCCGTCGCCTCGGAGTGTCGCTGGGCATAAACCTTATGCCTGCCGACGGCAAGATATGCACGTTTGACTGCATATACTGCGAGTGCGGCCGTAACTGCGAGCATCATCCGCATCACCACAGGCCCACAAGGACTCAGGTTTATGAGGCCCTGCGCAGCACCCTTGCCAAAATGAAGGCCGATGGACCCGAACCCAACGTGCTGACTTTTGCAGGTAACGGTGAGCCCACCGCCAATCCCGAGTTCCCGGAGATTGTGGATGACGTTCTGTCTCTGCGAGATGAGTTCTTCCCCGAGGCAAAGGTGAGCGTACTGAGCAACGGTACCCGCGTTACCGATCCCGCAATATTCAAGGCATTGCTCAAGCTGGACAACAACATCCAGAAACTGGATACCGTAGACATTGACTACATCCGTCTGATTGACAATCCTGTTGGTCACTATGACCTGGATGCAATAATCAAGGCTCTGTGTGATTTCAAGGGACACGTCATAATCCAGACCATGTTCCTGACCGGTACGCTTGACGGCCGTGACATGGATAACACATCGGACCGTTTTGTGCTCCCGTGGATTGAAACACTCAAGAGGATTGCACCCAGTCAGGTTATGATTTACACCATAGACCGTGAGACTCCTGTCTCCACCCTGCATAAGGCAAGCCGTGAAACCCTTGACGGCATAGCGGCAAAACTCAGGGAGAACGGTCTTGAAACATCAGTATCGTATTGAGATGAAACATATAAGGACTATCTTTCTGACCCTTTTGCTTGCGGTATCATTACCTGCCACAAGCCTGGACCTGGATTCCCTGACAGAGTCCATAGACCAGATAATCTATGAGTCACTGCCCGAAGGTACAGACATAGCCCTTATGGTCTATGACCTTACCAACGATACCACCCTCTATGCTTACCGCGAGAAGGTTATGTGCCGTCCGGCATCGGTCCAGAAGGTCATCACGTCAGTTACGGCATTGTCGTCGCTTGGGGCCGATTATAAGTTCAATACCAAACTCAGGACTCAGGGAACCGTAGGCAAAGACAGTGTCCTGAACGGTAACCTCTACCTAGTGGGCGGACTGGATCCGGCTTTCAACGAGCATGAACTGCGCAGCATGGTCAATGACCTTAAGAAAGCAGGCGTAAAGCGCATAAACGGAACCCTTTATGCCGATGTCTCCATAATGGACTCCACATACTGGGCCACCGGATGGTGCTGGGATGACGCTCCGGCCAGTTTCCAGCCCTACATATCACCCCTTATGGTACATCAGGGTTTTGTAGGGATAGAGGTATTGCCCACCACAAAAGGAGAGGCTCCCAAGGTGAACATATACCCGGCAAACAACCATATACAGGTAGTCAACAAGGCCATCACCCAAGACAATACGCTGGGTCCTCTCTCAATAACCCGTGACTGGATGAATAATGACAACACCATCGTAGTTGATGGTAACTGCCGCCGCCGTCAGTCTACGGATCTGAGCGTGGTGGGATCGGCCGATTTTACCTTTGCCCTGTTCCGCCAGTATCTGGATGAAGCGGGAATAAGTTACGGCAAGTACGCATGGGGCAACTGTCCGGTTATGGCGCGCGACATATCGGTAGTTTCACATGACCTGCCTTCGGTCATTAAGGAGGCGCTCAAGGAGAGCAACAATCTCTTTGCCGAGGCCATGTTCCTGCAGACAGGCCGTCTTCAGTATACCAAGGGAATCAGGTTCCAGGATGCTGCAAAATACCTGCAGAACTTCGTTTCACGCAAGTTCGGTATGTTCTCGGCCACATTCAATATAGTTGATGGCAGCGGATTGTCCATGTATGATCTTTGCAGCCCCCAGTTCATGGTCGATATGCTCTCGCTCATTTACCGGGACAAGGACCTGTACCAGATTATGTACAAGAGCCTTCCCATATCAGGAGTGGACGGAACGCTCAAGACCCGCATGAGCGGCAAGACCACCCTGAACAAGGTGCATGCCAAGACCGGTTCCCTGACCGGTACCTGCAGCCTGGCAGGTTATATCCATACTGCCGACGGCCGCGACCTTGCATTCTGCATAATGAATGAGGGCGCCGTAAAGATGGCACCCTCAAGAAATGTACAGGACAAGATATGCACCGTCCTGTGTGAGCTTGGTCTTTAAGAATCACAACTGCTTGAACTCATACCCCTGTTCCTTGAGCCACTCAATGGCTTTGGGCAGAGCGTAGCGCAGGTTCTTTTCGCTGCGCAATGAGTCGTGGAATACTATTATGGATCCGTTGCGTGTATACTTCTTTATTATCTCCAACACCTTCTCGGGCTTGAGTTTCTCATTGTAGTCACGTGTTATCACGTCATAGAAAATGATGTTGTAATCATCCTTCATGTAGCGGTAAGTCCAGCGGCGCAACACTCCGTGAGGAGGACGGAAAAGACGGGTTGAAAGGTATCCGTCACATTTCTTCACGTTGTCAATATAGTCGTGATTGCGCATGCGCATTCCGCGGACGTGGTTGAAGGTATGGTTACCTATATGATGACCGCGCTCCATAACCATTTTGTACACGTCAGGATGTTTGCGTACGTTGTCACCTACCATGAAGAAGGTGGCTTTGATTCCGTATTGGTCCAACGTGTCCAGAACCCATGGGGTCACTTCAGGTATAGGGCCGTCATCAAAAGTCAGATACACCGAATGGTCTTCCGGGTTTTTCCGGAAGACACCTTCGGGGTATATCTTACTCAATAACGCTGTAGGCTGTTCAAGTATCATTTATCAGTTTACACGACGTTCGAATTCATTGCACAAATCTTCCCATTCAGCATAGATTGCATCATATTGGGCTTTGTCAAGGCACTGCTCCATTACAGGGAATACATATGAGTACTGGATGGAAGCAGTCTCAGTGAACTCACTCTTTGCACGTCTCAGGTTACGGTTGTTCATACTCAGATACCACCTCATCATCTGCAGATAGTTGTCGGTAGTCTCAAGCAATATCTTTGTAGCTCTCTCCCTGTTGCCAAGGTAGAGATAGATGTGGGCTATATCGGCACTTGAACCGTAAATGGCATCGTCAAGCGGCAGAAGTTTGTCGGATATTCCCTTGTCGATGGATTCCATTACTGCTGCGGCCTTATCCTTCTTGCCTTCATTGAAGAGGTCAATTGCAAGCTGTGCAACAAGTCTGCGCTGTGACTGACACATGCGGCGGTTGGTCTCATCCAGATATATATCGGGATTGTCCAGTCCACCGTACTTGAAGTTCATGAGGTTTTCATACATCCTGTCTGTGTCAATGGCACCCAGGCGGGAGTTGCTTCCGGTAGCGGCTTTCCAGTCAAACGGAGTGATCCTATAGGCCAGACCCTCAAGCAGGAAATAGTTTCCAAGACCCAGATAGCTGCTTGAAGGAACGGTTGTTGCTATATACAACGGTCTCTCCCAGTTGCAGTTTGCAATAAGGTCAAGCATCATGATCTCATTCTTCATAAGGGTGGTCTTGCCCTTGAGTGAGATTATCATACGGTCCGGCATCTTGGCTTTGGTCTCCTCATCGGTTGCTCCAAGATACTGGGCGGGAATCTTCATTCCTGAACGCAATACGGCATCCTTGTCAATCTTGAGCCAGATGGTATCGGTAGGAATAATGTTATGCTGCTTTATCCAGTAGTCCAGGACATTGTGGAGCTCGAACGATCTGTCAACGGCCTCCCTGCTGTTGTTCTTGAGCAGAGTCTCCTTGTCTTTGGGACTTACAATCACATAGTCGTTGGTTCCGGTCTGATACTCAATCCTCTTGAAAGAGATGGGCAGGGCAGGTGAATCATATGCAGGTCGCTTCATCTGGTCTATATACCAGTCGGTCATGAGATAGCTCAGATTGCAGCAACGGGCATCGGTACGGAAGCCTTCGGTTTCAAAATTGTACCACAAGGGGAATGTATCGTTATCACCGTTTGTAAAGATGATGGGATTACCCTTCTGTGACAGAGATGTAAGGTAGTTCTGACCAAAGTCACGGCATGCGTAACGTCCGCTGCGGTCATGGTCGTCCCATGTCTGGCTTACCATCTGAATGGGAACCAGAAGGCAGAGAACGGTAGTGATGATAGGAGCAAGTTTCTTGCCGGCCACGTTGCCCAGCCAGTCTGCAATTGCTGCTACGCCCAATCCTATCCAGATGGCGTATGCGTAAAACGAACCGGCGTATGCATAGTCACGCTCACGGGGCTGCAGAGGAGTCTGGTTAAGATAAACCACGATTGCAAGTCCGGTCATGAAGAACAGAGCCAGCACTACAATGAACTGGTGTGCTCCCTCGCGGCCTTTTCCTATCTGCCAGAACAGTCCCAGAAGTCCAAGGATCAGAGGCAGGCAGTAGAATACGTTATGACCTTTTCCCTTAAGCGAGTCGGGCAGCAGCTTGCTGTCACCGCCTATTATCAGTTTGTCAATGAAATTGAAACCGGTAATCCAGTTTCCGTTCTCCATCTCTCCGTAACGGTTCTGGATATCATTCTGACGACCGGCAAAGTTCCACATAAAGTACCTCCAGTACATGAAATTGACCTGATATCTCAAGAAGAATTTCAGGTTCTCAGCCTGGGTAGGCATGGTTACCTTTACGTTGGTTCCGCGCTGGTTGTAGTTAATGGTACGACCGGTAATTCCGCCGCACCAGGACTTGTATTCCTGGATATGTTCGGAGTCCTTGCTGTACATACGGGGGAACAGCATGTTCTGGGCATAGAGGAACTCGCGCTTCTCGTCCATTACATAATAGCTGTCCTTTTCATTCGCATTGGCTTTCTCCTTACGGCCGTATGACTTGCCGGTTACCTTGGTATCGGCCGTATAATACGAACCGTTCTTGTCCTTGACAAGTTTGTATACATACTCTGAACTGAAAGCCTGTCCGTACAGAAGAGGTCTTGAACCATACTGTTCACGGGCCAGATACTCACCCAGAGAGAAGATATCCTCGGGCGAATCCTGATCCATAGGCGGATTGGCGGTTGAACGTATCACTATAACGGCGTACGATGAATAACCGATGGTAATCATCATGACGCAGAGCATTATGGTGTTGAGTATGTTTGCTGACGGCTTGATCTTTTCAGGGATACTCTGGGAAAACAGGTAGAAGGCGCCAATTGCCAGAATTACTATACCTAAGATTACGCCTCCTGCAGTGTGGCCGTAGAAAGGAACACCTGCAAAAGCTATGGTAAGCAGCGAAGAGAGATACATGAGTGTCTTGCGGTCACCGCGCTGTGTCTCATACGCACTCCAGATAAGGATTCCTACAAGCAGGATAATGTAGATTATAAGTCCGGTGTTGAACGGCAGACCCAATCCGTTTACGAACAGAAGCTCGAACCATCCGCCAACCTTCACGATACCGGGAACGATACCGTACAGAACTGCGGCAATGATTACGCCTGACAGTATAAAGGCCAGGATACCGCCCTTCCATGTGGGGTTCTCTGATTTCTTGAAATAGTAAACCAGAACGATAGCGGTGATACAGAGCAGGTTGAGCAGGTGGACGCCAACCGATACGCCTATCAGGTAGGCAATCAGAACCAGCCAGCGTGCGCTGTGGGGCTGGTCGGCATTCTCCTCCCACTTCAGAATCAGCCAGAATGTAACTGCGGTGCAGAATGAAGAATATGCATATACCTCACCCTCGACGGCACTGAACCAGAAGGTATCGGACCATGTATAAGCCAGTGCACCTACTATTCCGGCACCGAAAATGGTTATCATCTGCCAAAGGTCGGGCTCTTTTGTTCCTGCCACCAGTTTCTTGGCGAGCATGGTTATGCTCCAGAACAGGAAAAGGATACACAAGGCGCTCAGAAGGGCCGACATGGTGTTGACCATCATGGCAACCTTGGCAGGATCACTTGTAAACTGAGAGAAGAGATTTGCGGTAAGCATGAAAATAGGTGCCCCGGGCGGGTGACCGACTTCCATCTTGTAACCTGTTGTAATGAACTCAGGACAATCCCAGTAGCTGGCAGTAGGCTCTATGGTCATGCAGTAGGTTACTGCTGCGACCAGGAATACCAGCCATCCGATGATAGTGTTCAGTCTTTTGTAATTCATCCTTTCTATGGATTAAAGGTTAGTTTGAGAGCTCCAAAGTTACTCCTTAAAAGGTTAAGGGCTATCAAATGACCGTTATTTAATGTTATGCAGTGACTGTCAAAGGTCTTGGCCTATGTCCCTGCGGAAATATTTCTTTTCAAACTCTATAAGGCTTGCTCCTTTGAAAGAGAGTGCCAAAGCCTCCTCCTTGTCCTTGCCATATGAGCTTACGGCTATCACGCGACCGCCTGCGGTAACCACATTGCCGTCGGCATCGAAGGCTGTGCCGGCATGGAATACCACGCTGTCCTTAACCTTGTCAATACCGCTTATGACATAACCCTTGTCATAGTGCTGGGGATAACCGCCTGAGACCAGCATGACGCATACTGCAGAGCGGGGATCCTGCTCCAGGGTCTTGGTGTCCAGATTACCCTCGGCAACACCCTTGAAGAGCTCAACTATATCGCTCTTGAGTCGGAGCATTACGCTTTCGGTCTCGGGGTCACCCATACGGCAGTTATACTCAATAACCTTGGGATCACCGTCCACGTTTATCAGACCAAAGAATATGAATCCTTTGTAAACCAGACCCTCCTGGGCCAGTCCTTCAACTGTGGGACGGATTATGCGGTCCTCAACCTTCTTCATCCACTCCTTTGTGGCGAACGGAACGGGCGAAACGGATCCCATACCGCCGGTGTTCAGACCGGTGTCATGCTCACCTACACGCTTGTAATCCTTGGCCTCGGGCAGTATCTTGTAGTGTTTTCCGTCTGTCAGAACGAATACGGAGCACTCTATTCCGCTCATGAACTCCTCAATCACCACGCGTGACGAGGCATTGCCGAACATACCGCTCAGCATCTCCTTCAACTCCCTCTTCGCCTCCTCGAGAGTGGGCAGAATCAGCACGCCTTTGCCTGCGCAAAGACCATCGGCCTTGAGTACATAGGGAGCTTTGAGAGTTTCCAGGAATTTGAGTCCTTCCTCAAGATTCTCACCGGTGAATGTCTGGTATGCAGCGGTGGGAATGTTGTGACGCTGCATGAAACGCTTTGCAAAGTCCTTGCTGCCCTCCATCTGTGCGGCATCCTTTGAAGGGCCGATGACCGGGATGGCTTTCAGTGCTGCGTCATTCCTGAAATAGTCATAGATGCCGTTTACCAGAGGATCCTCGGGGCCTACAACCACCATATCGATCTTTCTGTCAAGAACGAACGCCTTGATTTCATCAAAGTCATTAGCCTTGATGGCTACGTTCTCACCTACGTTTGCGGTACCGGCATTGCCTGGAGCAATGTAAAGCTTGTCAAGCTGTGGGCTTTGGGCTATCTTCCAGGCCAGAGCATGCTCACGGCCTCCGCTTCCAAGTAACAGAATCTTCATTTCTTATTGTTTCTGAACGGTTTTTTATCACTTTTTCTGAACGGCTTGTTGCCTTCACTCTTTTTGAAAGGCTTCTTTCCCTCTGATTTGTGGAAAGGTTTGCCCCCTTCAGTCTTATGGAAGGGTTTTCTTTCCTCGGTCTTGTGGAAGGGTTTCTCGGCCTTTCGTGCCTCCTCTCTCTCTGCTAAGCGGGCCTTGTGACGAAGGGTACCGCTGCGGCGGGTGGGCAGATTGTCTTTCTTGAGACGGCGGTCACCTCCGCGGAATTCATTGTATCGGCCGTCAAAGATCTCATACTTGCGCAACTCGCAGGGCAGGGCTCCGTTAAAGAGAGGAATCTTGGCTGACGGCTTGAAAGCACTCGTAGTGGTAACTTATAATCCAGGCCTCACCGCCTATCAGGGCATGCTTGAGGCGTTCGCCTATCATCTCGTAAAGGCCCAGCAGATTGTCCTCGACCAGACGCTCGCCGTAGGGCGGGTTGGTGATGATGACGGTGCGCTCCTTGACGGGCTCAAAGTCCTTGAAGTCACGCTGCTCAAACTGGATTGTGTCCAGCAGACCGGCGGCCTTGGCGTTACGCTTGGCGGTCAGTATGGCCTTTGGGTCCTTGTCGTAACCCTTTATGCTGAACTCAAACTCACGCTCCGCGGAGTCATCGTTATAGATCTCTTCAAACAGGTCACGGTCAAAATCCTTCCACTTCTCAAAAGCAAAGTGGCTGCGGAACAGACCGGGCGCCATGTTCTTGGCTATGAGTGCGGCCTCGATGGGAATTGTGCCCGATCCGCACATAGGGTCAACAAAATCACACTTGCCGTCCCATCCTGACATAAGAATCATGCCTGCAGCCAGAACCTCGTTCAGAGGAGCCTCCATGGCCTCCTGACGGTAACCGCGCTTGTGCAGTGACTCGCCGGAGCTGTCAAGTGACAGAGAGCAGTCATCATGAGAGATATGTATATGGAATGTGAGGTCCGGATTGGCTACGCTCACGTTGGGGCGTTTGCCGTATTTGTCACGGAAAAAGTCTGCTATGGCATCCTTGACCCTGTAGGCCACAAACTTGGAGTGGCGGAAATCCTCGCTGTATACCACCGAGTCGACGGCGAAACTGTCGCTCAGGTCCATATACTTTTCCCAATCGACCTTACGGCAGATTTCATAAACCTCATCGGCACTGTCGGCCTTGAAGTGAAGGAAAGGTTTAAGAATACGGATTGCGGTACGCAGGTGGAAATTGGCCTTGTACATCAGGGCCTTGTCTCCTTTGAAAGACACCATTCGGTTTCCAATGGCCACCCCATTGGCTCCCAGATCAATAAGTTCTTTTGCAAGAATCTCTTCCAGCCCCTGGAAGGTCTTGGCTATCATTTCAAATTCTGTCATCTATGGATGATGTTTCAGCCCGCAAAGATACAAAATTTATAGACTTACCTTTACCTGTTTTCCAGTATACTTTACGGTCTTGACCTCTCTCTTGATACCGTCAGTGATAAAAGTGATGCGGAAATTGCGTTCCTGTATCATACCTTCATATGATCCGTTGCGGGCGCCGATGGTGAGTTGGCGGCCCTTGTTGTCATACTTGAAGTCAATGGTGGTGAAAGCGCCTTTCTCATAGTTGTAGTTGTCAAACTCATCCTCGTAGAGGCAGAACGTACCGTTTGCTCCTGCGTAGATGCGTATCTCCAGGTCATCCCAAGGCTTCTCGGTCGAGTACTGGACATCGGGGCCGATGGGCACGATGCTGCCGGCCTTGACATACATAGGTATGCTCTTGATGTTGACGTTGCGCTCAATCTCCTGACCGCCTTCAAACATTTCAAGGGTCTCAAAGTCATACCAGCGTGTTCCTGCGGGCAGGTAGACCTTGCTGGTCTTTTGCTCAAGGAAATCAACGTTACCTATTCCGGAACGGCTCTTGCTCATGGCTCTCTCAGGAGTATATTTTGCCTCCACGACGGGTGCAACCAGGAGCTCGCGTCCGAACATGAACTCATTGCCCATGTTCCAGACGTTGTGGTCATCCCTGAAGTCCATCATCAGGGCGCGCTGGTATGTACCGTTGTTGGCCGATACGTCATGTGCCAGAGAGTAGATGTACGGAAGCAGTGAGTAACGCAGTTTGATGGCTCCTACAAGAGCGTCATATACGGGCTCACCGGCCTTGCCGTAATAGTAGAGTTCACGCGGGACCTCGGTACCGTGGCTGCGCATCATGGGGCAGAATACTCCGTATTGCATCCAGCGTACGTAAAGTTCCTGATACAGAGGGTTCTTGGTAGCGCTCTCGTCCATGTAACTGTCATTGTAGCTGTTGGCAAAGAAGCCACCCAGGTCACTGTTGAAATTGGGGTTGCCTGTAAGGGCAAAGTTCAGGCCTGCCGGAATCTGGTTGCGCAGACTGTTCCAGTTGGACTGCAAGTCACCCGACCAGGTGTTTGAGCCGTAGCGCTGCTGGCCTGCAAATGCTGAACGGGTAAGGATGAGTACACGCTTGTCATTACCGTTGGCTGTAGCGCGCTGGTTGTCATAAACGCCGCCTACTGCCATAAGCGGGAATGCGTTGCGGACCCTGCGGAAAGTACCCATTGCGGTTTGCAGATCCAGGTCTGACTCCTTGAAATCATGATGGTCAGGTTCGGTCGAATCCATCCACCATCCGTCAATACCCAGGTCGTAAAGACGGGTCAGATGGTTCCAGTAGATGTCACGTGCCTCCTTGCTGTAGGGGTCATAAGGCCTTACGCCCGACGGGTAATCCATTCTGGGAGGCCAGTCGCCAAGACCGCTCTGAGGCCAGGTCTGGAAATCCAGCAACAGACCCTTAGGCTGCAGTTCACGATACTGTTTGGTCATGGGGCCGAATGATGACCAGATGGAGATCATCAGTTTGGCGTTCTGGTCATGAATGTGCTTGATCCAGCGCTCAGGATTGCGGAAATCGTCGCTGTTGAACTCCATGGCATTCCAAAGGTAGTTGTTGCCCCAGTACTGCCAGTCCTGAATCATTACATCGATTGGAACACCATCCTCACGGTAGCGGTCCAGTACATTGACAAGTTCACTCGATGATTTGTAACGTTCACGGCTCTGCATGAATCCGAAACTCCACAGCGGAACCATGGGTACCGTACCTGTAAGCTGGCGGATACCTGCTATTACGCCGTCGGCATCACCGCCCCAGATGAAGTAGTAGTCTACGCATCCTCCGTTCTCGGACGTAAAGAAATATTTGCCCTCCTCAATTCCGAAAGTGGTAGGTGAGTAGTTGTCCCAGAACAGGCCGTATCCTTTGATGGATTGGATGATATTGCAATAGTCATCGGTATTGCCCTGAATCATGCGTTTGTAGGTTCCGCTCTTGGTCATCTTTCCGTCCTGGAGTATTCCAAGACCGTACAATGGTTCATCGGCCCCAAGGTCAAACCCCTGGTCAACGGCTATATCGGCATACTCTGGTCTGGTCATGGAGACTATGCCGTGACCGCAACCGTTCTCTGCAAGCAGTACGTTTCCCTTCTTGTCCTGGAATGTAACGTCATTTCCTGAAACCGTAACCGTGAGGTCGGAACTCTTATATATCTTGGCTCCGTTTTTATCGGTTGATTGGGATATTTTTACCTGATCGGGTTGCATTATTACCGACAGGCTCTGCTTGGTATCGGGATTGTCAGGGCCGGTCTTGTAGATACGAACTATAGAAGGAGTATAGAATGTAACCTGGGTTGTCCAGTTGTCAGACTCCTGGGCATTGCCAAGAGTTGATAATCCTGCAAGAGCAAGGAATAGGGCGATATTCTTTTTCATTTCAGATTGATTTTATGATCAGCTTTTACAAATACCGGAATACGGTCAATGGTTACGGGCACCTCCACATAGGCGCCTCCGTTGTAGATCTTTGAGTCTGTGGAGTCAAAGAGTTTCCAGCCTGCCTCATACCTGGGCAGATATACGCGCATGGACTTGATGCCCTGCTCGGTTACGGGGCATACCAGCAGTGACGGTCCGAACATGAACTCTGTCTGCTGTTTCATAGCCTCGGTGTCACCCGGGAAGTCAAATACCAGCGGACGCATCATGGTGTAGTTCTCATTGCTCACTTTCTTGGCGCAATCCAGGATGTATGGCTGCAGACGGTCACGCAGTTCTATCTGCTTGTGGAAATTGGCCTGTGTCTCTGCCGAGTAGTTCCAGGGCTCGGTGCGGCTCATGTAACCGTGAACACGCATGAACGGCAGGAACACTGCTGTCTGAATCCAGCGCATCATACGCTCCTGATAAGCGGCATCACTGTACTGGTTGTTTGGACGGAAGAATCCGCCTGCATCGTATGTCCACCAGGGCTGGCCTGTGGCCATCAGGTTCAGACCGCCTGCTATCTGACGGCGCAGGGTCTCCCAGTCATTGCCTACATCACCCGACCAGTTGATGGCGCCGTAACGCTGTATTCCGGTAAATCCGCTGCGGGTAAGTATCATTGGGTCACGGTGGGGCTGGTCCTTTATGAGTCCGTTGTAAACGGTATGGTTGACCATGTTGGGGTAGGCGTTACGGTAGAACTCTCCCGGAATTTTGCCTCCAGCCACCATACGGCCCTTCAGGTCATCGTTCTCAGGCTCGGTAGCATCCTGCCACCATGCGTCAATACCGGTGGGGAGCAAACGCTCGCTGAAGTTCTTCCAGTAGGCTGCGGCTGCATCGGGATTGAAGAAATCTATCCAGTCGGTTCCTTTAATGTAATATCCGGCGGCGTTCATCTGACGGCCCACCTCACTGTTCTTGTCTATCTTGGACCATACGGAGAGCATAAGTTTCATGTCCATGCTGTGCAGCTCGTCGGTCATGGCCTTGGGATCGGGGTACTTGCCCTCGTCAAACTGCATGGCGTTCCAGCCGTACTTGCCCCACCACTGCCAGTCCTGGACAATCACGCTGGTGTGGTAGCCCTCGTCCTTGAGACGGTGTGCGTTCTCAAGCAGCTCTTTCTGGCTGTCATAACGCTCTCGGCAGTGAATGTAACCGAAAGCCCAGTCGGGCATCGGCGGAACCTTACCGGTAAGGTTACGGTATGAACTTATTATCTGGTCGGCTGTGCCGGCAAATACGGTGTAGTCAAGTGCCACAGCTACGGGCGAACTGAATGTGGTAACATCGGTCACCTTGCGTATGCCAACCGACGGTTTGTCACCGCGTGATCCGCTTACAAATACCTTATGTGTACCCTTGTCCAGATGGGTTATGGCCGATGATGTGGGCGGCAGCCAGGTGTTATTGGCGTTGATAACGGTATCACCGTCAATGGTGAGCAGATGCTTGCGGGCCATAGACTGGCCAACATCCAGCAGTATTGAGTAATCTCCGCTCTCCTTAACCTCGATTTCACCGTTGAAATCGTTAAAGAAACGGCGCTCGCGAACATTACCTGCGGTACCGGTTGCATTTACAGTTACTGATGTACCGTCGCCGGCACCCTGCTCCAGAACTACCATGTAGTCTGACGGGTTAAACTCTGTCAGACCGTAGTTGTTCCACAGTATTCCGTATCCCTTGTTGGATATGATCATCGGGATAGAGATCTGGGTGTTGACCTGGGTAAGGCGGCGGGTCAGTCCGCGTATGTTCAGATAGCCGTCCTGGAACTGGCCGGTACCAAAGAGAAACTCATCGGGCGCGGTCTTGAATGACTGGCTTACTGAGAGAGAATTCAGATCACCTGTCTTGCCGGTCTGAATGGAACGGACATCCTCCTTAAGGATTACCTTTCCGTTGGCATCCTTGAATTTTATCTTTCCGTTACGGGTGTTGACAACCGCCCGGAGATTGCCTTCAGTGCTGCTGACATATACCAGGCCTCTCAGATTCTGCGAGCAACTTATTGATAGATGAGCAGGGTTTTCTGTATAAATAAGGTTTTCAAGCTGCGGCAGTTCTATTCCATCGGGAATGTACTGTACGCGGATGGCGTCATCGGCCATAGGTGTTACGTAAAGGGTTCCGTCGGACATGCCGATTAATACCTTGTAATCGTCAATTTTCACTGTTGCCTTCTGGCAAGCGGATAAGGACAAAACTGCCAATAATAACAGATAGCAAATTTTTTTCATAATGATTGTCAGGGTTTTATTTTGGTTAGTGCAACAAAGATAATGTTATTTCAAGAAAAGAGCCTAATTTTGCGCCACTTAAGTCAAGTTTTATGAGAAGGCAATTACTACTGTTCCTGATATCGGTCATATCATGTTTCATAATCTCCGTAAAAGCCCAGACTGTACCGCCCCAGGTTCCTGAATCTGTGGTGTTTGCCGGCCAGAAGATCACTTTTGACCGTGCCGACCTCAGGGAGCGTATGGACCGTGAACTTATAGCCTTTACCTACTCGCACAATATGTCCACGCTCATGATAAAGCGCGCCAACCGTCTGTTCCCGGAGATTGAACCCATACTCAAGCGCATGGGTGTGCCCGATGATTTCAAGTACCTGATGGTGATTGAGAGCAACCTTGACCCTCAGGCCGTATCGGGAGCGGGTGCTGCGGGTTTATGGCAGTTCACCCAGGCTACCGGCCGCGAGTACGGACTGGAGGTCAATGCCAATATCGATGAGCGCTATAACACGGTCAAGGCAACCGAGGCCGCCTGTAAGTTCCTGCTCAAGGCGTACGGCAAATACCAGAACTGGATGACGGTGGCAGCCAGTTACAACGGAGGCCAGCAGGGAATGGACCGCCGCATTGAGCAGCAGCATCAGACAGATGCAATGGATATGTGGCTGGTCGATGAGACTTCCCGTTATATGTTCCGCGTCATTGCAGCCAAGATGATGTTTGAGAACCCGGCTCTGTTTGGATTCAGTTTCAAGCGTGAGGATCTCTATCCCTATATCCCCATCAAGGAGCAGATTAAAATTACAGATCCCATCGAGGATCTGGTCAAGTTTGCCGAGGATCACGGCATCACATATGCCGACCTTAAACGGGCCAACCTGTGGCTGCGTGAGACCAAACTCAACAACAAATCCCACCGCACCTATTACATCGATATCCCCGATGTAAAGGCCCAATACTACAACCCCTCCAAAACCAAAGTCCACAACCCCGCCTGGGTCACCCGTTGACCTTAGGGAGCCATCACCCGTTGACCTTAGGGAGCCAGCACGCAGGTGTAGCCATTTTTCTCCCTAAGGTGCGCCGGAAAAATGCCAGAACCTGCGTTACCCCCTGACCTTAGGGAGCCAGCACGCAGGTGTAGCCTATTCTCTCCCTAAGGTGCGCCGGAAAAATGCCAGAATCTGCGTTACCCCCTGACCTTAGGGAGCCAGCACGCAGGTGTAGCCTATTCTCTCCCTAAGGTGAACCGGAAAAAGAAGAGACCGGCTAAAACAGTGTTTAGTCGGCCTCCTGTTGAATTTGAGTTGCTCTTTTCAGATGCCAAAGGCCTGTTTTATCTTGTCCACGTAGTCCAGTTTCTCCCAGGTGAAGAGTTCCACCGTGACGGTCTTGGCCGGCATGTAGTGTGATGTAAATACCTTGGTAACGGTCTGAGGCTCACGGCCCATATGACCGTATGCTGCGGTCTCGCTGTATATGGGGTTGCGCAGTTTCAGGCGGTTCTCGATTGCCTTGGGGCGCATATCGAACAGCTGGTCCACAATCTTTGCAATCTCACCGTCAGACATCTTCACGTGACTTGTGCCGTAGGTGTTTACAAAGATATTGATGGGCTTGGCCACGCCTATGGCGTATGAAACCTGCACCAGAACCTCATCGGCCACACCTGCAGCAACCAGGTTCTTTGCGATATGACGTGTTGCGTAAGCTGCCGAGCGGTCCACCTTACTGGGATCCTTACCGCTGAATGCGCCGCCGCCGTGGGCTCCCTTTCCACCGTAGGTATCGACAATTATCTTACGTCCTGTAAGACCGGTATCTCCATGCGGTCCGCCAATCACGAACTTGCCGGTAGGATTCACGAAATACTTGATTTCACCGTTAAACAGGGCCTTGACCTTGTCCGATGTTATGGTGCTGATTACACGCGGTATCAGTATGTTCTTTACGTCCGATTCAATCTGAGCGAGCATCTTGCGGTCAGCTTCCAACTGGGCCTCGACCGTGGCGTTCTCGGGGGCGATGAACTCATCGTGCTGGGTTGAAACCACGATGGTATCGATGCGGACTGGTTTGCCGTTGTCATTATACTCGACGGTCACCTGGCTCTTGGAGTCGGGACGCAGGTAGGTCATTACCTTGCCTTCGCGGCGGATATCGGCCAAAACACGCAGTATACGGTGTGACAGAGCCAATGAAACCGGCATGTACTCATCGGTCTCGTTTGTGGCATAACCGAACATCATGCCCTGGTCGCCTGCACCCTGATTCTCGGGATCCTCGCGCTCAACGCCGCGGTTGATATCGGCACTCTGCTCATGTATGGCGCTGAATACGCCGCATGAGTCTCCGTCAAACTTGTACTCGGAACGGGTATAGCCTATGCGGTTAATCACTCGGCGGGCTGTTTCCTGAAGGTCAATGTAGGCCTTGGATTTCACCTCACCTGCAAGCACCACCTGGCCGGTGGTTACAAGGGTCTCACATGCTACCTTTGACTCGGGGTCAAAAGCCAACAGTTCGTCTACGACGGCATCGGATATCTGGTCCGCTACCTTGTCAGGGTGTCCCTCGGACACCGATTCGGATGTGAATAAGTATGACATATATACAAATAAAAAAGTCCCAATGTCTATGTGGACAAAGGGGCTGCAACTGTGATGACTTTTAGCATTTTTTTGTGTGGTTGCAAGCTGTCGGGAAACCTAAGGTTCTCAAATCTTTCCACATTGTCCGCTGCAAAGGTACGGATTATTTGTGACGTTGTAACAAAAAAAGTGTGCGGATTTTTTCCGCACACTTTTTATACTGACTCAGAGTGCACCGTATTTCTTGCCGTAGTCAAGCTGCTGCTTCAGGTAGTCGTCGTTGTAGATTACCTGGTAGTCAACAATCTTGCCACCCTTCTCAACCGGAACGATGTCGGGGTTGATGAATCCGCCGTAAGGCTTCAGGTTCAGGGCCTCGTAACGCTCCTTTACCTCCTTGTGCAGGGCGGGGTCGATGTTCACTGCGTAGGTCTCAATCAGGTACTTGCCTGCCTCGTAGTCACCCTCTGACTTGATGCGCTGGATCTCGGCCAGCAGTTGGGCGAACAGGTCGCGCAGTTTCTCGTAGTCGTTCACTACGAAGTAGGTCTTGCCGTCACGTACCTTCTTCTCAATCACGTTGTCCTTGGCACCCTTCTCATAGCACCACTCGGCAATGAGCTTGCGGTTCTGCATGTGGGCTTCGGTGTTGGGACGTCCCAGTTCAACGCGCGTGAACTGAACCATCAGACCGTTACGTATGTAGTTGGCATATTCGGCCTTGTAGGCATCCTTGTTGGGCATGATACCCAGCTCAACCATCTTGGGATCGGCAGTGAAGTAGAGACCGAAAAGGTCGGCGCGGGCCTC
>CAJOJD010000005.1 GCA_905234745.1 uncultured Bacteroidaceae bacterium | reverse complement strand
TTTTATTTAGTTCTGACTTTTTCTTTGGGAATAAGCGGCGCAAAATTAGATAAAATTTCATCAAGAGCAAAAATAATGGACAATTTTTGCCGTTATTCTCTTGATGAACACGATGAAACGTTTCGTTTCCATAACATTGTTCGCGTGTCTGGCTCTGTCTGTAAACCTGCAGGCACAAACCGATGCGCACTTCACCCATTTCCTTGAGGTGGAGAATCTCTATAACCCTGCCGCCATGAACCGCAACGAAAGGGCGAATGTGGCAGGATCACTCTCCATGCAGATGGCAGGATATACCAATGCCCCCGTTACCATGTTCGTGGGAGCCAATATGCCTGTTCCGCTTGGCAAATACAAAAACTCGGTAGGTGCGGCACTGCTTAACGAGACTCTGGGCCTGTTTACCAACCGCCGACTTCTGTTCAATTATGCCTATAAGATGAATATGGGCAAGGGTTGGATGAACATAGGCGTCCAGGGAGGTGTCATGTCCGAGGAGTTCAACGGCGGCAGACTCAAGATGGAGACTCAGAATGATCCGGCTTTCCCCACCGGAAACGAACGCGGAACCGTGGGTGACCTGGGTGCCGGACTGCTTTATGTAAGAGGTGACATGTGGTTGGGGGCATCGGCCCAACATCTCAATTTTCCTCATGTGGAATTCGGAAAAACCGAGGGAAAAAACATCGATATGTACATCAAACCTACCCTATATTTGACAGGAGGATGCAATATAGCTCTCAGAAATCCGTTATTATGGGTGCAGCCATGCTTTCTTGTAGAGAGCGACCTGGATTTCTACAGGGTGGACCTGTCGGTAAGAGGCTATTACCAATATGACGGCACCATATTATATGCAGGGGCAATCTACAGTCCGGGGACATCGGTCACCGCGATGATAGGAGGCAAGGTTATGGATGTTCTCATCGGTTATGCATATGAGTTCTACACCAGCGGCGTAGGTGCATTGAAAGGCAGCCACGACCTGATGGTAACCTGGCAGACCGATGTGGATTTCTTCAAGAAAGGAAGAAACGTACATAAAAGTGTAAGGTATTTATAAGTAACATACAATGAAACTGAAAAACATTGTTCTGACCGGTATGATGGTCGTTATGGCATTGACACAGTCCTGCACAAGCAGCGGCTATGCCGGTGGTAACGGAGGTGAAGTGACAGGCTCCTCCCGTGCTGCTCTGCGCGAACCCGTACCGTACGGCATGGTACTTGTCAAGAGAGGATCTCTCAAGATAGGTGAAGAAGGAAACGATAGCCTGTGGGGCTCGAACGCTCCCACAAAAGAGATATCGGTTGAGTCTTTCTGGATGGATGAGAAGGAGGTGTCAAACGCCAAGTACCGCCAGTTTGTGGAGTGGGTACGTGACTCCATCATCCGTACACGTCTGGCCGATCCCGCATACGGTGGTGATGAATCATTCATGATTACCGAGGACAAATACGGCGAGCCCATAACCCCGCACCTTAACTGGAACAAGCCCATTCCCTGGAAGAAGCCCAACGAGGATCAGCAGAGAGCTATAGAGAGCGTATTCTACCGTCACCCCATCACAGGTGAGAGGATGCTTGATGTAAAGCAGCTCAACTACCGTTACGAACTGTTTGATTACACCCAGGCCGCTCTCCGCAAGAACCAGCTTGACCCCAATGACAGAAGCAGGAACACCGACCAGGAGGTATCAAACGAGAAGGTTATGATATCAAAGGATACCGCCTATATCGATGATAACGGCAATATCGTACGCAAGACCATCAACAGGGAACTGAGCAGTCTGTACGACTTTGTCAATACATACATTGTAAACATATTCCCCGACACTACCTGCTGGGTGAATGATTTCCCCAATGC
The DNA here is from genome assembly GCA_905234745.1 of uncultured Bacteroidaceae bacterium. GTDB lineage: Bacteria > Bacteroidota > Bacteroidia > Bacteroidales > Bacteroidaceae > Colenecus. The sequence continues at coordinate 44,126 of CAJOJD010000005.1, read as the reverse complement.
CAACAACGAGACCTACATGCGTCTCTACTTCAACCACCCCAACTACAACGACTATCCCGTAGTTGGCGTAAGCTGGGAGCAGGCCAATGCATTCTGCGCATGGCGTACGGAGTATCTGCTGGCAGGTCTGGGCGCTCAGGCCAAGTACATACAGCGTTACCGTCTGCCGACTGAGGCTGAGTGGGAGTTCGCGGCACGCGGCCGTGAGAACAACCGTTATCCCTGGAAGTCAACCGGTTCAAAGGATGAGGACGGCTGCTACTACGCAAACTTCAAGCCCGAACGCGGAAACTACACAAAGGACGGAAGCCTGATAACCACCAAGGTAGGTTCATACAAGCCCAACTCACACGGTCTGTACGACATGGCCGGAAACGTGGCCGAATGGACATCGACCACCTATACCGAGGCCGGTATTCTCCAGATGAACGACATGAACCCCGAGCTCTACTACAATGCATCGGTCGAGGATCCCTACTATATGAAGCGTAAGGCCGTTCGCGGCGGTTCCTGGAAGGATCCCGAGAAGTTCATCGAGTCATCATGGCGTACTTACGAGTACCAGAACGAGCAGCGTTCATACATAGGTTTCCGATGCGTACGTACACAGGTAGGTACAGTCGGTTCCTCCAAAGGACGTAAATAAACAGAAATAAGGATTGATATGGAAAAAATAGAGAAAAAAGGTCTTCTGACACGTATACAGGACTATCTGGATTCACCCAAGGGCAGAATCCTTCTGAACTATCTGTACAGCTGGGGTGCAGCCGTGGTTATTCTGGGTGCACTCTTCAAGCTCACCCACATCAAGGGCGCCAACCTGATGCTGTTCATTGGTATGGGTACCGAGGTTCTGGTGTTCTTCATTTCAGGTTTTGAGAAACCCTTCATTCCCAGTCAGGAAGATGATGAGGATGAATATGAAGGCCCGCGCGTACGCGGAAACATCATCATAAACGGTACTGCAGGCTCACCCGTACAGCAGGCTCCCGTTCAGGCTCCTGTTCAGGCTCCTGTTGCCACCGAGGGTGCAAGTCCGCTCAACATTGACGGTGTGGAGGGTATTACACAGGACTATATAGCACGTGTCCATGACCTGACACTCAAGATGGAGCAGATGTGCCGTCACTCAGAGAAGATGGAGCAGAGTTCCGAGGAGATAGAGCAGCTTTCACGCAACCTCATAAGCATCAACACATTCTATGAGATGCACCTCAAGTCTGCAAGCACCCAGATGGAGAACATCGAAAAGGTGAACGAGCAGACCAAGCAGATGGTTCAGCAGATAGAGGAACTGAACCGCGTCTATGCACGCATGGTTGAGGCAATGAAAGTCAATTCCCAGATGGGAACCAAGTAAAATGCTATGAGCAGAAAGAAAAAGAATGAAAGACCGCCATCGGCGCGTCAGAAGATGATCAACCTCATGTACATCGTCCTTCTGGCGATGCTTGCCATGAACGTATCATCGGACGTGCTGAACGGTTTCAGAATAGTGGAGGAGAGTCTGAGCAAGAGCACGACCAACGCCACAATACAGAACGAGCAGGCTTACCGCGAGTTCGCCATTGCCGATTCCATCAACCATGAGAAGGTGGGCGAATGGTACAGCAAGGCCCTCTACGTAAAGCAGATTTCAGACTCGCTGTTCAATTTCGCCGATGAGCTCAAGACACTGATTGCCATTGAGGCCGACGGTAAGGATGCCGATGTAAACGATATCCGTAACCGTGAGGACCTGGAGGCTGCCACACAGGTCATGCTCCATCCTTCACGCGGCAAGGGCGGCATGCTTTATGATGCCATCAACAATTATCGTGACAGGATTCTGGAGATGGTCAATGACCCCACCCAGAAGGAGATAATAAGCAACAACTTCAGCACCGAGGTTCCTGTAAAGGTTGGCTCGCTGGGCAAGAACTGGCAGGAGTACAACTATGAGAACATGCCCGTGGCTGCAGCCATCACAATGCTTACCAAACTGCAGAATGACGTTCGTTATGCCGAGGGTCAGGTGCTCCATACTCTGGTCAACAACATTGACGTAGGCGACCTTCGTGTAAACGCCATCAACGCATATGTGATTCCTACTTCACAGAACGTGGTTCAGGGCAACTCATTCAAGGCACGCATCATCATGGCTGCCGTTGACTCGACAGCCCGTCCGGCCATCTACATTGACGGCAAGAAGATTGACTCCCAGGACGGTTGGTATGAGGTTCCCGCTACACGAACCGGTGACTATACCATCTCAGGTTATATGGAGCTCAACTCCGGTAACGGCATAATACGCCGTGACTTTACGCAGAACTACTCGGTAGTATCACCTTTGGCAACCGTATCGGCCACTATGATGAACGTGCTCTATGCCGGTATTGACAACCCCATCAGTATTTCAGTACCCGGTGTTCCCAGCAATATGATATCGGCCCGTCTCAAGAACGGCGGCGGAACATTGACACGCAGCGGCAACGCATTCGTCTGCAAGCCCACCACTCCCAACCAGGATGTAGTGATTGCCGTAACCGCCAATCAGGAGGGACGCCAGCAGAGCATGGGAGAATACGAGTTCCATGTACGCCAGCTGCCCGATCCGGCACCTTTCATAGAGTATAAGGATGAGAACGGCAACACACAGCGCTACCGTGGCGGTGGCACACCTCTGCTCAAGCGTAACCTGCTGGCAGCCGACGGTATCGTGGCAGCCATAGACAACGGTCTGCTGAACATAGGTTTCCGTGTCATTAGTTTTGAGACCACATTCTTTGACAATAACGGTAATGCCGTACCCGAGCTTTCGGACGGCCCCAACTTCTCAGAGCGTCAGAAGAGGACGTTCCAGCAGCTGGGACGCGGACGCCGCTTCTATATCCAGCGCGTCAAGGCAATCGGTCCCGACGGCATCGAACGTCAGCTCACCACCTCACTTGAGGTTATATTAAACTGATAAAAGGAAAGGAGAAAACCATATGAAAAAGAGTATTCTTTTATTTCTGACACTGGCTGCATCACTTATGGTGAATGCTCAGCCTACCAAAAGGCTCCAGGAGCAGCAGGCTCAGAAGGAGGCCGAAAAGAGCCCCACGGCAGTAACCATTTCAGACCGTGCACGCTCCCAATATACCGCCCAGACCGCCATGCCTACCGAGGTTCAGTGGCGACGTGATATTTACCGTGAACTTGACCTCAAGAAGGAGAAGAATGCCGCTCTGTACTACCCCGAGCAGCCTCTGGGTGACCGTGTCAATTTCTTCACGCTGGTGCTGAACCTGATTCTTGACGGCAAGATCAAGGCATACGAGTACCGTCTGGACGGAAACGAACTGTTTACTCCCGATAATGAACTGGATGTTGAGAACATGCTGGACAAGTTCTATATCTACTACACAAAGGACGAGAAAGGCAAGTACAAAATAGAGCCCACGGATATCCCCAGTCCCGAAAAGTACTACATCAAGGAGAGTAACTATCTGGACCAGTTGTCCAATTTCCAGACACGCGTTACAGCTATCTGTCCTGTTCTCATGCAGAGCGACTTTGGTGAAAGACCCACAGCCTACCCGATGTTCTGGCTCAACTATGACGAGATAAGCCCCTATCTGGGACAGACACAGGTTATGACCAGCAGTTACAACAATACCAGCAACATGTCACTTGACGATTACTTTGTAATGCGTCAGTACGAGGGAGAAATCTACAAGACTTCAAATCTCAGGAACATGCCGCTGTCAGAGTACTGCGAGACCGATGAGGAGCTGCAGGCAGAAAGAGCCCGCATTGAGAAGCAGCTGAAAGACTTCCAGAACGGTCTGTGGAGTGAAGCCGACCTGAAGGAGGATATGAAGGCCCAGACAACCGATGAGACCTCAACCAAAAAGCAGAAAGAGCCCAAGGAACCTAAGGAAAAGAAGGAGAAAGCACCCCGTGCTCCACGTCAGTCAGCATCAGGCGGAGAAAGGTTGTCAGTTCACTGAAATGTGTTAACTTTGCAACCAGACTAACAATTTTCAATCAATAATGAATATGAAAAAAGATTTGATCGTTTGCAGTCTTGCACTGCTTTCATTCATCCCCGCATCGGCTCAGTTCAGCTGGGGTCTGCGCGGCGGTCTTAACCTGGTTAACAATGATATCACTGCAGTCTCCAAGCAGTCTGCAACAGACAAGGACAGCTACACCGGTTTCTTCTTCGGACCGATGGCCGAGGTTCAGGTTCCTATCATCGGAATCGGAGTTGACGTAGCAGCTCTCTATTCACAGAAGGGTGTTGAGCTTCCTGATACAACCACAATGAAGAATCAGTCAATCTCTATCCCTCTTTCACTCAAGTATTCTCTTGGACTCGGTAACTTTGCAGCCGTTTACTTTGCTGCCGGTCCTCAGCTTGATTTCAGGATAGGTGACCTTAACACAACCTTCAACGACGGTAACGAGGTTAAGGACTTTGCACTTGAGAAGAGCTCATGGAGTATCAACGTAGGTGCAGGTGTCAAGCTCATCAACCACATCCAGGCCGGTGTAAACTATAACATCCCCGTTTCAAAGGAGGGTGCAGTCAAGGTAATTGACAACCCCACCCCGGGTGCTGTAGTAGACAATAAACCCGTTGACTTCAAGTCAAGCACACTCCAGTTCTCCCTGACCTGGACATTCTAAAAAAGAGTCACATATTGAGACCGGTTCCCATTAACGGGAGCCGGTCTTTTTTTATATCTTTACGACCCGATGTCCATGTTTGCCGACATAATCCTTCCGGTACCGCTCAACGAACTGTTCACCTACAGCGTACCGGCCGCTCTGGAGCGCCTGGCGGTGCCCGGAGCAAGAGTCTATGTGCCGTTCGGAAAGAGCCGCCGTCTCACGGGACTCATTGTCAGGATACACGGAAACAGGCCCACGGGACATGAGACTAAAGAGATACTGAGTATACTCGATGACGTACGTCCATCCGTACTGCCAGGCCAGCTCAAACTCATGGAGTGGATCCGCAGGTACTGCATCTGCACTCCGGGTGATGTATTCAAAGCCGCTTTGCCTTCCGGACTGCGTCCAGATTCAAGCGCCAAGGAACAGATATACAAACCTCGTGTCGCAGTGTTCGTAAGGACAGGAAAGAATACCGATCCTGAGTTCGGCAAGACAGCGGTAAAGCAGAAGGAACTTTATGAAAGGTTTCTGGAACTATCGGGCATAAAGGAAGACGGTACCCAGACTAAGCCCGTTACCAAAAGGGCGCTTATGGAGGGTAGCAGGAACACATCGGCTTTCAACTCCCTTCAGGAAAACGGCATTATTGAGACTTATGAGGTGGAGACCGGCCGACTGCCGGAATTCAAGGGAACACTGTCCGAACCCTCTCCCCTCAGTCCGGCGCAACAGGAGGCTCTTGACGGGATACACCGCGCTTTCAGTTCCAAAAACGTATGTCTGCTGCACGGAGTCACATCGAGCGGTAAGACAGAGATATACATCCATCTTATCAGGGAGCAGATAAAGAAAGGCCGGCAGGTGTTGTATCTGTTGCCCGAGATAGCCCTGACCACACAGATAGAACACAGGCTTCAAAGGGTGTTCGGAAATGATATGTGCGTTTATCATTCCCGATGCCGGGACAATGTGAAAGTCGAGGTCTGGAACAAACTTACCGGTGACAACCCCTACAAACTTATACTTGGAGCCCGTTCGGCCGTGCTGCTGCCGTTACAGAATCTGGGGTTGGTGATAGTGGATGAGGAGCATGAACCCAGTTTCAAGCAGGAAGATCCCTCACCCCGTTATCACGGACGGAACACAGCAATAATGCTGGCATCGATATATGGCGCCAAGACACTTCTGGGCAGTGCCACACCCGCATTGGAGAGTTACTCAAACGCCGTCTCGGGCAAATACGGACTGGTAACCCTGACGGAACGTTACAAAGGTATCAGGATGCCTGAGATAAAGATTGTCGATACGTATGAGCTGAGACGCAAAAAGTATATGCAGGGACTCTTCTCCCCGCAACTCATTGACAGCATACGCAATGCTCTTGAAAACAAACGTCAGGTCATTCTGTTCCACAACAGGCGCGGATATGCCGGTACGGTGGAGTGCCCCGATTGCGGATGGGTACAGAAATGCGACTGCTGTGACGTTAGCCTTACATTCCATAAAAGTCTGAATACCGCAACCTGTCACTACTGCGGACGCAGTTACCGCGTTCCTGCCGTCTGTCCCCAATGTTCAGGCAATCGGCTCAGAAACTACGGATTCGGAACGGAGAAGATAGAAGAAGAGGTAGCGCAACTGTTTCCCGGAGTGCGTACCGCTCGTCTGGATCTGGACTCGGCCAAAAGCGGATACGAGAGCATACTGGAGGATTTCCAGGAGGGAAGGACCGATATACTTATAGGTACGCAGATGGTTTCCAAGGGCCTGGATTTTGACAAAGTCAGTGTAGTGGGTATACTTCAGGCCGACTCCATGCTGAGTTACCCCGATTTCAGGTCAACCGAACGCGGATTCCAGCTTATGGCGCAGGTGGCAGGAAGGGCCGGCAGAAAGGATGTTCCCGGCGAGGTTATAATACAAACCCGTCAGCCCGACACACCGGTCATGAATCTGGTACGTAAAAATGACTATGCGGGATTCTATGAGAGCCAGATGGAGGAACGCCATGATTTCGGTTATCCTCCGTATACCCGTATCATAACAGTCGCGGTCAGAGGAGCGCAACAGGAGCAGGTGGACAGGGCTGCATTGATTCTGAAAAAGGAACTGGCGACGCTTCTGGGCGAAGACAAGGTTCTGGGACCTGACTCGCCTCCCGTATCCAGGATCCGCTACAGGTACATACGCCGCATAATCATCAAATTGCCGTTGGAACTCTCTGTTGACAAAAGCCGTGCGATGCTGTCCAAGGCATTGGACAACACAATTGCGGCAAATGACGTAAACGGTATTACTCTGTCTTTTGATCCTGACCCGCAGTAGAAACCGGTTCGGGGTAGCTGATACGGGTGTGGTACATGGTACGCAGTTTCTCCTTGAAGGTCTCCTTTACGCGGTTAATCTCCTGCCAGCTTATGGGGCAGTCCTGGAAATAACCCTCCTGAACCTGCGTATCTATTATCTTGTCCACAAGTTCACCGATACTCTCCTCGGTATACTCTTTGAGACTGCGTGATGCGGCCTCAACTGCATCGGCCATCATAAGGATGGCTGTCTCCTTGGAGTACGGGTTGGGCCCCGGATAACTGAAATCATGCGGATCGGGCGTCTCCTTGGGATGAGCCTGAGTGTATTTGATAAAGAAATATCGGGCCACACCCTTTCCGTGATGGGACGATATGAAACCTCTTATGGCTTCGGGAAGTCCATACTTTTCGGCCAGGATCAGTCCTTTCTGAACATGCTCCACTATGATTCTGGCACTCTCCTGCGGAGTCAGGTTATCATGGGGATTGAATCCATTCTGATTCTCGGTAAAGAAAGGCGCATTATCCATCTTTCCTATATCGTGGTATAAGGCGGCGGTACGCACCAGCTGCGGGTTGGCCTTGATACGGGTGGCTGCCTCGGATGCCAGGGTTGAAACCTGCATGGAGTGCTGGAATGTACCGGGTGCCTTCTCTGCCAGCTCACGCAACAGGGGGTTGTTGATGTTGGAGAGTTCTATAAGCGTTACGTTCGATGTGAATCCGAACAGTTTCTCTATGACGAACAGCAACGGATATACAAGCAGAATTATGATGCAGTTGATGGCAAAGAAGAGGAATGTCCACGGGTCTATGTCACGGATATTCTCAAGTTGGGTCATCTGGAATGCAGTCCATACCATGCTGTATGACAGGAATATTAGCAGACATGTACGGAGTATCTGAGAACGCTGCGAGAGTTCCTTGAGCGAGTAGATACCTGTAAGACCGGCCAGGAACTGCAACAGGACATATTCATAAGGCATGGGTACTATCAGTGACGTTGAGAGTACGAATGCCATGTAACCTGTGAATGCCGTTCTGGAATCAAGGAATATCCGGAGCATGATTGCCAGCATGGAGCAGGGAAAGAGGAATATGCTCCAGCTTGAGTACTGGCAGTAAATGCCCATTCCTACCGTGAAAAGGGATATTGAACCGAACAGGAACCAGAGTATGGAACGGTTCTCGATATCGTCTATGCGGTACAGGCTCAGGTAGATGAACAGAACCAGGAAACAGAGCAGTACAAATACTGAACGTCCGGCCCAGGTAAGCATCTCAAAACGCTTGGACTGGTTCTTCTCATTGACGATGGTCAGATATGAATTGATGATATTGCTTTTCTGCTCGTCGACAATCTCACCCTGGTCTATGATTTTCTGGCCCTCCACAACCATGCCGCGGAAATGGGATATCTCATTCAGCTGTGAAGTCAGGTCTGCCTCCGAGCGTGCCTCGTCATAAACCAGGTTGGGCTGTATGTACTGGTCTATGTTGTGCCTGAGCAGGGTTTCGCGGTCATAGACATAAATCTCGGCATCCGTTACCAGACGATAGGCGTCTCTCACGCTGCGTACGCTTGATGTCTGAACGAACGATGACGTGTTGCCTGCATAGACACGGAACAGCCGCTTGCCGGCAAGGACTTCTTCATCCTGGGATGATATTATTCCTTCACGATAGACCTTTTCCAGACGGCGGCGCATGCCCAGATATGAATCCTCCCACACCAGCTTGTTCAGACTGTCGGCATAGAATTTGTCAAAATCGGCCAAAGCTGTCTCTCCCACACTGTTGTTACGGCTGAAATAGGGTGCAAAAGCCGCCTTGACACTGTCGGCCTCGGCCTGCCACGCTTCATCACTCTTCTGAATGGAGAAATTGAATGGTGCTATAAGGACTTCATATGTCCAGGGCTTACCCACCGTGAAGGAGTATTTCTCCTGCTTGTCGGCCGGCATGAAATATACGGTCAACAGGGCCGAAACCACCGACAATATGACCAGAAGGCTGCGGTTGCTCTTTAGAAAGCGTCTTTTATCATTCATTAAGATTATCCCTCTTTGTTGGCTCGTAAAAATAAGACTTTTTCATGAGAAAATGATTAATTTTGCACCGCTAAAACAGAAGAGATGACAGACAAAACAGGCAGTCGCCGCGTCAGGGTACGTTTTGCACCCAGTCCTACGGGACCACTCCACATAGGAGGCGTGCGCACTGCACTTTACAACTACCTGTTCGCCCGCAAAAACGGGGGCGACCTTATTTTCAGAATAGAGGATACAGACAGCAACCGCTTTGTGCCGGGTGCTGAAGAATATATACTCGAGGCTTTCCGTTGGCTCGGAATCAAATTCGACGAGGGCGTTTCTTTCGGAGGAAACTACGGCCCTTACCGTCAGTCCGAGCGCAGGGATATCTACAAAAAATACGTAGACCAGCTGCTTGAGGCAGGCAAGGCTTACATCGCCTTCGACACCCCTGCTGAACTTGAAGCCAAGCGTAACGAAATCCCCAACTTCCAGTACGATGCCGCAACCCGCGGCCAGATGCGCAACTCACTTACGTTGCCCGCCGATGAAGTCAAGGCTCTTATTGACGCCGGCAACCAGTATGTGGTACGTTTTCTGATCGAACCCGACCAGGAGGTTGAGGTCGATGACCTTATCCGCGGCAAGGTTACCATCAATTCATCCGTTCTTGATGACAAGGTCCTGTACAAATCTGCAGACCAGCTCCCCACATACCATCTGGCCAACATAGTGGATGACCACCTGATGGAGGTCACCCATGTCATCCGCGGCGAGGAGTGGCTGCCCTCTGCTCCGCTGCATGTGCTGCTGTACCGCGCATTCGGCTGGGAGGATACAATGCCGCAGTTCGCCCACCTACCCCTGCTTCTCAAGCCCGAGGGTAACGGCAAACTGAGCAAGCGTGACGGTGACCGTCTGGGTTTCCCTGTATTCCCGTTGGAATGGCATGATCCCAAGACCGGTGAGATCTCATCGGGTTACCGCGAGAAAGACTATCTCCCCGAGGCTGTGATCAACTTCCTGGCGCTGCTGGGCTGGAATCCCGGTGATGACCGCGAGATCATGACCATGGATGAGATGGTGGACCTTTTCAATCTGGAGAAGTGCAGCAAGGCCGGTGCCCGTTTCAACTATCAGAAACTTGTCTGGTTCAACCACGAATATATAATGCTCAAGAGTGACCGCGAGGTTGCAGAACTTTTTGCTCCTGTTCTGGAAAGTCACGGAATCAAAGCACCAATGGATCGCATAGAGACCGCCGTAGGCCTGGTCAAGAACCGCGTCAACTTTATAGGCGAACTGTGGGACAACTGCTTTTATCTGTTCCAGGCTCCCACTGAGTATGATGAGAAATCACTCAAGAAGTGGTGGAAAGACGAGGCTCCCCAGACTACTGCCGAGCTTTGCGATTTCCTGCAAGCCCAGCCTGACTGGAACGGCCAGACGCTTGAGCCCAAGGTAATGGAGTGGATAGCCTCCAAGGGATATGCCACCGGTAAGGTAATGAACGCCCTGAGGGTTACTCTGGTCGGAGCGGCCATGGGTCCGCAGATATTCTGCATTACCGATTTCCTGGGACGTGAAGAGACTTTAAGACGTGCCCGTAAGGCCATTTCAGAACTTTCCTGACTGTAGCTTAAGATGATCATCTACACTATAGGAATCTGCCTGTATGCCCTATGCATAAATATAGCGGCATTATTCAACAAGAAGGCTCGTCTTCTCATAAAGGGGCACAACCATATTCTTGATACCATAAGGGAGCAGGTTGATCCGGAATCCAAGTACCTGTGGTTCCATGCCTCTTCACTCGGAGAGTTTGAGCAGGGACGTCCGCTGATTGAAAGGATTCACAGCAAGCACCCCGAATGCAGGATACTGCTTACTTTCTTTTCACCCTCAGGCTATGAGGTACGCAAAGACTACAAGGGAGCCGACATTGTCTGCTACATACCTTTTGACACTCCTCTCAACGTAAAGAGATTCCTGGACAGCATCAAGATAGAGAAGGCTTTCTTTATCAAATACGAGTTCTGGCCCAATTTCCTGAGGGGACTCTACAGGAGAAACATCGAGATATTCAGCATATCGTCCATATTCCGTGACAACCAGCTGTTCTTCAAGTGGTACGGCCGCGGATACGCCAAAGCCCTGACATACTTCAAGCATCTCTTTGTACAGGACCGCCACTCCAAGGACCTGCTCAAGAGCATCGGCATAACCGATGTCTCAATCGTGGGCGATACCCGTGCCGACCGTGTCCTTGAGGTTGCTGCCGCTTCAAAGCAGTTCCCTGTCATTGAGAAGTTCGTGAACGGTGACCCCACTTTCATTGCAGGCAGTTCATGGCCGGCCGATGAGGAACTGTTCATCCCCTACTTCATGACCAAGCCCGACTGGAAACTGATCATTGCACCCCATGAGATCCATGAGGAGCATCTCCAGGAGATTGAGGGCCGTCTCAATGGACGTGACCACATACGTCTGTCAAAAGCTACGCTTGAAAACATAAAGGGTTACGACACCCTCATCATAGACTGCTTCGGAATGCTCTCCTCAATCTACCGCTACGGCCACATCGCCTACATCGGCGGCGGATTCGGAGTGGGAATTCACAATGTTCTGGAAGCGGCGGTATTTGACATACCGGTTCTGTTCGGTCCTAACAACCAGCGTTTCCGCGAGGCTCAGGAACTCAAGCAGGTGAAAGGAGGTTTTGAGATTACCGATGCCTATACCCTGCGTATCCTGATTGACAAGTTCATCAGTGATCCGGGCTTCCTCAAGAAAGCCGGCAAGAACGCAGGAGACTACGTGCGTAGCAGCAGCGGCACATCAGATAAAATCCTTGGCGAGATTGGGCTCGACTAGCTATATCACTAGGTGAGATAAAGCTCGACTAGCTTTTAGGGTCAGACCCCTTTGCGTCGTATGAAAGGTTGCTCTTATAGCTACTTCTGTTACGACGCAAAGGGGTCTGACCCTGGTGCAGCTGGATAGCTTATCTGTACCAGCTGGCGTACATGTGATAATCCCGGGCAATGCGCTGATTCATCTCCTCAGCCTGAGCCGGATCCACATCCTTTATGTACTTGGCCGGAACGCCTGCCCAAAGGGTATGGGGCGGAATCACCGTCTTACCGGTCACTACAGACCCGGCAGCTACGATGGCACCCTCGCCCACTACGGCATGATCCAGAACTACAGATCCCATACCTATCAGAGCGTTGTCCCGGATTTCGGCACCGTGGATGGTTACGTTGTGACCCACCGATACGTTGTCACCTATCACGGTTGTCGAACGCTGGTAAAGGGTGTGAATCACGCTACCGTCCTGAATGTTTGTTCCATTGCCTATGCGGATGGAGTTGACATCGCCTCTAAGCACCGTTCCGAACCATATGCTGCACCCCTCGCCTATAACCACATCACCTATGATGGCGGCGTTATCGGCAAGGAAACAATCCTCTCCGATTACCGGTGTAAAGCCTCTTACTGATTTGATGATTGCCATATGTAGATATGTTTGTTTCTGAGTACGAAAATAGTGCAACTTTTCTGAATTTATATACCAATCAAACAAGTAATTGATTACTTTTGTGGTCCAAGACAAAAATAACGGACTAATATACTTAAAACAGCTATGAAGTTTTTGACAAATGAGAAACTGGTCATCTCTGGCGCAGCCGGTATGATCGGATCAAACATGGCTCAGACAGCCATTATGATGGGACTTTCATCAAACATCTGTCTCTATGATGTTTATCTTCCCGGTCTGGAGGGTGTAGTTGAGGAACTCCGTCACTGCTCATTCCCCGGTGTGAACATCACCTTCACCGACAAGGTAGAGGAGGCTTTCAAGGATGCCAAGTACATGGTTTCATCAGGTGGCGCACCCCGTAAGGCCGGTATGACCCGTGAGGATCTGCTGGTTGGCAACGCCAAGATAGCCGAGCAGCTGGGTAAGGACATCAAGACCTACTGCCCCGATCTTAAGCACTGCGTTATCATCTTCAACCCGGCCGATATCACCGGTCTGGTAACTCTGGTTTACTCAGGTCTGAAACCTTCACAGATCACCACTCTGGCTGCTCTTGACTCAACACGTCTGCAGAGCGCACTTGCCAAGCACTTCGGCATTGCTCAGGACAAGGTTACCACAGCCCGCACATACGGCGGCCACGGCGAGCAGATGGCAGTATTCGCATCAACCGCAAAGGTTGACGGCAAGCCTCTGACCGACATCATCGGCACTCCCGCTCTTACCAACGAGCAGTGGGCCCAGATGAAGCAGGATGTCATCAAGGGTGGTGCCAAGATAATTGAGCTGCGCGGACGTTCATCATTCCAGAGCCCCTCATTCGTATCAATCGAGATGATAGGCGCTGCCATGGGCGGTGAGAAGTTCGAGTGGCCCGCAGGCTGCTACGTAAACAACTCACAGTTCCAGAACGTGATGATGGCTATGCCTTCAACCATCGACGCTACCGGCGTACACTACACAGACGTCAAGGGTACCGCTACTGAGATGGCTGACATCGAGGCCAGCTACAAGCACCTCCAGGCTATGCGCGACGAGGTTATCTCACTGGGCGTTCTCCCCGCAGTAAGCGAGTGGAAGAAATACAACCCGAACCTCTGATCAGAACAGAAACTATATTACAAAAGAGCGTGCGGGTTTTTCCGCACGCTCTTTTTTTATGCACGAAAAATTAGTTAGTTTTGTAGTGATATAAAGGGTTTTACTACTTATGAGAAAAGTCTTGACAGCAGCGCTTGCTCTAATTTATTCCTCATTGCTGTGGGCCGTCAATGGTCTCTCCATATCCCAAAGTACCATAGGAAACGGACTTGAAAGCCAGTCCCTGAATGCTCTGGCCAAGGACAGACAGGGCCGACTGTGGGTTGGTTCGGATGTCGGTTTATCGGTAATATCGAACGGCACCGTCACCAACATCAGGGAGATGGTATCCGAGGGAGGACTGGTGATGCTTGGAAACGTCAAAGGTATCGTATGTACCGAAAGTGTGCTGATTGCATGCCAGGACCGTATCCTCCACTATGACACAAAAAGCCGTTTTGCCGAAACCCTTAAGTACAACGACATCATTCTCAAGACCAAAAGTTTCCTGTTGGAGGACAACGTCGTGACGTTCTACGATTCCGACATGCGCAGCCTTTTCAGTTACGACATGGAAACTATGGAATGCCGGCTGCTGGCTTCCTTCACAGGTGATGACGATTATGATTTTGTCACTATCCTACGCTCCGAAACGGACAAGTCTACCTTATATCTTGCCGATGACAAACTCGGCCTTTTCCGTTTTGACCGTCAGAGCGGTTCTCTGCAACATGTATCCGGAACGGACAGGCCCATCATAGCCAAGGCGACTGCAATAGACCGCAGCAATGTCATATGGATGTCGGTTCCGTCAAAGGGAATCAAAGGTTATTATATCAACAGCAACTTTGAGAATGTTGCCCAATACAACACCCGCAACTGTCAGATGCCGTCCGATGACGTATCTTTCCTTGCCCCGCTTCCTGACGGCAATCTTCTGGCCGGTCATGGCGAGAACGGATCCTGCGTGATACAGCGAAACAGCATTAACGATGACGGCAGGACAGACATAACCGTTATAGACAATCTCAAAAACATAACCGCCACCCTGATCAACTCCGATGACAAAGAGACGCTTTACGCCACTTACGGGTTCGGACTCATCTCAATGAGAAAGACTTTCATCGGCCAGATACAGCATATCTTTGAACAGGAGGACGGAATCATCAACTTTGAGAATTACACATCGGCTTTCGAAGAGCCCGACGGTACCGTCATTCTGGGCACCACCAGAAACGGAATCTGCAGATTCAATCCCCAGACTCATGAAAAGGTCACGATTGCAGGAACCCAACACCTGGGCATCATTTCAATGTGCCGGTTTGACGACACCCATATCCTTATGGCCGATGTTTCAGGCAAGATACTGTTGTTCAACCTCACCACCGGCAGGATTTCCCGTCCCGAGCAGTTCTCATCGATAGAAACCACCAACAATGCCGGCTTGACCAACGTCAAGATGGCCAGAGCCGAAAACGGAGACATATTCATTTTCAATGCGGGATTACATCACTACGTATATAAGCAGTCCCAGAACAGGCTTGAGGAGTTCTCGGTAGATGATGAAGGGCAGATAGTCCGCAATGTGGAGAATGTCTGCACGACACGTTATGCCGTCTATGTAACGTTCCGGGGCTCCATCCTCGAACTGAACTACAACACCCTGGAATGCAAATGCATATATCACAACAAGGATAAGGTCATACACAATATCACTGCTCTTGACGCCAACTCACAGGGAGAGCTGTTCTTTACCGAACCGGACGGCCTGCACCGGTACGATCCGCGCTCGAACTTTGACGAAGTCCTGGTTGAGACCTGGTATAACGGCCGATTCATGAACGTGGCTGTTGACACCAAGGACCGGATATGGTTCACCACGACCAATGAGTACATCCAGATGTATGACTTTGCAAAAAAAGAACTGCTGCTGTATTCCATTGAGGACGGTGTTCCTAGTTCGCGTTTCCTGAACTATTTCTCATTCTGCACCGAATCGGGCATCGTACTGTTCCCCAATTCCATAGGAATGGTGACAATAAACTCCAACGGAGCGCTTATGTATGATACTCCCCCCGTCGACGTTATCTGCACGGCCGCACGCACGGACAAGAGGAACTATATGCAGGACGAGATTGATAATTCCCTGGAACATCCTTTAAAGCTGCCCTTCAAATACAGGGAGTTGGAACTGGAGTTCTCGGCCAACTCCTTCAATCCCACCTATCCCCATCTGCTTATCTACAATATCTACAGGGGCGATATCCTGGTAAGGTCCATCAGTACCAAAGGCACGACCGTTACCATACCCAGAATGGATAACGGAAATTACAACGTGGTAATAAGGCAAGCTTACCGTAAGGGACTGAGTGAACCGCAGACCATTCTCAGGTTCAAGGTAGCGAAACCGTTCCTTGGAACCATACCCGGTGTCCTTTCGGCACTCATTCTGATGCTCGTATTCGGTTACTCCATTGCCAAGTTCTCAAGCAACAGGGAAAAGAACCGTCTTGAGAAAGCCATAGCAGCCCAGGATATCAAGAACCGTGAGGACAAGATCGCTTTCCTTTCAAATATAGCCCACGAGCTGCGTACACCGCTATCTCTCATATACAATCCCGTTAAGGATTTCCTGCAGGAAAAGTCAGTTGACGGTATTGATTATGAACGAATGGAACGCATTTTCAACCAGGTCAACAAGATGACCGTCATGGTCAACATGATTCTGGACAGCAGCCGTGCCGATGTCAACAAAGCCGATATCCTTATTGAAGAGGTAAACCTGAACGAATGGCTCAATTTCCTGTTGGAGGACTACCGCATAGACTGCTACGGAAAGGGGTTCAGCCTAAAATTCATAATGGACAACTCCATAGGCACGGTCTCCATAGACAAGAGAATTATCGAGACCGGACTCTCCAACATGGTTAACAACGCCATCAAATACAGCAATCCAGGAACCACGATAACCGTCAGCACACAAAAGATAGGCAATAACATCCGTGTCTCAGTCAAGGACCAGGGCCGCGGATTCACCTGCAATCCCGAGGATCTGTTCAAACGATATTACAGGGAAAACACCGACAGCTCGATACCGGGATACGGTCTGGGACTTCCGTATGCAAGACTACAGCTCAGTCTTATAGGAGGCGTCATGTCGGCCATGAACAATGAAGACGGCGTGGGTTCAACCTTCTATATGGAATTCCCGTCAACTTCCGACAAGAACTCCCCGGCACAGGCTGATACCGATGACAGTCCGTCAAAGGTTTCATCAGACAGAGCCTCAGACAGTATGCATGAAGGCATGGCACAGGATTTCGACACCAATGACATGACCATACTGTTTGTAAGCGCCGATAAACAACTGACGGAATCATTCAGCGTTGAATTCGACGAAATGTACAAACTCATCCTTACGGCACAGGACGGAAATGAAGCCGTAGATCTGCTGAAAAGTACGGATATCGATCTGGTGGTGAGTGATATCGACCTGCCTCAGATGGACGGATTCGAGATATGCCGTTACATAAAGAGAACCCTTGAAATCAGCCACATCCCCGTCATACTGCTCACCACGCGTACCGATGAGAGAAACAAAGCTCTTGGATACAAGATGGGTGCCGATGCCTTCATCCCCAAGCCGTACGAATCAAAACAGATGTATGCCCTGATACGCAGCCAGCTTGGAGGAAGGTTTGAGATCAAGCGGCAGTACAACTTCGGATTCTTCAGCAAGATGAGTCTTGACCAGACCTTCAGTGTTTCTGATGAAGAATTCATAGGATCGCTCAACTCCCTGATAGACCAGTTCATATCAGATCCTTCATTCAATGAGGACTATATCCTTGAACAGACCGGCATAACACGAACCGTAATGCTCAAGAAGATGAAGGGACTGCTCGGCACCAACCTAGCCGATTATCTGACAAAGATAAAGGTAAGCATCATAAAGGATAAGCTGACCGGTACGGATGAGGATCTGGAAACGATAGCCAGAGAGACCGGCTTTACCAGCGTGGATGCGATGAACAAGACGTTCAAACGTGAAACAGGCAAAACCGTGCAGGAGGTACGCGGGCAATAACTCAAAACCTTTGCTTGTCAATTTATTTCATTTTTACTACATTAGCGCAACATTCACAGATTTCAAGCCATATGAAAAAAAAGATCTTGACATTACTGATATCGGTCATAACCTGCATAACCATTAGTGCCAGTTACACCCAGCAGGTCGAGATAACCATAGACAAGGGTCTGAGTTGCAACGCCGTCAGATCATTTGCCCGGGATTACTACGGAAGGCTCTGGGTGGGAACCACAAACGGAGCCAATCTGATATCCAACGGAACAATACGCCAGTATCAGTATTTTACCATAGGCAAAGATGACATAGTGGCCGGTGACGTAATTTCAATTGGCTGTTCAAAACGCGCAATCATAGCCACAACCAACTATATAATAGACTTTGATCCGGACAATGACTCAACCCGTCTGGTCACATTCGAGGGAAAGAGTCTCAGAACCGAATATATAATGATGAACGGAGACTCGGCTTATTTCTACAATATGCCTCTGAGTGCCGTAATGGTATATGACCTGAACACGGGAACCACAAGCATGGTAGCCCAGTTCCCCTCTGAGCGCCAGTTCCACTTTACAAAACTGCTTCAGCTTTCAAGTGATCCCAACCAGATCCTGTTGGTCGAGGACGACCGCGGCATATACCACCTGAACACTACAACCGGTATTCTTTCCCATATGGATTCCCTGGGATACGGTATGGTAAGCAGATCCGTATTCATTGACTCCAAAGATATCCTGTGGATTGCCTACAAGGAAAGCGGTATAACCGGATACTACGTGAAATCAGGATTCGACATGATAGCCCACTATGATGCATCCGTTTCCGACTTGTTCAAAGATGCCATAACATGTCTTGTCGAGATGCCTGACGGAAACCTTCTGGTATGTACGGGAGCACACGGATTGTCTATCCTGAACCGTAAGACCGGAAAGATTGACAACAGTCTGTTGGGCAAGATCGATCCTCTGCACGTTCTCTGCGCCCAAGTCAACCCTCAGGATAACGAACTTATCCTGGGAACACTGCACCGTGGTATAGTTACCTTAAGACAGTCTTTCTTCCATAACATCAACACCGACATCATTGAGCATGGCGTTGAGACCTATAGTATCCCCATTTCCGGTTACCAGGAGTCTGACGGTACTTTATGGCTCGGTTCGGCAGGATTCGGTCTGAGCAGGTTCAACGAGGAAACCGAGCAACAGACCCTGTATCCTTCGACATCGGGCATGAGAATATCGGGCATATGCAGTTTTGACAACGACAATCTGCTCATTACCGACCGTTCACAGGGCTTGTTCCTTTTCAACAAAAGAACCGGCAGGACAACTCCCGCCCTATTCATGGCCGATGCCGGAATAAACATATCATCCTCCAGACTTACCAACCTTAAGACCATAACGACCCCCGACGGTGACATCATGCTGTTCAACTGCAACGGCCGTCATCTCATATACCGCCGTGCCATCAGGGAGATCAGGGAGATAGTGCTCCAGAAAAACGGAGAGGAGAACAGAGGTGTCGTGGTCGATGTCAAGGCACAGCCTTCACACGCTACGGTTGTATGCAACGGATGCATTTACGAGATTGACTACAGGACTCTTCTGGCACGTCTTGTATTCCAGAGTCAGGAAGACGACCAGAGTGATATCTCAAATGTTGTCGAAGACTCCCATGGCATAATATGGGCCTGCTCTCCCGATGAGGTGTTGAGCTATGATCCCAGAGCCAACAAACTCTCCAGGATCATGGACAACAAGGACTATGGAGTATTCCTGTCTATGTCAATAGACCGTCATGACCATCTTTGGATCACCACCGACAAAGCTTTCATGATCATGATTGACACTAATGACAAAGACTTCAAGGAGCCTTTTACCTATTACGGAAGAGACTGCGGTACAATGCTCAATTTCCTGCCCGGATTCTCGATTGTCTCCGCAAGCGGATATGTTTACTTCCCCAACACCTCGGGTATCCTTATCATCAATCCTGACGACGTAAGCATACGCTATAACAGCAACCCCTACCCCGTTTCACTCACCAAGATAGTGCTTGACGGCACCATTCATGAAAGCAGCGGCGCCAGACAGGACAGGGCTCTGAGCTTACCCAACAAATACTCACTGCTGAATGTGGATATCGCCATAGACCAGTTTGATCCCACAAGACCGGTATCACTCAAGTATGAATTACATAAGAAAGGCCGTCCATATCCTGTATCCCAGACCATAACCACCAGTACCGAGTTCTCCATTCCTAAATCCACACACGGACTGTTCACGCTCACCGTAAGCCAGCGTACAATCCAGGGATGGAGTGAACCGCAGGAGATTCTTTCATACAACGTGGCACGCCCGTTCATTATGACTGTTCCTGCTTACCTGCTTATCATAGCCATCATCATATCAATAAGCGTCACCATATCCAAGATAGGCATAAGCCTTAAACAGATAGATATGGACCGCGCCATAAACGCACAGGAGAACAAGCATAAGGACGACAAGATATCACTGCTCTCCAACCTGGCCCACGAATTGCGTACACCGCTGTCCCTGATATACAATCCCGTAAAGGATATGCTTGACGAGAAGGCTGTAAAGGGAATTGACTATGACCGTCTGGAGCGCATATTCAATCAGGTTCAGAAGATGACAGAGATGGTCAACACCATTCTGGACAAAGGAACCACTGACATCAGCAAGAGTGACATAGTCCTGGGAAATATAGACTTGAACGAGTGGCTGGGCAAGATAATCGAGGACTTCAAGATTGACTGCTATGCCAAGGGGCTGAAAACCCAGTTTGAGCCGATGCCCAATCTGGGTAAGGTAGATATGGATGTTCATATGATGGAAACGGCATTCAACAACATAATGTCAAATGCCATCAAATACAGTGATACCGGAACCATTACGGTAACCACCGGTCACAGTAAAGGCTCCGTATGGATCAAGGTTCATGATGAGGGCCGCGGATTTACCTGCCGCCCCGAAGAACTGTTCAAACGCTATTACAGGGAGAATGAGAATATTCCGGGCTACGGATTGGGATTATCGCATGCCAAGTTGATGATTGAACTGCTTGACGGCTCAATCAAGGCCGAAAAGAATGACGGCCCCGGTGCCACATTCACTATAGAGATACCTGACAATCTTGGAGAAAAGCTGCACACAGCTCCTGCCAAACCTCAGGTTCCTGCAATGGCCGAATCAACTGACTTCGGCAACATAGAGGAGCCTGTCCAGACTGACGAGGTTAACTTTGACACCAAGAGTATGACGCTGCTCATTGTCGATGATCAGGATGACATCCTGCAGTTCATCAAGGATGAGTATTCAACGCTCTTCAAGACAATCTACACAGCCCACGACGGTAAAGAGGCTCTTGACCTCATCCGCCAGCGCATGCCCAATGTTGTGGTCAGTGACATCATGATGCCGCGTATGAACGGTTTCGAACTCTGTAAGACCATCAAGACCGATCTGGAATTAAGTAGTATCCCCGTAATACTGCTCACCTCCCGAAGCGATCCCAAGAATCAGGACATGGGATACAAGATGGGTGCCGACTCGTTCCTGCCCAAACCGTTTGACTCCAAACTGCTGTACAAGATCATAAGGAGTCAACTCAAGAACAGATACGAGATCAAGCGTCAGTACGCCACATCATTCTTTACTGCCATATCCGAGGATCAGACATTCAGTGCTGCCGATGAACAGTTCGTACTCAAGCTGAACCGCTTTATACGTGAGAACATCAGCAACACTATGCTGGGTGTGGATATGGTAGTGGATCACATGAATGTGTCACGCACCACTCTGTTCAATAAGATGAACAACCTGGTAGGCGCATCGACCAACAAGTACATACGCCGAATACGTATAGACATGGCCAAGGAGATGCTCGCCAAGACCAACAAGTCAGTAGGCATCATAGCCGAAGAGACCGGATTCTCCGAGAGCCAGTATTTCAGCACCGTTTTCAAGCAGGAAACGGGTATGACACCTTCACAGTACAAGGATTCACTGCGCAAGCTATAAAGGCTTGCACAGCGATCCCGGTGCCTGTTGTATAAGACCCTTCATCTCAAGACTGAAAAGTATCGTTGAAAGATGCGGATACGGAATGTTGAGTTCCGTCATCAGCGTGCTTATGTGTACACCCTGTGCCTTTAGTCTTATTCGGCCGTACACTTTTTCCTCCTCATCGGTCAAATCCGGGAACAGTTCCCTCTGAACCGGCGAGCCCTTACGCGCACTGTCATTCCAGTTCATTGCGTTTACCATATCAAAAGCCGATGTGATAAGGCTTGCCCTGTTGTCACGTATCAGTTCGTTGCATCCTACCGAGTAAGGATCACCTACGCTGCCGGGAAATGCAAAGCATTCACGGTTGTAGCTGTTCGCTATCTCGGCCGTTATGAGCGATCCGCTCTTGGCTGCGGACTCAACCACAACCACTGCATCGGACAGCCCGGCAATGATACGGTTACGGCGTACGAAATTCGGACCAAGGGGTGCTGTCCTTGACATGAATTCAGTCACAAGACCTCCATCTGACAGCATCTGTTTGGCTACAGGTCTGTGGGCCGACGGATAGATCATATCCAGTCCGTGGGCGAGCACTCCAATTGTGGGGAATCCCACCTCAAGGGCGGCTTTATGGGATTCAATGTCTATGCCGTATGCCAGGCCGCTGACAATGGTAATGTCAGGACACAGTTCATGCAGCTCTTTAACAAAGGTATGACACATACGGCGCCCATAATCGGTAGCCTTACGTGTACCTACAATGCCAACCGTACGGGCCGCATTGTAATTGACGTTACCCAATGAAAACAAAACAAGGGGAGCATCATGGCAGTCCAACAAACGTGCAGGATAATCAGAATCAGCGATTGTGACGCATCTAATTCCGTGTTTTTCAATAAAAGCAAGTTCTTCACGGATAAAAGAATCATACCTGGAACCACACAACGCATCAATCGTCTGTGTGCTGGTTCCAGGTATGATTTCTTTAAGATGTTCGCGATTCCTGAAGATCTCCTGCGCGCTGCCTAACTGTTCATACAGGAATTTGGCACCTGTACATCCCAGTCCGTCTATTCTGTTTAGAGTGAGCAGCGCCGTCAGTTCATCTTCCGGCATTTGTTCACGCGAAAATTTTTATTGTTCTTCTATAATCAGAGAGCGTTTACAGCATCCTGGAACTTAGCGAACTCCAGATCCTTCTGTGCCTTCTCCTTGAGTGAAGCATCAAGGCTAACGGCCTTCTTCAGGTTCTGAGCTACGCCAGCAGCATCGTTGGTACGAGCAGCAGCTACAGCAGCCAGGTAAGCGGTGTTGGCATCCGGATTCTTAACAGCTGCAAGAACCTTCTGGGCACCAGCGTAATCCTTAGTCATGATCATTGCAAGAGCCTCACCGTTGGTGTTGCTGCCCTTAAGAGCAGTCAGAGCGCGCTCGTACTGACCCTGTGCGATGTACATGTTACCAAGAGCCTCGTTGTTCTCAGTGCTCTGGCCACCCTTAGCGAAGTAGGTCTGAGCATCAGCAGGCTTGTTCTGTGCAAGGCAGAGCAGACCCATGTTGGTGTTAACCTCAGGAGCGTCAGCCTTGATAGCGAGAGCCTTCTTGTAGTTAGCCTCTGCAGTTGCCAGGTCACCATCCTTGAATGCTATCTCACCGAGGTTGTTGAATGCACGGTAGTCGTTAGGATAGTTCTGTGAAGCGGTGGTGTAGATAGCCTTCTTCTCAGCCTTGTCCTCAGTCAGGGTAGCAGCGTAAAGCAGCTCCTCAACGCTCAGAACAGAAGCATCGGTCTTGTAAGCCTCCTGGATCTCCTCGTCTGAACGGCCGATGATCTGATAGTTCAGAGTCATGCGGGCACGACGCAACTGGGGAAGAATGTCGGCAGCAAGATCCTTGTAAACAGCTGAGAGGTTCTTGATCTCGGCCTCACGCTTCTCGGGATCATCATACATTGAAAGAACGCGGATGATCAGATCCTTGTCCTGGAGATTTGACTTCTCTACGAGTTCCTTGAAACCGTCCCAGTCCTGAGCGGTATACTTTGACTCTATGGCTGCATCAGCCTTAGCCTTCTTGATCTCGTTCTTAGCATAGTTGGCAGCGTTCTTCTCACGCTGGGCAGCCAGCTTGTCATTCAGCTTGAAACCACCATCAGGTGAAGCATATGCTGAAATCTCGAGGTTGTCGATAGCATAGTTCTTGGTGTCGGCGGCAAAGTTCTTCAAAGACTCCTTCAAAGCCTTGACAGCATCGCTGTTGGTCTCTGATGAACGTACGTTAGCCTGCTGGATAACGAACATGATGTTAGCATCCTGAGTCTCCTTGATGATGCGCTGGAAAGCATCCTTAGAACCTGCGGTGTTGGCACCCTTAGCGGTCTCGGCATAAAGCTCGGCAGTTGCGATTACACCGTCAGCGATCTTAACGGGCTCAACTTCAATGGGTTTGCCCTTCTTGGTAGCCTCGAATACAACCCAGAGCTCTGACTTAGCCATCTCGGGCTGATACTTGAAGTTGCCGTTGTAGGTGAATGTACCACCTTCCTTCCACTCGATAACCTGGTTGTTACCGGTAATCTTCTCACCCTGGAGAGTTACAGGCTCACCCTGAACGGAACCACCTTCCCAACGGAGCTCGGGAGTAGCGGTGCAGACAACCTTCTTGATGAAAGTCTTCTCGGGGAATGTACCGGTTACGGTGTAGTTAACCTCACCACCCTGTACTTCAAGGGGATTAGGATTTACTACAAAATACTCTTCTTTAACCTGGAAGTTCTTGCAGCTTGCAAGCATCAGGACACCTGCGCAGAAAAGCGCAAAACGACTTGATTTAGACATAGTTTTTGTTATTAATTGTTGGTTAAACATTTTTGCCTATAGTGCATACAAGCGCAAAACTACAAAAAGAATGACACATACAATGGTCTACACCCAATATTTTTAATAAAAAGAGGTGTTTTTGTCAAAAAAACCGAATAAAATGAAAAAAAATCACAAATTTCTGGGATGATGCGACACAATTTCCTCGCGTAAACGGCTTCTGTCTATGTGCGTGTATATCTCGGTGGTAGAGATTTTCTCATGTCCCAACATGCACTGGATGGCCCTCAGATTGGCACCGCCTTCCAGAAGATGGGTTGCAAACGAGTGACGGAAAGTGTGCGGACTTACCGTTTTGTTAATTCCGGCCATTGCCGTGAGATTCTTTACGATGTCAAACACCATCACCCGGGACAGCGGACGTCCGCGTCTCAGACTCAGGAAAAGATACGGCTCGGCACCCGGTTTGATATCGATATGGCATCGGTCCGTCAGATACAGCTTTATCTCTTTTACGGCCCTTCCTGAAATTGGAACCAGCCTCTCCTTGCTGCCTTTTCCCATAACCCGTATGAACCCTTCATCCAGGAAAAGGTCCTCCATCCTCAGTGAACAGAGTTCCGATACGCGCAGTCCGCAACTGTACATGGTCTCGATCATGGCTTTGTTGCGCTGTCCTTCGGGGGTGGCAAGGTTTATCTGGCTTATTATGGCGTCTATCTCCTGGACAGACAGCACGTCGGGCAGGTGGCGTCCTATCTTGGGGGCTTCGAGCAGTTCGCTGGGGTCGTCCTGGCGGAAACCGTCCAGACAGAGAAACTTGAAAAGGGACTTTATGCCCGATATGATACGGGCCTGTGACCTGGGAGCTATGCCCAGATCACCCATTGCAGCGGCAAAACCGTGCAGGTCATCAAGGGTAACGGTTTCTATCTCAAGACCACACTCTTCCAAATAGCCCAAAAGTTTACCGGCATCGTCCATATACGCCTCGAGCGTATTGGGAGAAAGAGATTTCTCAAGCAGCAGATACTGGCGGTAACGATTAAGCATTGGTTTCATATTGTCAGAAAAACCGATTAACTTTGCACAAAGATAACAAATTATGGCTACATCGGGACAAGGAATCGGTTATACGGGCGAAGACCTCCTGGAAGAGTACATCTCTGCCCATATCGGAGCTGAAAGTTCTCTGTTGAGAGACCTGTACCGTGAGACCAACCTCAGGATGCTCAACCCCAGAATGGCATCGGGTCACATACAGGGGCGCCTGTTGAAGATGCTGGTCACCATGATCCGGCCGCAACTCATCCTGGAAGTAGGCACTTTTACCGGTTACGCCACGTTATGTATGGCCGAGGGACTCCCGGAAGGAGGCATCGTTCATACGGTCGAAATTGACGATGAATTGGAGGATTTTATCATGAAAGGTTTCAGGGAATCTCCATATTCGGACCGTATCCGCCTTCATATAGGCGACGCTCTCAAGGTGGTTCCTCAGTTGGGCCTGAAGTTTGACATGATATTCCTGGATGGAGAAAAGAGGGAGTACCCCGATTATTATGACGTCCTTCTGGATTATCTCAGACCCGGCGGATACATGATAGCCGACAACACCCTTTGGGACGGCCATGTAGTGGACAGTGAATATGATTCCGACCCCCAGACCATAGCAGTCAGGAAATTCAACGATATGGTCAAAGCCGATGACCGCGTTGAGGTGGCTATGATACCCATCAGGGACGGACTCACGATAATAAGAAAGAAATAAGACATATGGATAGCACAAGACAACAGAAAATCTCACGTCTGATACAGAAAGAGCTCAGCGAGTTGTTCCTTTATCAGACCAAGCTTACCAAGGGCCTGATGATTACCGTCAGTGAGGTAAAGGTGAGCAGCGACCTTAGCATTGCCAGCGTTTATCTGAGCATCTTCCCCTCAGAGAAGGGCGAGGAAACGGTAAAGAACATCAACGCCAACGTAAAGGATATAAGATACGATTTCGGTCAGAGGGTAAGACATCAGCTCCGCATCATTCCGGAACTGCGTTTCTTCCTTGACAAGACCATAGATTACATGGCCCACATAGACGAACTGCTCAAAAAGTGAATTTTCCGTTCTTCATAGCCCGCCGTTACCTCTTTGCAAAGAAGAGCCACAACGTAATCAACGTGATATCCGCCATATCGGTGGCCGGAATCATGCTTGCCTCGTTCGCCCTGATCTGCACGCTATCGGTATTCAACGGATTCCATGAACTTGTAGAATCACTGTTCAGGGATTTTGATCCCGAACTCAAGGTGGTATCCGCAAACCGCAAGTTTTTCAGTATGGACGATGAGCGCATCGGCAAGGCTCTGGAACAGGATTTCATTGATGTCTACTCATTCACACTCGAGGAGCAGGCTCTGATAAGTTATAAGAGCAAGCAGCAGATAACCATGATAAAGGGTGTCGATGACAGTTACCATGACCTGGTAGGCATAGAGAATCTGCTCAAAGGAAACGGCATCTACATGCTTGAGGATGAGGTATGCCACTATGCCATCATGGGTATAGGTCTTATGGGAACCATGAACTGCGGAATGAAACCGGCCTACCCTCTCAGACTATATGTTCCCAAGAAACAGGGAAGTGTAAGTCTTGTCGATCCCACCGTCTCTTTCAATCAGGCAAGCATCTACTCTCCGGGAGTCGTATTCTGCGTTGAACAGGAGAAATATGACGATAACTACGTGATCATTTCACTTGATCTGGCACAGCAGCTGACCGACCGCACCGGTGAGGCATCGGCCCTGGAGATCAGGACAAAGGAGGGCACGTCTGTCCGCAAGGCCATAAGGGAACTGGAGTCTCTGCTGGGACCTGACTTCAAGGTTCAGGACCGTCTCCACCAGCAGCAGGACGTATTCAAGGTATTCAAGATGGAGAAGTTCATCTCCTATCTGTTCCTGACATTCATCCTTCTGATAGCATGTTTCAACATCATAGGTTCACTGATAATGCTCATGGTTGAGAAACAGCAGGATGCGGGTCTGCTTGAGAGCATGGGTGCCGAGAGCAGGACCATTGAGAGAATCTTTATCATAAACGGCGTGCTCATTTCCCTGATAGGCGCCGTATCCGGTCTGGTACTGGGTGTCATAGCAGTCCTGCTGCAGCAGAAATACGGATTCATCTCACTGGGATCGGCCGGCAACTTCATAGTTGACGCCTACCCTGTAAGCATAAAGATTCAGGACATAATACTGGTACTGGTCACCGTTCTGGTGGTCAGTTTCCTTTCTGTCCGTCCTATAGGGCCTATTGCCCGCAAGTTTATCAGGAAATCAGAGAGTGATTGAATCGGCGTCAATTGCCGAGTTCAGGAAGATTGATGCGTTTGGC
Source organism: uncultured Bacteroidaceae bacterium (assembly GCA_905234745.1). GTDB lineage: Bacteria > Bacteroidota > Bacteroidia > Bacteroidales > Bacteroidaceae > Colenecus. Next base: position 16,183 of record CAJOJD010000005.1, on the reverse strand, counting down.
AGGAAAGTGTCAAGCGACTCGGTTGTATAGTAGCTGGTTGCCGCTCCCTTGGTGCAACGGGCATCCATTTCCGGATGACGCTCAAGGTAGTTTTTCAGTGATGATGCCACATACTCGCCCTGCGATACTATCTTGATTCCTTCAGGTACATACTTGCGTATCTTGTCCAGAAGCAACGGGTAGTGTGTGCATCCCAGGATGATGGTGTCTATCTCACTGTCCTTGGCGAGCAGGTTGTCAATATGCTGCTTCACGAAATAGTCAGCTCCATCGGACTGTGACTCGCCTGACTCCACCAACGGAACCCAGATGGGGCATGATTCGCCGGTAACGGTAATGTCAGGGAAGAGTTTGTTTATTTCAAGAGGATAAGACAGGGACTTTACGGTACCCGGCGTTGCCAGCAGTCCCACGTGACGGGAAACCGTCAATTCACCGATGGATTCAACCGTCGGGCGGATAATTCCGAGCACACGGCGGGTCGCATCCAGACGGGGAAGGTCTATCTGCTGTATTGTCCTCAGGGCCTTGGCCGATGCCGTATTGCATGCCAGAATAACCAGATGGCATCCCATCTCGAAAAGCTTTGTGACGCATTGCAGCGTGAACTCATATACTACCTGGAACGAACGCGTACCGTAGGGTGTACGGGCATTGTCGCCAAGATACATGAAATCATACTCAGGCATAGTGCCCTGAATATGCTTAAGAATGGTCAAACCGCCGTATCCCGAATCAAAAATACCGATGGGACCGGGCTTTTCGGACAAGATGATCTTGCTCATTATTCTGCCTTTTTATTGTTCTTTGTCATCAATCAGAACCGGTTGCTCTCCCTCTGCAACTGATTCAATCTTTCTTTGAATACCAAGTATCCTGTATACGTCGTCAGTAAGATCGACTCCCTTTTCCGGGTTAATGTAAAGATAGGTGCCTTTTCCCGTATCCACCACATAATCCAGATTTTTTTCAACGCATACATCCGATACCACTTTCATGAGTTTCTTCTTGAGCGGCATCAGCAGTTCGTCACGTCTGGCTTCGAGTTCCAACTGAACGTTGTCTCTGAACTGGGCGTTATTGTCCATCAGGAGTTGCAGTTCCTTCTGTCTTTTGGCCACTATCGAGGCTGACAGATGATCCTGTTCCAGCATGAATTCGATATACTGGCGCTCAAACTCCCGTTTGGACCGTTCTATCTCTTCATGGTAATCGGACTGAATCTCCCTTAGGGTCTTTTCTGCCTCCAGATACTCGGGCATTATCCTCAATGTACCGTTGAAATCCAGATAACCGAACTTGCCCTCCTGTGCTGAGAGCATAAGGAAGGCATTGGCAAGAAAAAAGGCAAGAAGTGTTTTGACTTTCATTATATCGGGTTAGTTTTTTAGCCGTTAAGGGGAATCGGACAGAAAGCCGGTTCCCCTTAACAGTATAGTGTAAAGTATATTACTTGATTCCGAGTTTGCCCTTTACGGTCTCGGTAACATCGGTTGTCAGAGTTGAACTTACGAAAGGTACCGTGCCGCCTGCGATATCGAAAATGCATACATATGCACCCTCCTCACCTACTGACTGGATAGCCTTCTGGAGTTTGGTGTTGATGCCGTTCATCAGCTCCATCTGTTTCTGCTCCAGATTAACCTGGCAGTCCTGATAATACTGGCTGATCTTTCTCTGACTCTCACCGAGTTCCTCCTCCCTGCGGGTACGGATGCTCTCCGGCATGGTCTCACGGTTTGTCATATAATCATCCTCTTTCTTCTGATACTCGGTCTGCATGTAGTTGAGCTCCTCCATATACTGCTTCTGAAGATCCTCCAACTCTGCCTGTGCGGATTTGTACTCAGTCATCAAAGGAATTATGTCAGCTGAATTGATGTGACCGAACTTCTGTGCGAAAACGCCCAAGGGCAGTATTGCCATCAGGGCAATGATAATAGTCTTTTTCATATCGTAATTGTTTTTGTTTCTGAGTTAATAACGGGTCAGCAAAGATATGCAATTAGTTTGAATATCCCAGTTTCTTGAGAACCTCATTGCTGATGTCTATCTTGGGTGAGGCGTATATCATACTGCTGGCCGATGAACGGTCTATAACGACCTGATAACCGTCTGCCTCGCTGATCTGCTTGATAGCTTCATATATCTCATCCTGAATGGGGGCCATCAGACTCTCCTGCTTCTTGTAGAGTTCGCCCTCGGGGCCGAAATACTGACGCTTAAGGTCACTTGCCTGTTTCTCCTTGGCTACAATCTCATCCTCCTTCTTGGCTTTCTGCTCCTCGGAAAGGAAGAGAGCCTCGTTCTGGTAGTTCTTGTATAAAGTCTGAGCCTCAAGGTTCAGGGCCTCGACCTCAGCCTGCCAACGTTTTGAGAACTGGTTGAGCTGCTCATTGGCGCGCTCATATGCGGGAATCCTGTTGAGGATATACTCCATGTCTACCAATGCAAACTTCTGTGCACCGGCGCTGATGCAAACAAGCAGCAACATTGCTGCGATTGATAATGACTTTTTCATAATCGTATTTTTTACAGTGTTGTTCTACCTATATTATATCAGTTTGTCACGTCAGGTTAAAATTCCTGGCCCAAGACGAAGTGTACCTGACTGCCTCCGTACTGCCTTGAACCGTTGATTGGATCGAATCCGTAAGCCCAGTCAATACCCATCATACCTATCATCGGCAGGAATACACGGACACCGGCTCCGGCCGAACGCTTCAGGTCAAACGGGTTGAACTTGCTGATCTTGTTCCATGCATTACCACCCTCGACGAATGCAAGTGCATATATGATGGTGGAGTTCTCAAATAGCAGCGGGTAACGCAATTCCGCAGCCATACGGGTGTAGGCATAACCGTCGGAGTATGGAGTCAGAGCTCCGTTGTCATAACCGCGCAAGCCCACAATCTCGGTTGCATAGGTATATGAACCGCCGCTCATACCGTCACCACCCACCATGAATGTCTCGAACGGAGACTTCTTGTACTTGTTGTAGTGACCGAGCAATCCTATGTCAAACCTCGTCATAAGAACCAGACGTTTCTTTACACCGTTTGTTAAGGACGTGTATGTACGGCTGCGGAACTTCCACTTGTTATACTCAATCCATTTGTGTTTCTGGCGCAACTCATCCTGATATGTGGCCGATGTCTGATCGGCTGCCAGGTTCTTGTAATCTATTCCGTCCCACAATGAGTAAGGAGGAGTGAAGTATGCCGAGAACGCGAATTCAGATCCGGTGCGCGGGAAATAAGGATGGTCAATGGTGCTCCTGCTCAGGGTGAAACCAAGGTTTATGTTATTGCAGGTTCCGTTATTGATAAGGAAGTAATCCCAATGCTTGAGTTTGTAACGGGTGTATGACAGTTCCGTGTAGAAGGTGAAATAGTCATCGGGCCAGTGCAGACGCGTACCCCATCCCACACTTGCTCCCAGCATGGTGATATACTTGTCGGGATCGTAATAGGACTCGTAGTTGTTGTAGTAGCCACCGTAACCGTAGTTTCCGTAGTAATTGCCGTAGCCGTACATGTAGTTGTACATGTTCTGGTAATATGCGGAATTATAGTAGTTGCTGCTTATGTCGGTCTGCTTGGAGAAGAACACACCCACTGAAAGTGAATTGGGTCGTTTGCCGCCAAGCCACGGCTCCAGGAATGATACGCTGTAAGACTGGTAGTATCGGCCGTTTGTCTGACCGCTTATGGATAGAGTCTGTCCGTCACCCTGAGGTATGAACATACGGTAGTTGTCACTCTTGTGGAAAAGGTTGTACATACTGAAATTGGTCAGTTTCAGAGCCACTCGGCCTATTACGCCTGTCTGACCCCAACCCATGGAGAGTTCAACCTGGTCGTTACCCTTGCTTTCAAGCTGCCAGTCAATGTCAACGGTTCCGCTCGACGGGTCAGGAACAACGTCGGGATTGATCGCAGTCTGCTCGAAATGACCCATGTTCGCGATGGCACGGTATGAGCGTTCAAAGTTGTCATATGAGAATATGTCACCAGGACGGGTATAAAGCTCACGGCGAACCACATTCTCATAAACACGGTCGTTTCCGTGAATCATCACGCGGTTGATAGATGCCTGGGGACCCTCTTCAATACGCATCTCCAGGTCAATGGAGTCACCGATCACATTGGCTTCGACCGGTCTGATCTGGAACATTACGTATCCCTGGTTGTAGTACATCTTTCCTATGGCATCCTCATCTTCCTTGGTGCGCTGGTCCAGTTTCTTCTGGTTGTAGACATCACCTTTCTTCATGTCCAGCATTACCGAAAGCTGGTCGCTGTTGTAGACGGTATTGCCCACCCAGTTGATGTTACGGATAAAATACTTTCCGCCTTCTTCAAAACTCAGCCATACGTCAACGGTATTGTCATCACGGTTAGAGGAGACACTGTCAAGAAGGATCACGGCGTCACGGTAACCCATTTCACTGTACTTACTAAGAATCTTGTCCTTATCGCCCTCATACTCCTCGTTCACGAACTTCTTGGTACGGAAGAATTCACTGAGTTTACCCTTTTCATTGGTCTTTTTCATGATTCTCTTGATGCGTTTCTCAGAAAGAGCCTCGTTTCCTTCCAGATGAATGGTACGAACCTTCACCTTCTCCTTCTTGTCGATATACACATCAACATATGCAAGACCGTCCTCATCGGGCTCGGAGCGTTGCTGTACCCTGACTTCGGCATCCTTGAATCCCTTCTCGTCATAATACTTGCGTATGAGTTTCTCAGAGCGGTTCAGTCCGTTCTGGGTTATCTGGCTGCCCGGGAACATACCTATCTTGTCCTCCAACTCCGATGCCTCTCCCTTGCGTACGCCATGGAAAACCACCTCCTTGATCTTGGGGTTCTGCTCAATGAAAAACTCCAGCCATATCTTGTCACCCGATGTCCTGAGGGCACGGATCTTTACATTGGCAAAAAGACCGGTGCTCCACAGACGCTTCATGGCCTCGGTAATGTCAGGACCGGGCACTGCGACACGCTGGCCGACGGAAAGGCCTGAAAGCTTCAGCAGGGTCTTGTGGTTGTTTTCATCAATACCGGTAACAACGATATCGGCAATCTCATACCTTGGGGCTGTACCGGAATAGAGAATAACGGGATTGTCCTGTCCTGCCGGTTCCTCGGTCTGGGCCGATACGGGCTGTCCCGGGAATGCCAGCAATGACAGTGCAATGATATGTCTTAATCTCAACTTCATCTTCATTCGGTCTTGTTCTGTTTCTGTCCGGCCACCTGGGCACCGGTCTTGCCGAAACGGCGTTCGCGCTGCTGGTAGACATAAATGGCCTTGCAGAGTTCCTCCATATTGAAATCGGGCCAGTAAGTATCACAGAAATAGAGTTCGGTGTAAGCCGACTGCCACAACAGGTAGTTGCTCAGCCTTATCTCTCCGCCCGTACGTATGAGCAGGTCGGGATCGGGCATGAAACTGGTGGTCATGCTTGCCGAAACCATATTCTCATCAATTTCAGAAGGTGACAACTCTCCTTTGGCGGCTTTATCGGCCAGGATCCTGGCTGCGCGGGTTATCTCCCAGCGGGAAGAGTAGCTCAACGCCAGCACCATGCAGGAACGGTCAAAGTCCTTCGTGTGCTCTATGCACTCGTTCAGTTTGACCTGTATCGGAGCCGGAAGTCTCTCTATGTCACCTATCACGCGGAAACGGACCTGGTTCTTTATGAAGACATCCTCCTCAATGTTCTTGAACAAAAGCCCCATGAGAGCGGTTACCTCCTGTTCGGGACGGTTCCAGTTCTCTGTGGAGAATGTGTAGAGCGTAAGGTATTTGATGCCCAGTTCGACGGCATTCTCCATAATCTTGCGAACCACCTCGACTCCACGGATATGGCCTTCAGTACGCTGCTTGCCCTGCTGCTCAGCCCAACGGCCGTTGCCATCCATGATGATGGCTACATGCTGCGGTATCCGGCTCTTGTCCAACTGTTCCTGATATGTCATCTCTGTTTATTGTTCGTCATCACAATGACAAGGACGTTTGAATACGTCAAATGTAACGTACAGCATAGTGAAACTGTAACTGTCCTTGTTCTTTATTCCTTTTCCCCTGATCATGAACGGGTCCTCAAGCACGGGACTGTAATCCCTGGTCACATCCAGACGGTCCGATGTGGAAAACCTCATTGTCCACTCAAGACCTATGTTGACCCTTTCCGACAGTTTGTATCTTATACCCATTCCAACGGGGAAATTAGCTGCAAAATCATTCTGGACAGGCTTGGGTGCGAACGTAACGCCTATACCCAGCAACCCGTAAGGTGCCAGACGGTGGTTTCCGTTCCAGCCTTCCATACCATAACCGCAGAACCCCCACTCCATCTGTACTCCGAAATCATATACGGTCCTGCTGAACTCAAGCCTGTCACCCGGCAGGACTCCGTAAGCGTTGTCGGTACTGCCCGATATGCCTGCTGCAGCAAGATCGGCTTTGAGTGAGAATCTGGGATTCACATTGTATCTTGCCAGGACAGAAAACACTCCGTTGGTGTTGTTGTAAAGCCTGGTATTGACATCGCCCATATAGAAACTGCCGCCTCCTCCAAGGCCAATCTCCATCATATAGCCATCCTCCTGGGCTGCCGCATGGTTACATAGCGGAAGCAGGAGAGCCAAAGTCAGGATCTGCAGTCTCTTAATCATAACTATCTCATTTCTTCAAACGGCTGATGGCACCGCGCCAGACTCCGCCGTTATCGGTCATTATCCAGATATAGCCTTTACTGTCGGTAGCGGCAGTAAAGCCTGATTCGTATCCCTTGAGTGCCGAAGGCAGTTGCATGTAACGGTTCCATGACGAGTAATCCTCGGCATATGAATCACACCAATACCAGGTGATTCCGTTATCAATGGACTGTCTGAAACCGTCAAGTCCCTGGGCCAGACTGAACAGTGATTCGTCATATCTTATCACGGAAAGACTGCCGCAGGCCTTAAGGCGCAGATCGGCGTTGGCGGGAGCATCCACACTTGTCCAAAGCGTATCGCCTGTCAGGATGGTCCACACCGATGCATATACGGTGTCATCGGTCAGACCGGCAATAACCGACCTTTTCAACGACGTATTCGTGGCAAGCGGATAGCTGAACATCACGGCAGCCGAGTCAGGGAAGCCTTCGGGCAGGCTCTGGACGGTTGTCCACTCAGTCATATCCTGAGACTTGATGATATTGCTGTCCTGGCTGACTGCCCACAACTCTCCATAATCCTCTGATGAGACTATCACGCTTTTGATTCCGGATTTTACGGAATTCCAGTTAAGGGCATCGGACGAACCGTAAAGGGAACCTCCGCAAACGGTATAGAACAATCCGTTGCAAACGGTGATCCTGTGACTCCAGCCATCGGCTGTCAGTCCCGTCAACGGATTGGCTCCGTTCCAACCGCTGCCTGAAATGCTGCGGTATGAGACAGAAGGCGTACCTGCCGTATCTGTTCCGAAACAGAATATCGAGTCATTCCTTACGGCCGATGCAGGACCGGACAGGACGGGGAATCCGACGGTATCGCGGCCAGTCCATAAAAGTGAATCAGGGAAAACCTTCCTTACATTCACTTCAATGTCATAGGCTCTTGAGTAACTGCCGTCAGTCGAAGCTATGACAAACTGGAGCTTGCGGGTAAAGTCAATGGAATCTGAAGCACTCCACAGATAGGTGGTTTCAGGATCGTCCAGGTATTTGTAGCCTACCGTTCCGGTTCCGTATACACTGCTCGTGACTTTGGAAAGTTGCGAACCGTATGCCATGGAATCAACGTTGAAGATCCGGTTGTTCACCTGATCAATGGTCATGGGGTACATCACGCCTCCTTCACGGATGTAGACCAACGTATCATTGCCTTGAATGTTCCTTTCCTGGAAACGGACATTATAGTAGCCTATGGTAAACGAGGTTATGGCTGCCTGCGGCGTTTTGTACGAATTGTCATCTTTCAAACAGGAAACACAGGACAACAGCGCTGCCAGCATCAATATGTAACGGCCTCTCATCGTCTATACTTAATGTTATTTACCGCGCAAATTTAGCAACAAAATCCGTAGGGGTGTGTGTAATAATGTTGTTTTATATTAAAGATTGGGCATATCAGCCATTATTTAGTAACTTCGCGGCACAGAAAACAGAAAACAAACAGCATATTATGGACAACATCAAGACTCAGGTAGCCCGCGAGCTGCTGCGTATAGAGGCCGTCAAAGTTCAGCCGGATGCACCCTTCACTTGGGCATCGGGATGGCATTCCCCTTTCTACTGCGACAACCGTAAGGCTCTCTCTTTTCCCGAGGTAAGAACTCTGGTACGTGACTCTCTCTGCAACGTGATAACCCGTGATTTCCCCGATTTTGACGTGATAGCAGGAGTGGCTACCGGCGCAATAGCACAAGGTGCACTTGTAGCAGACCGCATGGGCAAGCCTTTCGTATACGTACGTTCGGCACCCAAGGATCACGGACTGGCCAATCTGATAGAGGGTTATCTTGAGCCGGGAAGCCGTGTAATGGTAGTTGAGGATCTGGTATCCACCGGTCTCAGCAGCCTCAAGGCAGTCGAAGCGATTCGTAACGCCGGCTGTGAAGTGGTAGGTATGGTTGCATCCTTTACCTACGGATTCCCCGTAGCCGAGGAGGCTTTCCAGAAAGCCGGAGTAAAACTCTCCACCCTGACTGACTATCCCGCAATGCTGGAAACGGCAGTTACATCCGGCTACATCAAGGTAGAACATCTACAGACTCTTAACGAGTGGCGGCAGAATCCGTCCGAATGGGGAAAATAATACGATGAAAAGGATAGAAAGCGGTGTAAAACAGATTCCTTATCCGCAAGAGTCTGTCTATGCCAAAGTATCAGACCTGAGCAACCTGAAATATCTGGCAGACCGTATACCTGCCGATCAGAAAGGTCAGTTCAATATTGACGACCTGGAATGCACCCCGGATCGTGTCAGCTGCTCCATATCACCTGTGGGACAGATTGAGATTGGAGTCATCGGACGTGATCCTCTGAAATGTGTCAAGATGGAAACCCTGCGTTCACCCATCAAACTCACAATGTGGATCCAGATCGTATCCACCGGCAGTTCCAGCTGCAAGATCAAACTGACAGTAGACGCCGACCTGAACATGTTCATGGCTAAAATGGTTGAGAAACCTCTCACCGAAGCCGTCGAGAAACTGGCCGAGATGCTGTCATCGTTACCATATTAACTATCCGACTATGAAACCTATCTGGGACAAGGGTAAACCCGTAAACGAACTGATTCAGAAGTACACGGTAGGACGTGACCGCGAGATGGACCTCATGCTTGCCAAATATGACGTTCAGGGATCGCTGGCTCATATCACAATGCTCCAATCCATCGGCCTTCTGGAAGAGAATGAACTCAAGGCTCTGTCTGCAGCCCTCAAGGATCTGCTGCCTCTTATTGAGAGCGGCAAGTTTGTGATTGAGGAGGGAGTGGAGGATGTACACTCACAGGTTGAACTCATGCTCACCCGTCAGCTTGGAGATATGGGCAAGAAGATTCACAGCGGCCGTTCACGCAACGACCAGGTTCTTGTGGACCTTAAACTGTTTACCCGTGACCGCCTACGCGGCATAGTAAATGCCGTAAAGGGTCTGTTTGACATTCTTATCAAGCAGAGCAATCAGTACAAGGATGTGCTGCTTCCGGGCTATACCCACCTTCAGATAGCAATGCCGTCATCTTTCGGACTCTGGTTCGGCGCTTACGCCGAGGCTCTGACCGATGACATGCTGCTGTTGCGTGCAGCCTTTGAGCAGGCCAACCGCAATCCTCTGGGATCGGCGGCAGGTTACGGCTCGTCTTTCCCGCTCAAGCGTCAGATGACTACTGACCTGCTGGGATTTGAGTCCATGAACTACAATGTGGTGTATGCCCAGATGACACGCGGCAAGATGGAGCGTAACGTAGCGTATGCGCTGGCATCGGTCGCCGCCACCATCAGCCGTCTGGCCTTTGACGCCTGCATGTACAACAGTCAGAATTTCGGGTTCATAAAGCTGCCCGATGACTGCACCACAGGCTCAAGCATCATGCCCCACAAGAAGAACCCCGATGTATTTGAACTCACCCGCGCCAAATGCAACCGCATCCAGGCCATACCGCAGGAGATAACCCTGATGACCAACAATCTGCCCAGCGGCTATTTCCGCGACATGCAGCTTGTAAAGGAGGTCTTCCTTCCCGCTTTCCAGGAACTTGAGGAGGTTATCACCATGACAGCCTATATGCTGGACCACATCAAGGTGCGTGAAGACATACTGTCCGATCCCAAGTACGACGCAATATTCAGCGTTGAGGAGGTCAACCGTCTGGCCCGTGAGGGTATGCCTTTCCGCGAGGCTTACCGCAAGGTGGGTGCTGAAATTGAGAACGGCACGTTCAAGGCAGACCGTAACATTCATCACACACACGAGGGCAGCATAGGCAACCTTTGCAACGACCGTATTGCCGAGCGCATGGAATCGCTTACCGCAGCTTTTCCGTTCAATAAGATAGACCAGGCCATTACAAAACTCACATCTAAGTAATTGACCGATGAAAAGGGGATTAATACTGTTCTCATTGCTTCTTTTCGCAGCCTCCTGCGACAAGAACAGTTACAGTGTCTACTCCACCAAATACAAGGTCTATTTCACTTGCGAAACCAACGTTTCTCCGTATAACCAGATTTTTACTCCGGGAAGGTTCCTGTCGGTAAGAAAGAGCGACGGAATGCTCGTTATCAAGGATTCTGACGGCGAAACCCGCAAGGAGCCCCTTACCGAAACCAAGAACAGGACTTATGTGATGGGATTGGCAGGACTGATAATAGGGACCCCTACATTCAACAATGACTTCTCGCACATCTATGCCTATGACCTGGGATGCCCTGAGTGCGACGCTCCTACCGTCCGGCTCAAGTTTGACCTTCAGGGTACGGCATCATGTTCAAAATGCGGAGGTTCATGGAATCTTAACTCCGACGGTTCTCCCATCAATACCGACGGAAAACAGATGCGCCCGTTGTATCGCTACCCCACCTCTTACGTTAACGGAATTCTTACAGTCCAAAACTGAAATATCGCGCAGACAGAAATAAAATGCCGGCCCTGACGGGTCGGCATTTTTGTTGGATTCATCGTGGGATTTATTCCCAAGGAAGTTTGGTGATTGACTCGCCGAACTCTGAATTCTCAGCGTCGTTCTCGTCAAGCTTGAATACCATGAAGCCGGGGTTCTCCTTTGTGCAGGGAGCCCACTCGCCACCCTTAGGACCGTTAGGATCGCTGTACTTTGCAAAGTTGGTCCAAGCGGTAAGCATCTTCTCTGACAGATCCCAGTCACCCTTTGTCCAAGGTCTCCAGCAGTGCTGCAGTGACTTGAATATGAACCAGAGGTCTGATGAGTGGAAAGCACCACGCAGACGCTGTGTTACCTCAGGATGTGAACCGTCATCGGGCAGAGGACGTGCAAACTCGTAAGCGTAAGCCTTGCTGCCGTTCTTGGTCATCTCCTCACGGTTCTGGCAGAATGCTACAACACCTGCAGACATGTTACCCATATCGTTCAGAGTGTAACCGCACATGTAAGGAACATCGGCCAGGGTGCCGTCCAGAGCAGCCTCGTCAAAGCTCTTGAGTGATACATAACCGTCAACGATAGGCATACCGGTTATGCTGCCCTGGTTACCTGTAGCGTTGCTGTAGATGGTAGCCAGTGAATAGATAACCTCAGTGTCGGCGTTACGCATCTTCTGGAGGGTATTGTAACCTGCCCAGTCCATGATAACCTTGGTGTTGAACTCAGCACGCTGCAGAGAGTTCAGACCCTCGGGAGCCTGGGGAGCCTTGTAAGCTGCAGGACGATCGGCATTGTTGGTGTTTCCGCCGCCGAAGCCGCCGAAGCCGCCGCCCATACCGCCACGCATGCCGCCCATACCGCGACCGCCGGCTGCATTTGCGTTAGGAACAGTCAGACCACCGGCACTCATGATGATAGCCTTGTGGAAGAGACCGCGTGCCAGAGGAGACTCGCAGAGTGTACGTACACTACCGCCACCAGCTGACTGGCCGAATATCATAACGTTGTCGGGATCACCACCGAACTGTGCGATGTTCTTCTTGATCCACTTAAGTGACTCAATCTGATCAAGGATACCATAGTTACCTGATACTCCGTGCTCGCTCTCAGCTGAGAGGTCGGGGTGTGTCATGAAACCGTACATACCGAGACGATAGTTGATTGAAACCAGGATTACGTCCTTGCCGGCCCACTCCTGTGCGTCGAACTCAGGCTCTGAACCCCAACCCTCGCGGTAACCGCCACCGTGAATCCACAGGGCAACCGGAAGTTTTGCATTGGTGTCACCCGGCTTCTTTGTCCAGATGTTCAGATACAGGCAATCCTCGCTGAAAGGAGCCTCATCACCATAACCCCACTCAGTGTAGTAACCACCCTTGTACTGGATGTGCTGGTAGCTGGGATGATCAAAACGGTTGCACAGCTTAACGCCTTCCCAAGGAGTTACAGGCTGCGGAGCCTTCCAACGGTTCTCGCGGATAGGAGCTGCTGCATAAGGAATGCCACGGAATACATAAACGCCCTTTACACGGTCAGCGCTAACGCCCTGAACCTGTCCGCCTTCGATACTCAGAACGGGGCTAAGCTTCTCTTGGCCACACTGGCAGCTGGCCATCAAGGTCAGAATACCGGCTAAAAACAAAAGTTTCTTCATAATTGTTTGTTGATATTGGTTGAATAAGAATGATTCCTATTTCACTTATTATGACCTACAAATGTAATATAATTTATAACGTGTTAAAATCTGAAATTGTTTTTTTACCTAATTTTTGGCTAATCCCCCAAAACCAAGTACTTTTGTACCCCGAACAAAACCGTTCACATCTTTTATTCGAGATTATGGGCTGTTTTTGGATGGATGGCTTCTCGAGTCGAGGGAGTGATGGGGTCCCATCATGACCGAGAGGAGAGGAGGCAGACGCCAAAAAGAGACCTTAAGATCAAAAAAAGAGGCTCGAATGGTGGAATGGTAGACACGAGGGACTTAAAATCCCTTGGCCTTTATCGGCTGTGCGGGTTCGAGTCCCGCTTCGAGCACTTGATACAGCAAAAACCTTCGATGAAATGGTTGGCGTCAGAATTATAAAATCTTCTATCTGCGCTCTCCTTCTGATGGGAGCCCTGCACGTCAGCGCATCCGATTACAGATTCAATCTTTATCTTGGGCTAGGTCCTGTCAAGATACCTGCAGGAACAGCACATCTTTATGACACCGATGTCATTTATGAAGGGCGTCAGGCCATACGTACCGCCATGGAGATGAGCACCAATGCAACTGCCGACAAGGTTTTTCCTCTCAGGGACACCATAGAATCATACAATACAACGGCAGGAGAGAGCATCTACTTCAGGAAAACCGTAAATGAAGGCAGCAAGCATAATCTTGAGACCGCCCGTTTCACTAAAGACAGGGAAAGGTTCATAGTAAATCTCACCACCTGGGATATGAATACCGGCAACCGCACCAGTCAGACTACCGAGTGGCGTCCCACACGCATCTTTGACCTGATGAGCATGATAGCCTACACCCAGAGTTTCGATACATCTGACAGCGAACCGGGCCGTACCGAATCTCTGCCTATGGTAAACGGAAATATGGTGGTTCAGCAGTACCTGGTCTATACCGGTAACAGGAAAGTCAAGGCGGACAACGGAAAGACTTACGACTGTATGGTTATTTCCATCAGGGATTACAAGGAGGGCAAGGAGCGTGAGACCGTGAAGGCCTACGTGACCAATGACTCAAGACATACACCGGTACAGCTTGACATAATACTGGGAACCGGAACATCAATAAAAGCAGTGCTCAAATAATATGAAACTAACCGACAACCGTTGGCTCACAGGACGCGGATTCGGGGTTCACTCCCCATGGGCTTATGACCTTATTGACAACGTAATCAACGAACGCCATCCCTACTATGCATATGAGGATCTTTATCCTTTTTGGGAGAAAGCTCCGCAATACATGCCTCAGTACCCCCAAAGCCGCGATGAACTTCTGTTTCGCCTGGTAAACAGGTTCAATCCCAGGTTCATTCTTGAGGTCGGCACTGGAGCCGGTGTTAGTACCGGTTATCTGGCATCGGTTTCAAAGGAATCAAGAGTGATAACAGTTGATTTCCCAAATCCCGGAGAAAAAGAGGTGCGTCGCAATCTCAAGAAAATCCCGAATATTGAGTATATTGCAGCCGATGTCATGGAAACGGTACAGGATATTCTTGACAGCGGCAACGTTCCGCAGTTCATACACATAGCCCACACCGCTCTTTGGCGTCAGGTTGTTGAGATGATTCTGCCTTATGCCAAACCCGACACCCTGATTGTGGTTGAGGATATGGGCAAGAAACCCAAAAAGGAGTGGTGGAAAGAGATCATAAAAGACGACAGGATAGGAGTGACATTCCAACTCAAGAAGGTAGGACTGCTGTTCTTTGACCCCAAGATGACCAAACAACACTACGTGTTATGAGCAAGATATATACCCGCACTGGCGATAAAGGCACCACAAGTCTTGTGGGCGGCAAGCGTGTGAGCAAAACAGATCCGCGCCTGGACGCATACGGCACAATAGATGAACTCAACTCATTCATCGGACTCATGCTTGCAACTATGGACGGCAAAGCCGAAAGTGAGGAAAACATCCGGTGGATTCAGCAAAAACTGTTCAACATAGGAGGCTGTCTGGCTACTGACACCACCTCCTTCCAACTGCCCGACAGCTGCAAGGTTCTGGCTCCCGATGTGGAGCGTATGGAACATATGATCGATGCTCTTACCGACGGGCTTCCGGAGCAGCGTTCGTTCATACTTCCGGGTGGCACCCAGGCCGCATCATACGCCCACGTGGCACGCACCGTATGCCGCCGCGCCGAACGTCTTATCCTGGCCTTGCCCGAAGAGTCAAAAGCGCCCTCAGAACTGCTCCAGTATATCAATCGTTTATCGGATTATCTCTTCGTTCTGGCACGTCGGATAAACTTTTTTGCAGGTGTTAATGAAAAAATATGGTAGAACTTTTGCAATCCATATTTTTTTATACTTTTGCACCCCATAAGAGTAAACCTTAAAACACCGTTTTTTACTATGTATTGGACGACATTGGAACTGGCATCAAAACTTGAAGATGCACCCTGGCCCGCAACCAAGGATGAGTTGATTGATTACGCCGTCCGTTCAGGAGCCCCGCTTGAGGTTATTGAGAACCTTCAGGAGATAGAGGATGAGGGCGATATTTATGAAAGCATAGAGGACATTTGGCCTGACTATCCCAGTAAAGAAGACTTCTTCTTTAACGAAGATGAATATTAATAGGGAATTAAGGGATAAGTTACTAATATTCAATGCTTTATAATTCAAGCAGTGGGTAGTCCCACTGCTTTTTTTTACTATCCACTTTGCAGAAAAAGCAAAAATGAATAAACAGTTTTAATTGACAGTTCTTTTTAGTAAGTTTGTAGTCATAACAAAGAGATTATGAGTCATGACATTCTTCAACCAATTCCACAAGGAGGCTACGGAGCGCAAGATGCGGAAAATAGCCGAATCGCAGAAATCGCCAATGAGCTCGAAAGACTTTGTCGCCTACATGAAACACAATCTGGAACTGGCAAATCAGATGTAATTTCATTGGAGTCTGAACAGAGGGTTGCTGAACATTTCGCAAAAGCTACCAGATGTTGGATTCCAATGGAGAAAGTCATTGATTTGGGCGAGCCTGGTCCAAGCGGCAATGAGAATGACACCTACGTAGCCAAAGACTCTATCTATAAAGTAAATAATCTGTTCAACAGCGGTAGTATTATACGGTTGTTAAGAAAAATCTGGATGCACAATCAGATATTCCCAGAGACATCATATTCCTTTTATGGCTTTACTGGTTTTGACGGCCGGACTGTTCTACCAGTCATACGTCAACCACGCGTAGCAAATGGCCGTCCAGCCACGACTATAATGATTGACACTTATATGATTGCTCTCGGATTTGAAAAGTCGTCAAAAGAAGGGCATTATACAAACAATACTTATGAAGTCTGGGATGTCGTTCCACGTAATGT
>CAJOJD010000004.1:47415-80119 GCA_905234745.1 uncultured Bacteroidaceae bacterium | reverse complement strand
GATGGTTACAGCCATAGCCTCATCATAGAACAGCGCACCCGCAATACCGCTCATGAATATAAGCGGAATGAATATGGCGCACGTGGTGAGCACAGAACTCAGCATAGGCGTAAACACCTCCTGGGTACCGTATACGCAGGCATCGGCCAGTGGCTCACCCTTCTGCCAGCGCTGCGTTATGTTATCAATCGTGATTATGGAGTTATCCACCATCATACCCAAGCCCAGCACAAGACCGGACAGCGATATGATGTTGATTGAAATGTTCAGCACATAGAAGAACAGGAATGACAGTATCAGTGCGGTAGGAATGGTTATTACCACCAGCAGCGGACTGCGCACATCCTGCATAAAGAAGAAGATTATGATACATGCAAACAGCGCACCGAACAGAAGGTTCTTTACCATGTTGTTTATAGAGTAGTCCAATAGCTCTGTCTGGTCACGTGTTATCTGGAAGTTCAGGTCAGGGTAGTCACGCTCAAACGCCGCCATAAGCTTCTCAATCTCGTCACGCAACTAAACTTTCAGGAACTATCACGGCCATGGTCACACACTGACGGCCATCGGCGGTTATCATGCCCTTTAGACGTTGCTGTTCCTCACGCACCTGGGCCAGATCCTTTATCTGATAGGTGCGGCCGCCCAGCTTGAGCCAGACATTCTCTACATCTTCACGGGTTACTACACTAGACTCAAAGCGCACGTCAAAACGGTACTCGCCGTCACGTATGGAGAGGCTCCCCAAAGTGACGTTGGCACTCTGGATAGCACTGCTCAATGCTGTCTCATCGGCACCTATGGCACGCAGTTTCTCCATATCAGGCACAATGAGCAGCTGCGGGTACAGCAGGCCCGATATGTCCACCATTGCCACCTGAGGCAACTGCTCCAAACGCCGTGTTATCACCTGGCGGCAGAAGTCACTCATCTCAAGCAGGCGTGTACCGCCCGTATGCTCGGCATCTTTAAGTGATACGTTAATAAAGAACGCCGGAATGTCCGTTGCGCTGGCACGCGCTATCATAGGACGCTCCTCGCGCGCATCCCAGCCGCTTGTGGCGCGGTCCACACGCTCGTTCACATCAATAAAGATGTAATCAGCATCAGCACCGTACTCGAATGTCATCTCTATCAGTCCGCCGCCGTCCTTTGCCGTGCAGACAATATCCTTAAGGTGAGGCACCTGCACAAGCTGTGAGCGAAGTGATGACAGCATAAGGTCATTCACCTCACGCGCACTGCGGTCAGGCGACGTAACCTGCACCGTTATCTGCGGTATGTTAATATCTGGCACAAGTGATACCGGCAGCTTGCGTATGGCGGCTATACCCAACACCATAACCGCAATCAGCACCATCAGCACCGCAATGGGCCTTCTTGTCAATCCCTTAAACATCTTTCTTACTTTGGCTTTGGCATTGGCGTTGGCTTTATTAGCGACTCTCCGGGTAGAATGTCACGCACCGGATGGTAGCCAAAGCCAAGGCCAACGCCAACGTTTTTTATTCAATTACTACCTCGGCGTCATCTCCCAGGTTAAGGTTGCCGCTGGTAATGATCCTGTCACCCACGTTAAGCTCCGCACCGCGCTCCTTATTAGCCTCCACCACATGCTCCGTAGTGTTTGACATGAGCACATTCACGTATGTCCAGAGGCTGTGACCGGTCTCAGGGTCAATGCGGAACAGCACCTCCATGTTGTCACGTATCACAACCGCGCTCTTTGGTACCACAAGCTGATCCGGCACGCTGTTCTCTACCGTTATGCGCACGTTCATGCCGTCCATCAGCTTGTCGCTTCCGGGAACCTGAGCAGTAACGGCTATCTGGCCGTTCTGATCAACGGTGGGGTTCATGGATAGTATAGTACCTTTCATCACAACCTCGGCATCCACAAAAGGCGATACCAGCACCTGCTGGCCCACATGCACAAACTTGTACTCGGTCTCAAGTACGCTGAAACGTACCAGATAACGGCTGTCATCTATCAGGGTGCACAACTGCCCGCCCTGCTCATATTGACGGCCTTTCACGCTGGCCACCTTACCAGTGAACGGAGCTTTAAGGTCACACTGACGGTATGTACGCTCCGCATTATCAAGCGCCATCTGAGCGTCAATGAATCCGGTGTTTATGTAGATAACACGCTTCTGCTCTGCCGGGATCTTGGCTGTATCGGCCAGAGTGTAGCCGTAATCCAGCAGGCGGTCAGCCAGGTTCATCTCGGCCTTGTCAAATGCCAGGCGGGCCTGCTCCAGCTGACGGCGGGGCTGCTCCTTATCAAGCGATGCCATCACCTGACCCTTCTGTACCTTCTGTCCGTCACGCACGTTTATCTGCGCAACTGTGCCCTGAGAGGCAAACTGTACCGTCACCTTGCTCTGGGCCTCTAATTTGCCGTTACATACCAACTGCTTATTAAACACCTTTCGCTCCAGGGGCACCACCGTGACCACATTCTTCTCGGCATTGTAACTGCCGCGGGCCATCTGCGTAGTATTCTCACCGGCATCACTCTCTTTCTTACCCTTGCAGCCGCAAACAAGAACTGCAATAACCATAACACCAATAATCCTATATGCTTTCATAATCATGTCATTTTACAATTTTGTCAAACTCCGCACTGATATCAATGCCATTCTCATAATCATAGAGAGTGGTCTTACGTATGCCAAAGTAGTAGTTCCAGAAACTTGCCACATTGCTAACATAGCTGCTTAGAGCATTGTCACGTTTCTGCTTCAACTGGTCAAGTTGCGTCATGGTCATGCTGCCGCTGCCAAAATTCTGAAGTGCCAGCTGATAACTGTCTTCGGCCAACTGTGCGGCTCGTGCTGCAATCTCACACTGGCTGCGCTGGTTGTTGAACTGCATAACCTGTGTAAGCAGGTCCTGGCGGTAGTCAATCATTGACTGCTCCAGACGGTTGCGGGTAGTCTGGGCCTGTGCCTCGGCCATACGTACCCGTCCGCGCGCCAGCCCCCAATCCACAATAGGTATACTCAGTGATATACCCACTACCTCCTGATCCTTTAGCTGAACAAAGGTGTCACCCAACCTGTCCGCACTGCCCGACATTCCGAACCTTGCGTTCACGCTTGCCGATATGCCACGGTTTGACTTGGCCTGTGCAATGCTTCTGTCAGTCTCAATATAGCTTATCTCCTGACTCAATCGGAATGATGAGTTCTCAAGAGCACGCTCCAGCACATCATCATAATCAAGAGTTATATCAGGTATATCATAATCAATCTGAAGATTCAGTTCCGTATCCTCATTGTACCCTATGTATGAGCAGAGGCGGTTGAGTGCAGAACGTAGGTTTACCTGCACTGAACTCAAAGAAAGGGAGTCATTAAGCATGCTCACCTCTATCTGCATCAACTGGTCACGGGTGATGGTTCCCATGGCAAAACGTGTCTGTCCGGCCTCAAACAGACGCTTGCTGTCCTCAAAGCTCTTTACGGCACGCTCATAGTTTTCACGGGCGCTCACATAGTTCCAAAAATACATCACGGCGGTCTGGCTCACCTGCTCCATATTCTCTATGTACTGGCGCTTGGCCACCTCATACTGTTTAGGCTCGGTCTGCTTGTTCCATTTAAAGCGGTTATAGCCCCACAACGACTGCATGTATGAAAGATACACCGGCTGGGCGTAATAGGTGGTAAGACGTGCCGGGCTGTATTGGTCCAGACGCTGCAGGCTTGTGGAAAGTGAAACGGTACCACCTGTCCAAGGTACGTTCTGGCTGAAATAGAGCGTGGCATCATTGCTCATATTGTAGTTGGCGCGGTAGCTCAACGCTCCGGTCTGGTAATCCTGAAGCTGCACCAGTGAGCGGTTGAACTGCGCAAGATTGGCACTAAGGTTGAGTGAAGGCAGCAATTCAGCTTTATAAGAACGGTAGCTCCAGTACTGCGCCGCAAAGGTGTTGCGATTACTCATGGCCGATATGGAGTTCTTCTGCGCCAGCTGCACCACCTGCTGCATGGTAAGTGTGCGTGGGCCTACAACTTGCGCCGGGCAAACCTGATGCACCATCAACCCCATACACAGCAGTATCTTTGGAGAGGGTAGTTTCATCATATGTCTCTTTATTGGTTAATACTATATTTGAGTTTCTCACTTGCCGCGTCCTTTTATGGCAACACTAAAGAACACATCACCACCGGCTGCCTGTACATACACGTACTTGGTAAACTCTCCAGGTGATTCCACCGCTACCTTCACTTCAACGCTGCCGCGCTTATGCGGCCCTAACTCCATACTCTCAGAACTTACCGTAGTACAGTCACACTCTGGCAGGAATGTTACCGTCTGTGTAGCGTATGTGTTGTTCCTGAACTTGAACGTGGCGTATACTGAGTCGCCCACATTTGCATTGCCCACGTTCACTGTATCACGGCGTACTGTAATTTTTTCATCGATTGCAATGTTGCATCCAGTAAATAAATGCGTTATTAGAACGAATAATAGTGTAAAAAGAATCGTTCTTAATTCATCATTTCTTATTGTATTCATTTTTCTTTTATTTGTGCCAAAAGGTCGTAAGACCTCAAATAACTTTGATAATTTGTTTTTTTAATAGTCTTTTCTATGGTTATGTCAATAATTATGAATAATACGATATGACTATTGTAATTTTAGTATTTTTTGAATTCTATGTCTATATAACATATAAATAGAACGACTTCTAAGAGGATCTCCGACACACACTATTTTGTCTTTCTTGTCAATTAAAAATGTCCTATAATTGTAGGTATATCTCGTAAGATTATTCTTAATTAAATACTGTTGTTTTTTATCTTGAATAAAACAAATGTTCGACAGCTTTTGCTCTTCTATAATACTTTCTAATTTTTTGATTGGTATAGGTGTTACTAATATAAAAAAGACATTATCAGTATTTAATGATTTTATCATCATAGATGCAGCATTTAGATAATTTATCAGGCAAGAGTCACAGGCATCTTCTTCCGCATATGCTATTATTCGGAGATAATTAGTCGGCTGTTGTGATAAAAATGTAGTATTAAAACAATAGGTTTCTTTTTCCCACTCAAAACTTATCGTTTTTCCCATAAGGTGCCTAACGGTATTATCTATATCGTTACAACTAACGAACATTAGAATTAGAACCGCAACAATACTGTATCTTTTATTTTTCATAAATACCATTTATAAAATCATTTAAATCAAAAGATACAATGGTTTCAGAAGCAATTCTTAAACCATATAAAACCCTATTAGTACTATCTAAAGCAATTCTATTGATTTTGACATCAGTCTCAGCACAGCCTATATAATTGCCACTCCAATCAAAAAATAATAATCTTGAATTTTGAGTTTGTCCAAGAGGCGTCTTTTGAGAATTTAAAAGGACAATAAAGAAATCGGGGCTATTACAGCAAGCATCCACAAAACAAAAATCCATTTTGCTTTCATGCTTAATATAATCATCAAATGAAATAGTTCCAGAACCATGAATTGCATAATAATGGTTATTATCAACATCGAAATAAATAATATAATTTATATGCTGAAAAGCTTGGATTATTATGTTTTTAGAAGGATGTTTATATAAACAGCCAAAATGATACGAAATAGCATCTATTTCCCGTTCTAAGTTCAATTTGTTTCTAAATACCTTTATTTTTTTTGTTTTTCTTCCGTTGTTGGTAATATAATAGTTGGGTAAATCTATCTCGTCATTATATATTTCATTTCTTTGAGCATTATCAAAACAAAAACGTTTATTTTTGTTAGAATCCAAGATAACATTCATTCCATTGTTGAATGTTTCCATGGATTCTGATATTGAAACAATCGTTGTCCTCCCTTTTCTGATAGATTCTGTAAGATTAATTTCTTTCATATTATTCATTCCATCATTTACAGGGATAATTAGATCAGAATTCAACTTGTAATATTGTCCAGAAAGCGAGGATGCAGACATAAATTCATTAGAGCTACGTCCTTTAGTGCACAGATTATATTTTTTATGATTATTGACATTATATATCTTTAAAAAACCAGAAGGATCTGTAGTTTGAAAGATCAATAAAGAATCGCACATGAATATATCATCTACACCGAATATTTCTGTTGAAAAATCTACAGGTTCACTCTTTATTGATTTATGCGCACCTTCAGTTATATCATAATCCTTTACTTCCAATGTGATTGTTGGGCCATTATTGCATGCGATTAACGCAGTAATAATAATTAAAGATGTAATAGTTCTCATAAATAAAGATCAACAACTGCCACAATTGCTTTTCTCAAATGTGACAGTTGTATTAAAATTAAAGGGCAAGTAAATATTTATATGTTTCCACAGGATAATAACACTTTTCTCCAGCAGGATCCGTAACATGCTTATACCATTCATTGGAATTACATTTTACTTCAAAATCAGGGTGACCCACCCACTCATTATAACCCATAAAACCTTTGATCTTGCTATCATCATTACGATGCATATAAACGTCACAAAGAACATATCCCTCTATATCCCTGTAATCAAAATCATCGGACAAAGATTCTATGTTATCTAGTAGAATCTTTTGTTTATTTACATTTATCCCGAAAAACATAAACATGCTTGTTATTATTCCTATTATTAAAGTTGTTTTTTTCATATTAAATAGTCTTTTATTGTACTTAGTTTTTGAATTAACACTGTTTCTATTCTTTTTTGCGGTCATAAACATTATTTTTAAAAAAATACAATGACGAGAATAAATATATCTTCTTCGCAAGAGATTATATATTTTAATATTCCCACATTTCGGTTTCAATCACTGTTCTCTTTTTTATTACTACAACATATTATAACGTTAAGGGTTATTACGCACTTTCTTTCCACCCACAATACCTATTATGAAATCCTCCGGGATGAAGCCCCAATAGCGGGAATCATTTGAGTCAAGGCTGTTATCACCAAAAGCAAAGAAATAATCGTGCTGGAAAGTATGGCTTGTAACATCACCATCTGGCCAAGAGCCTGTCTCATACTCTATCACTGGACCATATATAGCTCTGCCTATAGAGTCAAGTTCAATGGTAACACCCTTCTCCGGGATATACAGAGGTCCAAAGTTCTTCATTGTCCACATAGGTCTTGTAAACGGCATGGTTCCCATAAACTTAGTGCGCCAGAGTATGCTGTCAGGGGTATTCTGTATGGCAAGCTGGTTCTCCAAGACGCCAATAATACCGGAATAGTTATTATTCCAGGTTATACCATTCTTTACGCCAACAGTATCACCTGGTGTTCCAACCACACGTTTGCAATAGACATAGTTTATCTTGAACTCTATTTCCGTCCATTTATCATAGCCAAGGGGGTAGTTAAAACAGACAACATCACCTGGACGTATCTTTCTAATACCCGGTATACGAAAGCACTTGAGCGGTGCATGATCCTCAAAGTCAAAGGACTTGTATATTCTGGCGCCAAATAGCAGTTTATTTACCCAAACCTTATCACCCGGCACAAGTGTGGGGGTCATGGATTGGGATGGTATTTTGAAACGTTCAGCGATGAAAATACGCCGGCCAAAGTGGAGCGCTCCAAGTAGTATCACATATATAAGCACCCACCAAAGAATGTTGATCATTCTTTCTAAAAACGGGAGCTTCGTGGCATTGGAATTGTTTATCTTTTTATTGATATTTCTATGCATATGTGATCAATACGATGGTTAATAATAAGGACATTTTGTAGGTCCCATCCTATTTCTATATGTTTATTTCATCTTCGAACCAATTCATTTTTATCGTGGAGCAGATAGGTGAATATCAGTTCCTATATACAGAGGCATTTTCTTCAACAGATAGTCTATTCTTATCTCTTTAATCTCATCGCGCAGTTGTTCTGTATTTATTGATTCTACTTTTGGAGGAAAAGATGATATCTTATCGGCGATATACATAAACTTTGCAGTATCACCTTCCTCATGATATAATTTAGCTAATAGGTATAAGGGATAAAGCCGATTGGGCACGATATAGAAAGCATGCTTATATCTATCTTCAGCTTCACGATATTTTCCTAAAGCAAGGCTGTTATTGCCCATTACATTCCAAAACATAGGGTCACTACTTATTTGCGTTCCCATTATTAGAATTGAATCACTTTTCTTGTAGTTACCTGTCTTGTTCAGCGATTGCCCATATGCAAAAAGGAAATGATAATCATGTTTCATATATGATAGGAGTGTATCGCAATCTTCAACCGCATATTCATAATATCCCATTTTATACCAACGCTCCGCTTTTTTCCAATTAGTTTCTGCTTGTTTGCAGAGTTTGAGTTCGGGCAGTTTTAATATAATAATTGTAGAAAGTGATATAAGAATTGCAACCATGGCTATTATTTCTGCCAGATCATATTTGTTTTTTAAAATTAATAATTCATCTTCGTTTTGATCTTGTATATTATGTTGTTTATCTGATATGCAGGCTGCAAGTAGAATTGGAAATAATATCTGGAACTGTTTAACGTGTAGAGGGTATGAGAACAAAGCGAAAACAGCAAAAGTGGTCAATCCATAGCACCAGATTGTGCCCCTATTGAATGAAATAACTATTGCTGAAATGATTATGAATATAAATAGTAACATAGCTATAGGTCCAACTTCCACACCTATGAACAAATAATCATTGTAAGCGTTATCGGGACAATCGGCCGTCATGCGGTCATGCTCATTTATGGCTCTCCAGTCTAAATCATCTTTGCCTTTATCATCTATCTGTTCCTTAAAATAGCAAGCCTGTGCCTTACCATATGCTCCTCCAAAATGTCCAATGCCAGCACCTTTCCAACTATTTTCACGTATGGCCTTTATGCAAATCATATCCATGAACAATCGGCCGTCAGCAGATGGCTTCTTGAGTAAATAAGCACCGGTTCCAGTAATAGCAAGACCAAGTGTAAGCCATAATCCATTCTTCTTCAAAAAAGGTTTTATATTAGCTCTTATTCTTTCTGTACCAAATGCAAGTAAAATTATGCTGCATCCCAATGCAAGAATGGCACTACGGCTCTGAGTAGAGGGGAGGATAATAAATGCAATAAAGGCAATGGTAGATGCTCCCCAATAAAGAAGTTTTGAAATGAGATTTTGCGTTTGATTTTTTTTATGCAATAGGCAGTTTGCTGTAAGCAGGATAATGCAAATAGCAAGAAAACCTCCATATGGTCCGGGATTTTGAAAGCTACCTGTAATAGAGTATAAGAAATGATTGGAATTAATAAATCCAAACAATTGTAATAGGCCTACTACTGATTCTATATTACAAAGGATAGTTATGCCTGTTATTATTACAAAAGAAAACCGTCGTGGGAAGATAAGGTATAATAACCTGATAATATAAAAGGTTAATAGACATCGTATTATTATTATGGGTATTAGTAAATGGAAATGAACCGCGTAATAATAGTTTATTACGCAGATAAAAGCGATTGTAACTAAAAGAAAAGGTTCTAAATAATTATATATTATTTTTTTCATAGCAAATAATCAATTCTGGCAAAACCCTTGGTCAAGAATAATCTTAGTTATTGTGGCTTTATAGATATCTCGTACATTGTTAACTCGAATAGGGTCTCCAACTAATAACACATTATTGTGATCGTCAAGAAGAAATGTTCTAAGATGAGAAGGGTAGTTTTCAACTTTATTTGATTTCGCAAACAAATCATCTACATCAAATAATAAGCAGATGTTTTCAGAAAAAGTTTTTCCTTGCAATGCCATTCTGATTTCATTTTCATTTTTAGATCTTGGTCGTATGATACAGATAAAAAATACTTTGCCTTTCCCTATTGAGTCAACATATGTCTCGGACGCATCTAAATATCCTAAAAGGCATGGAGTACATAATAATGAATCAACATATGATACGATCTTATATTTATTATTGGAGTTATATGAAAATATGGTATCAAGCATATTACGTCGGTTGTTTAAAAGCATGGAATAGTCTATTGGTTTCCCCCAAATCTTTCGAACATATTTACCTTCATTCTTGATATTACAATTTAATAAAAGGAGTGTAGTAATAATGAAACATATTATCATTTTTGAGTGTTTCATAGCCCAATACTCTTAATAAATGCGGACAAATCAAAAGAATATAAAGAATCATCACGTCCATCTAGACCTATTAGACGATGACTATTTTCGTCATAAACAATATATTTAACTCTCTTGTCTAGCTTTGCACTTCCTAAAAAAACGCCAGACCAATTAAATACCAACAATTCTGGCGTAACTTTATCCGTAGTAGTCCTATTCTTATCACCAGACCAATATAAAACCATGAAATAATCATCAGTCAATGCCGTTGTTGTAAAACACAGGTTTTTAGAAAGCTCGACCGTTTTATCTTCATAAGTACTTGTACCTATTTGATGTATTGCAAAATAATTACTATTATCAAGATCGAAAAATAAGATATAATTAAGATACTCCATAGGTTGTATTATTAGATTCCTATTTGGATGTTTGAACATTACCCCAGAATAGGCTCCAATAGCATTCATTGGTAAAAAGGTGTTACATAATGAAGGAAAAACATTTATCTTTATTTTTGTCTTCCCGTTTTCTACATATTCATATTTGGGTGAAAAAGTCTTTTTCTTATCCATTTCATCATACATGGCATAATAATGATTAAAGATGTACTTTACACCCTCATTGCAAATAATAAATTGGCCATCGTTAAAATCCAAACACTCATTCGAAGATTGGATAACAGCACTCTGCCGATTAATAGATTCTGTAATATTTACTTCTTTAAAGTGAGCATCATCATCTACAAGTGGAAATATTAGATTTCCTTTGTCATAATACAACTGTTTCGTCATGTTTGTAGGCGTATTGATGAACTCATTTCTGGCTCTACCTCTGCGGCAAATATCAGTAATATGTGAAAAAGAAGGGTATTTATATATCTCCAAAAGGTGTTCATTATCATTAACTTGTACAATAAAAATTGAATCTTTCAAAAAAATATTTCGTATGTTTTTAGCTTTTATTTGTAATTCCTCTCCATTAAGTGTAATATCTGATTTATTTACGTAATCAACATCAATAGTGTTTAACGTAAATTTCTCAGTATTAGAACAACTATATAAAACTAAAATAAGCGCAATTATGCTACATATTAACAAAGTGAACTTTTTCATCTTTTTATGAGTTAATTAATAATCATGAGATTCCATTAAAGAAAATATTTAATGGAATCTCATGTAAAGATTTAATTGGGATTAGCGAATGGATAGCAGTAACCATCTACTGTTGGGCAGGTAGTGTTTTTATATAAACAATATGGACCCCAATTGACCTGTTCCCATTCATGCTCATAATCATTCATGCAATATACCTGAGTATCTGAAGAATTCTTCTTTCTCCAGCAAGAGCAAACTCTTTCAGTTGTTGAATCGGAATTATATCCATAGGTGAAAATCCTATATGTGGGATCTCCTTGTGGATCTTTTCGAGTCAAAGCTTCAATATTGTCATACATCAAAACAGATATACTGCCATTCTTTTTTATTGATAAGATTGAAATTGTTGCAATAACAATAATTGCAATGAATAATGATTTTCTTTTCATCTTTTTAAAATCTAATACATTTTTTTTGATAGAGTTAAATCTTTTTTTGATGACTCAAAGTAATCAATAATAAACAATGAAATATTTTTTATCTTTGCATCAATAAGGTGTTTAGGTTAAACTTAAGATTGGGAAGGGAAGGGTTCGGTTATTACATCAGCTTTGCAAGAGTTGGGATGTTTCTTATCCCTTCCGTTTCCCTTATCCGATCATATCTCTCTTGTTAATCTTCATATAATACAATCCGCATTCTATTTTATTGATTTGAAAATAAATTAGTCACCACCATTCTATCCCACCATTCTCCTTTACTATAAACGGCCTCTCATTGTTGCCACGAGTGTAGTTACGAAGCCACAACAATGTGTTGAGAGGAATATCATCATAATGCAGGATATTATCTTCAGCTCGCTGGTAACCTAATGAACTCCATTTCTGTCCGTCATAACAGAACAGCTCATACTCGCTTCCCGGGCAAATGTCGTTATCATCACTCCGGGGTGATACGCTTGCATATCTGACACCTATGGGTTTACCCATATCCATGCCCACCCAGTTTCCATCAGGTTGGTTTATCTCAAAGTTTGACAACAGATTTCCATCATACGCACGGTCTATGGCATCTTGTCCAGCTTCTGGGTTGGCTATTCCACGCCCCGTTAGTCTGTTCTTATTAGCATCATGGAAAGAGAGCTCTGATATGCTACCCCATGAGCCGTCCGGTGTAAGATAACGCCAATAACGATATGGACGGTCTGGATTTAACTCAATCAAGTAAGGTATATCAGTACGTTCAATGGTATAAAGTGTTACTGTATCCTTAAAGTCCATGCGGTCAGAACACTGTATCTTGCCTCCCAATATGCGGCGACGCATATTTACCACATTGTAGTTCTCGTAATACTTGCGGCGCAGATCCATACTGATGGTTTTAGCATTGGAATCATCAGGATTGTCTATGTATTCAACCGCTCCGCTCTTGTGCAGTATGAATGGACGGCTTATAGGTATCAGTTTGCGCCCGTCATATCCAAGCGCTATATACAGCATCTCGCGGCCCATATTCTTGAAGTGTGCCTTCCCTTTCTTAAGGGTGCCCAGATCAAGTACCTTCCATTGCGGGCCACCAGAGTTTACCGCCATTGCAATATAGACATACTTCTTATCTGTGAGCTTGGCGGTTTGCTCTTTGTCTGTCTCTATTTCAAGGTCTGATGTACGCGTGTAGTGGCTTGTTACATCCTTCTGGCAGAGATCAAAAGGATAGACGTATTTGGCTGTGTTGCGATACTTTACCATGTCACGGTTTATGGTGTAGGTGGTACGCCACACCTTAGGAATCCGTTCATTGGTATAGAACGGCATACCGGCTCCTATAATGAGGGAGTTGATGGTGGGCTCTTCGCGGCCACGGTCAGAGAGGAATACATACCAGCTGTGACCTTCGCTGTTACGACCCCATGATGGTACCTGATCAACGGCGGCGGGCAGACCCACACTGCGGAATACTGCAGTTCCCATTATTACGTAGTCCATGCAACTGCCGTAAGTCATACGTACCCACGTTGCTGCACTGCGCATGGGTATGCTGCCACGGTCCTCCCATATCACGCGGTGTCCTATGGCAGACTGCTTGCTGTGTATCTCACCCCGTACTATCTCAATGGCTCCGGATATGCTGTTGCGCTGCACATCATCAGGTGGCACTGTACTTATGCTGTCCGTGTAGTGTGCGGGCAGGGTGTCACGCCAGGCATCGAGTGATTGCAGTTCCGTTACCTTGTACGGTAATATCCACTCCTGGAACTCATTGTATGTAAGGTGTCTTGACCACGGTCTTGTACGCCATTCATGGAAAGCGCGGTCTATGCTGTAAATGAGATAATCAGCAGTAATAACCTCCACATCCGAGATTATGTTTCGAGTAATGCCAGCATATTCCCTGTCGCCTATCTGCCGCAAGGTATCACGCTGCCAGTCGGGGCTTGGGCCTGTGCCAAGTATCTCTAATGCCTTGCTGTAGTAACTGTTTATGGCCGCCGTATCGCGGTATGAGTAGTGGGCGGGCATATTGGCT
The DNA here is from genome assembly GCA_905234745.1 of uncultured Bacteroidaceae bacterium. Lineage (GTDB taxonomy): Bacteria > Bacteroidota > Bacteroidia > Bacteroidales > Bacteroidaceae > Colenecus. Next base: position 66,408 of record CAJOJD010000004.1, on the reverse strand, counting down.
ATCAGGTACTTGGCGGCACAGAGTTTCTCCGGGTCCTTGTCTATAGTCGGCCTTAAGCTCTGATTTGTTCTTTCCTGCAGCACGTAGCGCATAATGAATGTACATGCTGTCTTGTGTACAGCCTGCAGTCAGCAGTAGGCTCAGAATTATGGTTATTATGTTTTTCATAGCAAGGCCTTGTTTTTCCATTTGTCCAATGCGGCCGAATCTATGCTGTCCGGCTCCACATACTCTATGCTCTGGTCCTTATGAAGTATAAAGGGCCTGGTTATGGGGATTAGTTTCTCTCCGTCATAACCAAGCGCCTGATACAGAACTTCGCGGCCCATGTTCTCAAAACAGGCATGGCCATTTCTGATTTTTCCAAAATCCACTATCTGCCATGGTCGCTCCTGATCCCTTACGGCCGATGCAATGTAGATGTACCTGTCCTTGAGTTTTCTCCTTATGTCCCGGTCTATGGGGAGTTTAAGATTGCTTACAAGGAAATACCTGTCTGTGACATCTTTCTTTCCTAAGTCAAACGGATAATGGTACTTGGCTTTACGCTGGTATTCCCACCGCCGTTTGTCTATGGCGTATGTGTTGCGATATACCTTAGGCCCGCGTTCATTAGGGAAGAACCCTCCGCCTATCATGGTGGAGAAATCCCACTCAGAGCATTCCTCCCTGCCACGGTCTGACAGTATCACGAACCATTTTGCCGCCGCGGTAAAACGTGACCCTACTGGTGTTTCATCAAGTACAGCCGGTATCCCTGCTGCGCGGAAAGCCAACACAGCCGTGAGTGCGTAGTCAGGTATGTCGCCGTATGTCTGGCGCGGCTGCAGGTACGCGCTCAGCAATGGCAGTCCGGCACGCGTATAGAGACCGTAGCGGTTCAGCTTATGTCGTGCATCGTTACGTATCATATCGGCTGTACCCAATGTAGTGTTGTACTCCACATCGTTCTTGATGGGATTTTTCAGTCCCTCACCAAAATGTAGCAGCAGGGTGTCACGCCATGCGTCCAGTTCCTGCAGTTCTATTGCCTTATAAGGCAGAAGCCATTCAAGAAATTCATCAAAAGTAACCTGACTTGCCCAATCACAGTTAACCCATTTGTCGTATGAAGTGTCGATGTTCTTTATCAGGAAATCAGCTTTGATCACCTGCGCATCCGGCACGGTGTGATTAGGCAAGTCGCGGTACTTTTGGTCAGTTATGGCAAGCAGGCTGTCACGCTGTTGCTCTGGTGTCAGTTCCTTATCAGCAAGAATCCGGGCGGCATATTCGTAGTACTGATATATTTCATTGCCCGCGTATGAGTAGTGGGCTGGCATGTTCTCTATTAGGAACTCTGCGGCACGCAGCCTGTCCGGGTTAGGGTCAACTGAACGGTAATGGTTCAGCACGGCCTCCAACTCCGGGCGGTTGGAACCGGCAGAGGTTAAAGCATAATTAAGATATGAACGGTCTGCACAACCGGCCATGAGGACGGTTGTACTTACCAAAACCAATAACGATTGTGCAGACCTTCTCATATCCACCTAATAAATCAAAGTCCTCAGTCCAACGTATAGTCACCGTAATATGAATCACCATCTGATAGAGTAAAAGTCAGGTGGTAGCTACCGGTATCACTTGAAACAGCTATCTGTAGCACATTGCTTGTGCTGCTGTTACTCCACTGCAAGTTGTCGCTAATGCGGGTTACTGTTCCGCTAATAGAAGTCACGCTGCTATCACACGTTATATAAACATATCCGTCAAGATAGTAGCATTCCGGTTCAATGGTTCGTGGATGTACATGATCCGGTCTGTCAATTTTAATCGGTCGACCCTCTGTAGGTATATCTGCAGATGCTTTAACCGGTGTAAATAGGAAACACGGTAGTAATGCTAAAGCCAGTAAAATAGTCCTTTTGCCCATAAGCTTTGTTTTAATTGGTTAAACATGTGGGACAAAGTTCGGGCAAAAAGAACTCTAAAGCAATGAGTTTGTCGTTTTAGAATTCTTCAAAATTTCATACAAACATCTAATAATAAATAAGTTAACGGCAGGCTATTTTGGTCAAATTCTTCACTGGTATCTAACTGGTTGATAATTAGGTGATTATCTGCAGGGGGGGGTATTTTATGGGGTTAAAGCGCTCTATTTCAATATATTATATAACTCTTGCTGTATTTCTGGTGATATTCGGCTAATTTTTTGTATTGCTCTGTCTCTTCTTTGGTATATATGGAGTTAATCCGGTAATCTTATTTATTGTTTTTACAGAAAAGCCTATCAGTGAGAAACGTATTATTTTGATTTCTTCATCTGCCATTTTAAAACGGCTGTCCTTGATGCGTGTCATCAGGTTATTAAGAGTAGCGTCAATGATGCTATCAATCTTTTTCTGGTTTTTCTTTAAACCTAATTCCTCCAACTGTTTTTTTATGTGGCTATATAATATATCGGCCTTTTCAATATTATTATCCTTTTCTTTATTAGTATTAGTTTGGTTTTTACGTATAACGGATGCCAGTTCCTGATTTTCTTCAATTTCCATCATTTTGTCAAATATTCGGTCTAACTCAGCATACTGCTTGCTGAACAGAGTATTGACTTTTTTATTTAACTGATTAATGATTTCATTGTTTGTGTCTTCCTTTAATCGTAGTTCTTTTATAGTCAGCAGATAGTCTTGCTTCTCCTTTTCATTGTTTACTTTACGAATACGATTTACTATAATAAATAAGGTAATAATAAGCACAATCAGGATTGCCATAAACAAAACCATAGCGCGGTTGTGCTTTGCTTTAAGGGCTTCTTTCTCTGCCAGAGTTTTGAGGTAGTCATTTTGGGCTCCTAAAACAGGCTGATCAAGCAGAGTATAAAGATTCTGGTTTTGGAGTTCAATGGAGTGTTTATATTTCACTAAAGCAGAGTCTGATCTACCTCTTGCCTCATCAAGTAAAGACTCATTATACCATAAATCAATGGAATCATTTTTCGTTTTAGCACAAATCCATCCTTGTTCAATGAAGTGAGACGCATCTATATATCTATCAGTAGATATATAATAAGTAGCAAATAAAGAATAAATATAAGGATTATCTGTTGGTCTGCCATAGTTGTTTACATATTCATCGAATTCAGCAGAAGCGGTTTCTATGTTTTGAGTATTTATAGAACACATTATTTTTCCCAATAAACAACTGGAAGCAAAATCGGGTTCATCATGTAATATTGCCCATTCCTGAACATCTTTTAATTTAGAATGTGCAGTTTCATAATCTTTATTTTGAATTAAGCATCCGCTTATATCATATAAGGCATGCATCTGATGTGTTTCCCTTCCTGCTATTGAATAGTTTTCCATTGCTAAGCGATAATAACTCTCTGCCCGATGAAAGTCAAAGGAATAAAAAAACACTTCACCGAGTTGTGTATAAAGCAATCCTAGTCTGTATTCATCATTTATCTTAGAAGTTAATTGTTCTGCCTGACCTAAAGCCACAGCTGCATTGGTAAGTTGTCCTAATCCATTGTATGTGCAGCCAAGCATATAGTAACTGCGGAAACGGTTGAGCAAGTTTTTGCTTATTGAGTAATAGCGCACGGCTATCATTATCAGGGAGTCATCGGCCGCATCAATCCCGTATTTGTACTGCGCCTCAGAGTAGAGTAGCGCATAGCGTGCCTTACGTTCTCTTCCGCTGATGGAATGTGAGTCAATGCTGTCCATGAATCTGAAAGCCATCTCCGGCTCATCATTCATAATAACCTCCGCACTGTCCATTAGTTCCGCAATGACATGTCGCCTATGCTCTTTTCCGTCACTAATACGACTACATCCCGCCAGGAGCAATCCCGCCGTCAAAAACAACAAAGCCCTGCTTGCATACTTTTCCATCCTCATCAAACCCATCAGCCCTTTCCAGGCAACGTTGGTGTTCCTGTCGTTTACTGTCCTTGCGTCGGTCATATCAACTACTCTCATATCTCCAAAAACAAAAGTAACCATTTTCCCTTAACCGCCATTCTCCGCCAACAACAAAAAAACCCGCATGTCATCCAACATGTGGGCCGTCGGGTTTTGAGGGTTTCGACTCCCTTTTCCCCCCCGGCGACAAGCAGTCAGTATGTCGAACCCTTTCGGGCGGCCATAAACCTTGCATGAACATCAGCCTCTTGTCTTACCTCGGGGGAAGTAGTTAATGTCGAAATTTCAAAACCTCAGTAAAACGAAAGCTTCGTTCTTTCCAAAAAATGCTCCGGAGCCTCAACTCCTTAGCGCCGCAAATATAAACAATTATTTTTGATTGCCGCAAGCGTCATAAAAAAGAAAGGGCGGCTCCCATCATCGCACCTTTGCGTTCAGGAGCCGCCCTTTAGTAAAAAAGAAATGTTGTCAAATTATTTTTTCCGGCTTTTCTTCCAGATCTTCAATCCCTTTTCAGTCAGTGAATATGCTTGTTCTTTGTGAGTCGGTTTATCAGGGTATATTTTTGTTACGTATCCATCATCAATTGCCGGATCCAAGTAGGTCTTATGGAAACTGCTCGGTGATTTTAATGACATTGCTTCCTTCATTTGTTTCAAGGTTAACTGCTGCTTTCCTATCACATTTATAAGATTCAGCACATTTTTATTAGGACCCTTATCAGACAAAGCATCTTTACCTATTTCTTTACCTATATCATTACCTACATCTTTACCTATTTCATTGCCTACTTCATTACCTATATCATTACCAGCTTTTTCATGATTTTTTCTCCATATAGTAACAGAAAAATCTGCACCTTGACTGAATACGGGTTTTTTAAGTCCATATTCCAAACATTTGTCAATAATATCTGTAGTGCCGGTTCCTACCTGCTCAATATAGCCAGCTAAATATACAGGGTAAGCCAAAAGGGGGTTGACAGGTAGCGATGTGTGTTCGGCACTAAGCATTCCAATGGTTATTCCCTTAGGTAATCGTCCTGGGTTCCTGACTTCAAGCCTATCATTAAACAACATAACTTGGACAGATCCATTGCTCAAGTAATCTCGGTGTACACATGAATTAACTATTGTTTCTGTTACAGCCTGCATCGGTAGCTCATGTTCCACATCCACTTGCGCAGATTCTGTTCTTTCACCCACACGGGCGTCAATATGAGACATGACAAAAGAAACGGCTTGATCAACCACCTCAAAGATGCTTCCAGTATAAACCTGCTGGCTGGCCATCGGTTTTTGCATCTTATTTCCATAAAACTGTACACACTTTACAATGGCTGTGACAAACCATTTCTGGGTATCCTTGGCAAAAAGCAATAATGCAGCGTTTGAAACTTTACCGTCATCAGATATTAAATGGAGGCTGGTAAGTATTTTATGAACATTCTCTTCACTATAGGCAATAGGATAGTTGCGTTTCTCCCTCGCCATCCCTGTCCACCAGCGTATCTTATCATTATCAAGATCTTCTAAAGTGGCATCTTCATTCCAAGTGGCATCAAAAGGCTTGTTTTGCAGAAATCCTCTCAACTCCAGATAATGCACCAATGCAGCATAAACAGCATTCCTAAGTTCTTCAATTGACTTATATTTATTACGTACTACATCATGTTCGGCCTTCTTAATCAAAGCTTTTTCTTTAGGTTCGCGCTGTTGTACATCTTTAATCAGGATTATCCTGTATTTATGGTTTTCTGTAGCATTATCATATTCTCGCTCTGTGGGCGAAACGCCCTCTTTATCCTCAAAACCATATTCGGCTCCAAATAGGCCCAAATAAACGTCCGAATCCTCTACTTCTGATAAGTAAGCTTGAGCAGCAGACACATCTCTTGCCGGTAACTCCTCAAACAGGAACGGTTCAAAGAATTTTCCCATAACAGCATCCTGCCTTATGTATGCCGCGATTTCTTTACGCTCTTTAGCAAACTCCTTCTGTACACTACTAATAAATAGTTTTATCATAACGCTTATCAACTTGAGCCATTCTATAGCGAATGGCAAAATAACATATTAAATTCCATATCATGACAAAGACATGAATTCAAAAAAAATCTGAGAGTGGCTCCAGAGTTTTCAATCATACTAATGTATTGGAGAAGAAGTGCAAGTGATTGTTCCTCTTCTTTTTTTTTGTACACACCCGCCATCGCACCAAGACACACCGTTTAAGTCACAAATTGTCTGTTTCGTTTTTGTGGACTGGACAGATGCTTGCGGGCCGGTCATCTGGTTTTGTCATCCGCCATCGTCCAATGGTTTTCCATGGCTTAACACTGCGAAAATACAACTAATCCGGCACAAATACAAAGTATTGTGGTGCGCAGGTTTCACTTGCCCGGAGCGATTCCCGGGACGTTTATCTGACGCTGCGATGATGTCAGGCGGTCATACGTGACATTCCTCACGTCAAGGTTACGCACGGCTGTTGCCTGACTCTTGAACTGGCTTATCTCTTCTACATGTATGTTCTCAAGCGTGACATCCTCTATGGGCTGGCGCTCATCGCCGTTTATCTCATATATGGCATCGGCCTGACGGACGTTTATGTTGCGTACGGTTATGCCTTTAATGCGGGTAATGGCGGTTTCAAAGGTGGGTACTATGTCACGCCACTGGTAGAGCACATCGGTATCGATGGCAAAGACACGCATCATGCTTGAGGCCGATACGTTATCGACCGTGATATCCTCAATGAATCCGCCGCGGCGGTGGTTGGTCTTGATGTAGAAAAGCCTGTAGACCTCTGTTGATGAACTGCAGTCATGCATATAGACGCGTCTGACGCCGCCCGACATCTCGCTGCCTATTCCAAGCACGGTGTGGCCGTTCACTATATTGCAGTTCCGTATCACTATGTCACTCGACGGAGTGCCAAGCCGCCATCCGTCCTGGTTGCGACCGGCCTTGATGACCACTCCGTCATCGCCCTGGTCAAAACGGCAGTCCTCTACTATGGCGTGCTGTGTCATCTCCAGGTCTATGCCGTCATTGTTGTGGCCGTGCGCATAGACATCAAGATGGTGCGCCCACACATCGCGACACATAAAGAGATGGATGGTCCAGAAGGGGCTTTCACGTATATGGAAGCCGTCTAACTGCACGTTGGTGCATCGGTTGAAATGTATCAGAGCAGGACGCATCCGGACTCCGGGAGCCTCCATGTGGCGGTACTCTACAGGCACTCCGGTTGACAGCATGGCGTAGAGCTGGCGTGTGGCGTCTATGTGTGACTGCGGGCGGTCAAACCATGTGCGCCACAGATCCATTTTGGGAGCCAGCGTTCCGCTGCCGCTTATGGCTATGTTTTCACAATCGTAAGCATAGACCAGCGGTGAAAGGCCCATACATTCGGCTCCCTCCCACGATGTCCTTACAGCGGGCAGGTAGAGCTCCGGGTCATCATCAAAAACCACTGTTGCACCATCGGACAGATAGAGATTGCAGCCGCTCTCAAAATGTATGGGACCGGTAATCCACTCTCCTTCTGGCACCACCACACGTCCGCCGCCGGCCTTGTGGCAGGCAGCCATGGCGCGGGCAAACGCCTGGGTATTGGCCTTGACATTGCCTTTTTTTGCCCCGTATCTGGTTATCGGGTAATCCCTGGCCGGGAAACTGTGCATCTGCAGCGGCTCAAAACTGAAAGGAGCCTCGGGTGCGGTTACCGTGGTCTGGGCGCTTAGTATGGCGAATGCGGACAGACAGATTGCTGTCATGATGGTTCTTATACGCATGATGGTCAGATGTTATTTGTTTACAACGTATTTTTGGAAGAAGTCCAGGAAATATGGCCAGTTGGCTCCGGCCTCATGACCACCGGGGTGCTGACGGAAACTTATATCACCGTCCAGCAGTTTGTTAACGCCGGGAAAGAGGTCGGTCCCTATGCCCTTGAGCCCAAGGAACTCATATATCTCCGATGCCTTGGCGGCACTGATGAACGATCCGTTTATGTCAACCCACTGCTCGGGTTCCGATACCGCGCCTACCGATATGAATATGGGACGGGGGGCGCAGATGCCTATCAGCTCATGTTGGTCAACGGGCAGCGCATCCCAACTGCTATCCACGCTTGAGTAGCGTATCATGTTGCCGGCCACCCAGTGGTATGAGTCCCAGGCGCAGGTGTTGTCAAGAGTCTCGCCGCAGTCACGACGCCAGGCGGGTGCTCCGGCACGGCCGGATGAGCATACCATGGCCGTGGCTATGCGCTCATCAAAAGCCATGGTCACCAGTGCGGCCTTTCCGTAACGCGACACGCCCTCTATGGCTACCTTGCGGGCGTCGAACAGGCGGTCGGTTTCCAGATAGTCCACCAGCTTGGAGACTCCCCAGCCCCAAGCACGCAGCACGCCCCAGTCATCGGGCTTGCGGTACTGCCCTTTGTTGCACAGGCCTATTATGCCGCTTGTAAGTCCGTGGCCGGAGTCGGGCTGGACGGAGTTGGGCAGGATCTGGGCGGCTGCCCAGCCACGCTCCAGCACCTGCTGCTGCCAGCTTACCTGACCGCCCCACGTCATGGGCAGGCCCAGCATGTATGAGTAATCTACAATTACAGGCATCGGTCCTGCGGCGCCTTTTGGCCACATTACCTGTGCCTGGATATCGACTGTAATGCCTGGATATGATGAGTTGTCCACCAGACCGCTCAGCTCACGGATGGTTACGTCGATGCCGCCCACGCGACCGTCGTACTCACGTTTTACGGTCCAGTTTACGGCGGGCACGTTATCGGGGATACGGCCATAGACATTGGTCTCATAAAAGTCCCGTATCTCGGGCTTGCGCACCTTATACCATTGGCGGGCGTTTTTGATTTTCCTGCCGCTGAATGTGGTGAAGGGATCCGGATAGAACGGGTACGGATTGGCCTTGAGCTCGTCATAATTGGGACGCAAGGCGGGGTCTGTGGCCTGACCGTCACGGCGCGGGCGGGTCTCAGTCACGCCAATCTTGCGTTTCATATCTTCATAATCGGCCCTTGTGGCACGGTCAAGGCTGTCCTGATTCACCCTCTGGCCACCTCCAAAAAACTGGGCCGAAGCCGACATGCCAGATACGGCAAACATCACAATAAACAAAAATCTTCTCATAGCATTCGTTGTTCAATGATGTAAAGATAATTGATTTTCCGGACAGAAATCCATACTTTTACAACCAGAACCTTTTTAAAACATCAATATTGCTATGACAGACTTTCTTGAATTATGCAAGGCGCGCTACTCGGTGCGCTCGTTCTCGGACCGCAAGGTGGAGCCCGAGAAACTTGAAAAGATACTTGAGGCAGGACGCGTGGCGCCTACTGCCGTAAACTTCCAGCCGCAGGTGATTTATGTGCTGCAGAGTCCTGATGCCGTGGCCAAGATGGCCAGCGTCACTCCGTACATGTTCCATGCTCCGCAGGCGCTGCTGGTGTGTTATGACGAGGATATCTGCTGGAAAAACCGTAAGCATGAGGAGGAAGGACATTCCGCCGGAGAGATGGACGCAACCATCGTGCTAACCCATATGATGCTCCAGGCCTGGGAACTGGGCATCGGCTCCTGCTGGGTATGCAGCTTTGACTTCAAGGCCACCCGCCAGCTGTTCAACCTGCCACCCAACATCAAGCCCGTTGCGCTCATGCCCATCGGCTATGCTGCCCCCGACGGTGTGGCATCGGACCGTCATCCCAAGCGCAAGCCCCTGTCCGAGACCGTCCGCTACCTATAATACAGTGAACCCCGCCACATAACTCGTAGCGGGGTTTATTTTTGGTCATTCAGGTGGATATCTGTCACTTTGGTTTGCGGCCGGCGCGACGCAACGCATCGGCAATGATCCATTGCAGCTGGCCGTTCACGCTGCGGAACTCGCTGGCGGCCCACTCTTCAAGGGCCGTCATCGTAGCAGAGTCCACTCTCAGCAGAAAGCTTTTTGAATCAGCGTCTTTAGCCATCTGAAAGTCTTTTTAGTTATAAAGAGTACCGGCGTTTACCACAGGTGCTGCAGGCTCATCGCCGCACAGTACTATCAGCAGGTTGCTTACCATTGCGGCCTTGCGCTCCTCGTCTAGATCTACAACGCCATCTTTCTTAAGGTTGTCAAGAGCCATCTTTACCATCGATACGGCACCCTCAACTATCTTCTCGCGGGCGGCGATGATGGCATCGGCCTGCTGGCGGCGCAGCATTACGGCTGCAATCTCGGGTGCGTATGCCAGGTAGTTGATACGGGCCTCGACAGCCTCGATTCCAGCTATTGCCAGACGGTCGTTCAGGGTCTGCTTCAGGGCCTCATTGATCTCATCGGCACCTGAGCGCAGGGTTACGTCATCGGCCGGGTTGCTGTTCTCGTCGTAGTTGTATCGGCCTGCAACCTGACGCAGGGCTGCATCGGACTGAACCGATACGAAGTTCTCAAACGCCCTCATTGTAGAATTAAGAGTCGTGACACCGCCGGCAGTCTGACCGATGGTCTGTGAATCTATCTCAAACAGAGCCTTGTAAACGTCCTTGATCTTCCAAACCATTACCAGACCTATCATGATGGGGTTACCGCTCTTGTCGTTAACCTTGATGGCCTCGGCGTTGAGGTTGCGGGCGCGCAGGGATATCTTTTTCTTGGTAAGGAAGGGGTTGACCCACCAGAAACCGTTTTCACGGAATGTGCCGCGGTACTTACCGAAGAACACCATTGCGCGGGCCTCGTTGGGTTCCAGCTGTACGAGTTGATATAATAAGCACAACGAACAGAATCGGAATGATTATTGCAGGTGCGGTAAGTGTCACTCCGCTCCAAACCATTACGCCAATCATTGCAAACACCAGAAGCAGCCCTATAAAACCGCTCATCTTAAATCCTTTGAACTCAAATTCCTTTGTTTCCATAATCGTTATTGTTTTAATGTTGTTTTGATATCATTTTGATATCGCAAATGTAAACACTCATTTTCAACCCGCCAAGCGTTTAGCGAATTTTAACAATTGACGCAAAGGGGTCGTTTAAGAATGCGTCACTTTTTCAGAAATGACGCATTCTTAAACGACCCCTTTGCGTCACTTCAGTCCAGTCTGGCTGCTGTAGGTAAGGCGGAATCCGTCACCCTCGGCCATCATGTCATTGCCGCCGTTGTTTCCGTCACTCTTTACGCCCTGGCGCTTGCCCGTGAGCAGGTCATCGCACAGGTTCTTGATATCGGTAACACGCTTGGGGCTCTCCAGGTTATCGCCGCTGTAGTGTCCTGGATACAGGAAACGTATATCGTTGTCCTTCATGTATTTCTCAACCTTTGCGGCCGATGCCTTCACGTTCGATAAATACGTAAACACCAGCAGGTTGGTAGATCCGAAAGCATCACCGCTGAATCCGTAATGGTTTGCCTTGTCAAAGAATGTAACGCTGCCCGATGTATGACCGGGAGTGAACATCACCTCCAGCTTGCGTCCGCCCAGGTCAATGGTCTCGCCATCGGTCAGGTGCTTGATCTGGCCCTGGTACCGGCGCTGGCTGTTACGCAGCATCTGCTCATCGGCCGGACCAATCCATACTTCGGGGAACGGTCCTACTCCACCCACGTGATCACCGTGTCCGTGGGTCAAAATCATGGTAACCGGCTTGGATGTGATACCGGCCACAATCTTGTCTAGTCCCGGAACCCGGGTACCGGCATCGATCAGCACCGCGCGGTCATTACCCTCTACCAGATAGAGGGACTCGTTATAAGTCCGATGCCCGTTACCTATCCAGGTATGCTCGTCCAGCTGGCGGAATACCACCTCATCATCCTCATAAACCACTTTGCCGCGAAGGTCACGGCTGTTTACATCATCCGTTTGATTTTGAGCCTGACCCGATAATGCCAGCAAAAGCATCGGCATGGTCAGCCATAAAGCATAAGTTTTCATCACTTTATATAAATATCAGTTCAACCTGAAATTCACAGGAATTGTGTACATTACCCTAACCGGCTCACCATTCAGTCTGCCGGGCTCCCATACCGGCATTTCCGAGATTACCCTCAAAGCCTCATAATCAAGGGCCTCATGAACCCCTCTGACCACTCTGGGAGCCTCAATCGAGCCATCCTTATTAATAATAAAAGATACCAGCACACGCCCCTGAATGCGGTTCTCACGGCAAATCTGCGGATATTTTATGTTTGCCCTGAGATATTCCAATAACACATTATTACCACCCGGGTATTGAGGCATCTCCTGCACATTCGCATAAACCGCATCAACGTCGGCAGGGCCGGATTCACCACCCTGCTGTGCCTTCTCCAATGATATCTGCCTTTGTATGTTGTTTATTTGGGCCGATGCTTCCCTTACGCCGCCGGCCGATGCCTTCCTGGAATACATCAACGCCTGTTCCAGATCTTTCTCAACTCCTATACCATTGGCCAGCATATCGGCCAGATTATATTGGGCCGATGCATCATTATTATCGGCCGCTTTACGATACCATTTTACAGCCTCCACAAAACTCTGGTCAACTCCCAACCCTTCATCGTAAAAGTACGCAAGACTGTTCTGCGCCATCACAACGTTCTTATCGGCCGCCTTCCGGTACCACTGTGCGGCAACGGCATAATCCTTCTCAACTCCGTTTCCGTTCTCATACATGTGGGCCAGGATGCACTCCGCATCCGCATTCTGGAGTTCGGCCGCTTGGGTGAGCAGATCCAGAGCCTTCTCAAAATTGCGGGTATATCCGCCCTTTCCGGTGTAATAGCCTATACCCCTGGTAGCCAATTCCTTGGCACGGGCAATATCATCGGCACTCAACTGGCGTTCTACACTGACAAGGACAGTATCAACTGTAGCAGCATTTTCAATCTCTTGCGAATGGCATACAACTGTAGGCAATGCAAACAGTGCAAAAACAAAGGTTCTTCTCATAATTATTATACTGAATCCACAAATATAGTTTTTTTTCGGCAATGTACTATCTTTGCTGACCGTTATGGAGAGCTTTCTGCAGATAGACGGACTGAGCAAGTCATTCGGCGACCGCGTTATATTTGACGGTCTCTCACTCAACATCAACCAGGGTGAGAAGGTGGGTCTGATAGCACGCAACGGCCAGGGCAAGAGCACCCTGCTGGACGTGATTGCCGGCAAGGCCGATTACCGCAGCGGCACCATCACGTTCCGCCGCGACATCCGCACCGCCTATCTGGTGCAGACCCCCGTATTCCCCAAGGGCGCAAACGTTCTGACCGCATGTTGCCCTGAGTCCGATGACGAGAAACTGCTACGTGCCCGCCAGCTGCTCACAAAACTGGGCGTACCCGATTTTGACAAACCCATAGACCAGCTCTCCGGAGGCCAGGCCAAACGTGTGGCATTGGCACAGGCGCTGATGCAGGAGCCCGATTTCCTGATACTGGACGAGCCCACCAACCATCTTGACGTGGAGGTCACGGAATGGCTGGAGGATTATCTCACGGCCAGCCGCCTGACTCTGTTCATGGTCACTCATGACCGGTATCTGCTGGACCGCGTGTGCAACCGCATCATAGAGATTGATGATTTCCGCGCCTACTCCTATCAGGGTAATTACAGCTACTATCTGGAAAAGCGACAGGAGCGCCTGGATGCCGAGTCATCGCAGCGCGAGAGTGACCTGAACCTCTACCGCCGCGAACTGGACTGGATGCGCCGCATGCCCTGCGCCCGTGGAGGCAAGGCTCGCTATCGCAAGGAGTCGTTCCACCAGTTGGAGGAGCGCCTGCAGCACCGACGTGACGAGCAGAGCGTGGCCCTGGACGTCAAGGCATCGTACATCGGTAAAAAGATATTTGATATTGAGCACCTTAGCAAGGCGTTCGATGACAAGATAATACTCAAGGATTTCAGTTACATCTTTACCCGCTACGAGAAACTGGGTATTATCGGTGAGAACGGCGTAGGCAAATCCACTTTTCTAAAGCTGCTTTTGGGCATTGAGCAGCCCGACAGCGGTGTCATCGGCCGGGGAACGACTTTGAAAATAGGATACTACTCGCAGGAGGGGCTCAAATTCCCCGAAGATGCCAAGGTGATTGACGTGGTGACCGCCATTGCCGATCACATAGTCCTGGATGACGGACGCCGAATGTCGGCCGGGCAGTTCCTGCAGAAATTCCTCTTTACGCCCAAGACGCAGTACAGTTACGTAAGCAAGCTGAGCGGAGGCGAGCGACGCCGCCTGTACCTGTGCACCATCCTGATGCAGAGTCCCAATTTCCTGATTCTGGACGAGCCTACCAACGATCTGGACATCATGACGCTCCAGGTGCTCGAGGAGTACATCGCACAGTTCAAGGGCTGCGTGATAGTGGTATCACATGACCGATACTTCATGGACAAGATTGCCGAGCATCTGCTGGTGTTTGAGGGTGACGGCAAGGTGACCAACTTCCCATCGTCGTACAGCGACTACATGGAGTACAAGGTGCTCAAGGAGGATGAGGAGAAAGCCGCAGCAGCCAAGAGCAAGCCCGCCACTCCCGCACAGCAACCCGCAGCAACCGCCAATCGGCCCGCCAAACTCACCTTCAAGGAGAAACGCGAGATGGAGCAGATTGAGCAGGAACTCCAGCAATTGGAAGAAGAAAAAGCCCAGCTTGAACAGGAACTGAACAGCGGCACCCTGCCCTATGACCAACTTCAGCAAAAGTCCGCCCGCATCGGCCAAATCCTGGACCGCACCGACACCATCACCATGCGCTGGCTCGAGCTGAGCGAGAAGTGACGCAAAACGAAACGACCCCTTTGCGTCACTTTGCATCATTTTTCATATATTCGCAGTATGAAAAAGAGCCTTATATTACTGACCATCATGCTGGTATCCTGCACAGGAGCACAGCAGAGCGTGAATAATGATGTGGCCGATGGCCGCAGGTACTGCAATCCGCTGCCTATGGTGATAGGTCCGGGCGGCAACGCATCGGGCGACGTATCGGTAATGCGTGACGATGACGGCCGATACTACATGTTCTGCACCGGAGGCGGCGCCTGGCACAGCGACAATATGCTGGACTGGGAATTCACACCCGTGCAGCGCGTTCCCGTAGCCCCCGATGTGGTCAAATTCCGAGGCAAATATTACATGTCCGGCAACGACTGCCCGCTCTATGTGGCCGACAACCCGCTTGGCCCCTACTCCGTCCTGGGCGAATGGGAGAACACCCCCGATGTGGAGGGCGGCTGGAACGAACCGTTTGATATGCACATTTTCATAGATGATGACAAGCCCTATCTGTTCTACTCGGGCCGCGGCATAAGCGGCATATTCGGAGTACCTCTGGACCCCGACCACCTGAACCGTTTTGCCGATAAGCCCACCCATCTGTTCAGTTTCAACCCCAATCATGAATGGGAGCGTTACGGCGAGATGAACGAGTACACCGGAGTGGCATGGATAGAAGGCCCATGGCTATTCAAGTACAAAGGCACATATTACATGCAGTACTCGGCATCGGGCACCCAGTGGAAGACCTACGCCGAGGGCTACTACACCGCCAAACACCCGCTTGGCCCCTACACATACGCCGATAACAACCCGCTCCTGCGCAAGACCGACGGCCTTGTAACCGGCACCGCCCACGGCAGCGTGGTGGAAGGCCCTGACGGTGGTCTGTGGCAGTTCTACACGATAGTACTCTCCAACCCGCCCGGAGGCCGCCGCATAGGCATGGACCGCATAAACGTGGACAAAAAGGGCCGCTGGTCAGTACAGATTACCGATACTCCCCAGTCAGCGCCCGGAGTAAAGAGCGCCCGTGCATCGCTCCCTGTTACCATCAACAAGATGAACGCCATGAACGCGCTCTCCAAATTCTCGTCACAGCAGCCCGGCCGGTACGCATCATATGCTGTGGATAACTCCAGCGGCACCGTGTGGGAGCCCGATCCACAGGACCCCGAGCCCTCAATCACGATAGAACTCTCACCCGCCACCCGTTTTGACGAGGTCCAGCTCTTTGACGTGGACGCCGTACGCATTATGTTCAACGCCGGCGGCCGCCGCGGATTCGGTGGAGGCGGTGGTGCCGCAACAGTCTATAAATACAAGGTAGATGTATCACTTGACGGCGAGACCTACACCACCGTCCTGGACAAGACCTCCAACACGGAGCAGCGCAACACCATATTTGAGGAGTTCAAGCCGGTAGAGGCCCGTTTTGTCCGCCTTACCGTAACAGAATGGCCCGGTGCCCAGCTTGGAGTGATAGAGTTCACCGCATTCGGCCTGCCAGGCCGCACCGAGCCCGCCCGCGTTGCAATCCCGCCCGTAATAACTTACTAACCCAATAATCTTATGAAAAAATCATCTGTTGTCCTTTTGTTGGCCGGAGTAGCCTTAGCCCCGGCACTCATTGCCACCGTAGCCGTAGCGGCAGGTGACAGCAAGATTCCGCAGCGCCCCGACGGGCCTTGCGATGTTTACGCCAAAGGTGGTGCGCCCTGCGTTGCAGCGCATTCAACCACCCGCGCTCTCTACAAATCTTACAACGGCCCGCTCTATCAGGTTATGCGCCAGAGCGACGGCAAGACACTTGACATAGGCGTGGTGCAGCCATCGGCCGGCGATCCCGGAGGTTATGCCGATGCCGCCGCACAGGACCGTTTCTGCAAGGACACCTACTGCTGGATAACCGTAATCTATGACCAGTCAGGCAAGGAGAACCACCTGCAGCAGGCCCCGCGCGGAGGATTCAGCGGCCAGGCAATGGGCGGATTCAACAACGTGCCAATGGCCGATTGGGCTCCTGTAACACTGATGGGCCACAAGGTCTATGGCGTGTTCATAACAGCCGGTATGGGTCTGCGCTGGAACGATACCCACGGCACCGCTGTCGATGACCAGGCCGAAGGCCAGTACTGGGTAATAAACGGCCAGCACTACAACACCGGCTGCTGCTTTGACTACGGTAACGCCGAGACCGACAGCCGTGACGACGGTGACGGCACGATGGAGACCACATACTACGGCAACCAGCCTTCATGGTATCACGGACAGGCTCCCGGCCCGTGGATCATGACCGACCAGGAGAACAACCTGGTGGGTTGCGTCAACCCCGATCCCAACGACAAGTACTGCGCCGACCTGCCCAGCATAAGCTGGCGTTTTGTGACAGCTACAGCCGACGGCGAGCCTCACCACTGGCGTTCAATGGGCGGCAACGCCCAGGGCGGCGACCTGCAGATAATGTATGACGGAGGCCGAATCCAGAACCCGCGCAGCAGTTACGACCCCATGCGTAAGCAGGGTGCCATCCTGTTGGGTAACGGCGGTGACAACTCAAACGGCTCGTCAGGCACATTCTACGAGGGCGCCATGACCGCTCCCGGTACATTCCCCACCATCGAGACCAACCAGGCCGTTCAGGCTAACGTCGTTGCTGCCGGATACGATGTCCAGATGCTGCAGATAAGCGCGTCAAACAAGATTGACAAGCCCAACCTTCTGCAGACATTCGCACCCAAGACCACTCAGAACGTAACCGTAGTGTTCAAGAACACCTCAAAGCAGGTAATTGATGACCTTGAGCTCAGCCTCATCGTTCCCAGAGGATGGAAGGCCATCGGTAAGGATATCATGAGCAAAACCCGCAAGATTCCGTTCGCACTTGAGCCCGGTCAGAGCGTTTCGGTACAGTTTGCAGTGACATCGGCCAAGAAACTCATCAATGCCGATATGACCGCAAAGGCCAGCTGGAACAACGGCAAGAGCCAGTGGACTGCATCACAGAAGGTACGTAACGTGGAGCCCGTAAAGATCAACGAGTTCCGCATAGCCGACGGCAGCGGCAACCAGACCAACTCATTCATTGAGCTTTACAATGCCGGCGACAAGGCTGTGAACCTATCAGGTTGGACACTCACCCACCACGCCGTCAACCTGCCCTACTTCTCGTCAATCAACATCCCCAAGGGTACCAAACTTGCTCCCAAGTCATTCTATCTGATGGGTATAAGCAATTCAGGTCTCTCGGTCGATGCAGCCAAGGGCGACGATGTAATATATGTACGCAACGTGACAGGCATCGAGCCCGGACACAACATAACAATAGGTACCGGACGTGAGGCCGAAAAACGTACCGTAAAGAACGTAATCCAGCCCCAGGCACAGCCTCAGCAGCAGCCTCAGGGATTCGGAGGATTCCGCGGTGCAGGTCCCACAGGTGCTCCCACCACCCTATGGCAGCCTCTGCCTGAGGGTCCGGTCATCACCATCCCCGCAGGCTCCAACAACATTCCCGTTACCAGCACAGCCGGATTCCAGGTTGGCCAGAAGATGGCCATCGGCTACGGATCGACATATCCCGCAGTTTCAAATTCACTCGAGAGATATGAGGTCGTAACCGTAACTGAGGTAGGCAAACCCGGTACACAGGCATGGCTGGCAGTCGATGCCAAGAAGGGCGACACCAACATCAAGGTTACAAGCACCCAGAACATCACCGCCGGCGATAAGATCCGCTTGGACATTGACTCCGAGGGTCACGGAATTGAATGGGTAACCGTCAAGTCTGTAGGCACCCAGTCATCACGCGGCAGCAACGGCGGTCCGCTTGGTCCCAACGACAACCCGGGCACCGGTCTTGAACTCGAGGCTCCGCTTAAGTTTGACCACTCCGCAAACATGCCGTTCGCAGTCAACGGAACCGGTATCACATTCGAGCCGGCAACCAAGTTTGACCACTCCAGCAACGAGCCCGTACTGCCTCTGATCTATGCGATCGAGCTTGACCAGCCGCTCTCCAAAAAGCACGCCATCAACAGCGTGGTTCAGGATGTGATGGTAACCAATGCAGGCTTCTATGACTATGCAATGCCCGACCTTCTGTTCGGCGGTCCTACACTTGACGCATCACGCGGCAACATGACTCTGCGTAACGGCAAGGGTCTGATTGTGGACGCCCTCAACTACGGCGGTCTGGTTGACCCGTGGCTTGCCGAAGGTTATCATGCCGATGCAGGCGCAGGTGCCGAGGGTGCTTACGCTCCCGTTCCTCAGAGCGGACGCGGACGTGGCGGATTCGG
>CAJOJD010000004.1:3536-47403 GCA_905234745.1 uncultured Bacteroidaceae bacterium | reverse complement strand
GTCCCGACCTGAGCACAGGCCGTTATCCCGACGGATATGACACCGATGACAACAAACTGGATTTCCATACGTCACAGGCATCGACCATAGCAGCTCCCGCCAAGGCCGGTGAGGACAACATCAAGGTTGCATCAATTCAGGGACTGGCCATCGGACAGGTTATGTACATCGGCTCAGGAGCCAACATGGAGAAAGTCAGGATTGCCACAATCGGTACAGCCGGCGTGACTACCCTTTCGGCCGATGCAAAGAAGGGTGACAAGACCGTTGCCGTAGCAGCCGCACAGGGCTTCCAGGCAGGTCAGATAATCCTGATTGGCGGTGAGAAATACACTATCGCATCAATCCAGGCAGTTCCCCGCCGCGGATTCGGAGGATTCGGCGGATTCGGTGGCCGTGGCGGCCAGCAGCAGCCTGTCGAGCCCGACAAGATCACCCTGACCGAGGGTCTCAAGGCTCCAGTGGCCAGCGGTGAGTATCTGTCAGGAACCGGCGTGACACTGGGTGCTCCCCTGACAAAGAATCATGGTGCAGGCGATGCATTCACCGCGACGGTAGCGACACCCGGCAGATCCAACATCCAATAAGACAGATGTTTAGGGATACCGAAAAAATGAGAAAGACAATGGTGGCACTGGTCACCATTGTCCTTCTTTTATCAATAATCCTATGTTTCCACTCCATTTCCGGACGAGGTCTGATAGGCTGCAGCCAGGGATCCAGCTGTAATGCCGTACTGGGCAGCAAGTGGTCATTCCTGTTCGGAATCATCCCTGTCAGCGCACTGGCCGCAGGAGTGTGGATTGCATTCCTTGTATGCCTTATCCTGCACAGCCGCAACAGCGACCTTGAACTTCAGTATTTCCTGAACCGGATACTGCTCATCCTGTCAGGCTCCGTAACCGGCAGCGCAGCATGGTTCATCTGGCTGCAAAGCCATATGATAAAGGCCTTCTGCCCCTACTGCATGACAGCCCACATCCTGGGCATAGCGATATCGGCATTGACAGTAATCTGGTGCGTAAGACAAAAGCCGGGACACAGCCTGCTCA
The DNA here is from genome assembly GCA_905234745.1 of uncultured Bacteroidaceae bacterium. GTDB lineage: Bacteria > Bacteroidota > Bacteroidia > Bacteroidales > Bacteroidaceae > Colenecus. The sequence goes on along the minus strand of CAJOJD010000004.1, from coordinate 46,351 downwards.
ACATAGGCTTTGGCCTGACTATTGCCGTGGCACTGGCTGTAGTCCAGTTTGCAACCACCCCGCTCACGCTTGCCGAGCGCGGATTCGCAAGAGAACCGCTGCCTGAACTCAGCCCCCGCGAACTGCCCGTAACGGGTGATCCCGATGCCCCGCATGTTATAACACTGCTCTATGACTGGCAGTGCTCACATTGCCGCAAGATTCACAATATGCTGCCCGATGTCGTTGACATTCTGTCCGGCAAAGTGGCATTCATACTCTGCCCCATCTCCCTGAGCCGCGAGTGCAACCCGCTCATACCGCAGGGCAGCACCGACCGTTTCACCGGCTCCTGCCAACTGCTGCACATAGGCCTTGCACTGTGGCGCACCGATCCCATCGCCTACTCCCGCTACGAGGAGTGGTACTGGGGCGATCCCGCCAAGGGCTGGAACCCGCCAAGCGTGGATGAAGCAACGGCGTATGCATCGGACCTGATTGGAGCCGACAGACTGGAACAGGCCATAAAAGACCCGTGGATAGAGAGTTACATGCAGACAGTCCTTCAGATATTCGGACGTACGTCATCCGAGGGACGTTCTGCCGTTCCCCGTTTTATCTACAAAAATGACTGGCTTATACCCGAGGCCGATGACGCCGCAGGTCTCGCTTCGCTCGTCAGCGAAATGACACAATAGGGTCAGACCCCTTTGTGTCATTAACCTATATACTTCAGAATAAGGTCAACCGCCTCTTCCTCGGTACGGTCCTTCATTGAGATTACAAGATCGTAGTTGCGGGGGTCGTAGCGGCTCACACCGGTATGGCGCTTTGCATAGTCATCACACAACTCGTCAACCTCCTTTATGAACTTTTCGGCTTCTGCCTTTGAGGCGATGCCCTTCTTCTTCATGACTCTCTCCACACGGCACTCCATGGGAGACTGAATCCATATGTGAAGGTGATTGGGATGATTCTTGAATGTAACAAAGCTGCAACGTCCGGCTACCACGCATGACTCGGCATCGACAATACCTTCAAGAATCTCCTGCTCGGTCCTGAACTTCTCATCCGTATCATTCTTCTCCCTGACCGGATAATTGGGAAGGTTGTCATAGATTGATACTGCAAAACCGCCGTCCAGCTCGACCATACGTTTAAGATCCGGCCACCACGTGCGTTTCTTTGTCTTAAGGTCCTCTATCTTATTCTCGTTCAAGCCTTCTTTATCTTCAAGTGACTGTAAATGAGCCTTGTCATAATAAGGCACACCCAGCTTCTGAGCCAGTAACTTTGCCACAGTCTTTCCACCCGAACCCAACTCACGATTAATTGTAATGACAAATTTGCTTGATTTATCCATGTTATTTCTTGTTTGATGTATGCGTATGAGCAAATATAAAGGATATTTTCACATTTGTCAACACTTCAACACAAAAAAATGCTTTACCTTTGCCCTCGAATGAAAGGGGGTGCCTTTAAGGGGCTGAGATTATACCCTATGAACCTGATCCGGACAGTGCCGGCGGAGGGATTGGATTTCAAAAAGTTGGTATACCCTTTTCATTTGGATTAACTAATTAAATCTATATGAAGAAGGTATTTTTTTTGTCCTTAACCCTAATGACAGGCCTTACAGCAAAGGCCGATGTGGAAAACCTTGTGTCCGATGCAGACTCCCTGCGTCTTGAACAGCTTAACGAAGTAGTAATAAACGGAGTACGTGCCCATAAAAACGAGCCGTTTGCAACCACCGACATCAGCCGTCAGGAACTTGACAGTTACTCCAAGAGCGGCCGTGAACTGCCATTCCTGTTCTCCCGCACACCCGGCGTGATATCATGGAGCGAGAACGGAACAGGCATCGGCACCACATACATGCGTATACGCGGTGCGGCCGATTCACGAATCAACGTAACCCTGGACGGCGTAGCCCTGAACTCGCCCGAGGACCAGTGCGTATTCTGGGTCAACATGAACAGTTACGCATCACTGCTGGGCAGCGCACAGATACAGCGCGGTCTGGGCACATCATCTGTAGGTGACGGCGCATTCGGAGGCTCCGTTGCACTTACCAGCAAGCTGCCCAACCCTGAAAAGAGTGCCGAACTCACAGCATCATACGGATCATTCAACACCCTGCGTCTGGGTGGTGCATTCTCAACCGGAACAATCCTAAACAGCCTCATCATAGACGGAGCATTCAACATGACGCAGACCGACGGATTCATGCACGGAACCCAAGGCAAGTCCGGCAGCTACTACGCAGGTCTGCTCTGGACACCATCGGACAACATCATGATCCGCTACCGCAACATAGGCAACTTTGAGGTCACCGGCCAGGCCTGGAACGGCGCCACAGCCGGAAACGACGACTCCAGCCTTATGGACGGCATGTATCTGGGCGACACCGGAATAAAGGAGTACAAGGATATGTACAACGCCGGACTGGGCCAGTACAACAGCCTGTATGAGTATCTGGATTACGATGATGACAACTGGTGCTTTGTCCAGGATGCCGACGGCAAGTACGTCACCCACCGCTACCAGATGAAAGACGGCTCATACTGGGACCGTACTACCGATAATTTCTGGCAGGACCACAACATCCTGTCACTGGCCTGGAATGTAAATGATGCCTTCTCGACATCTCTTACAGCCCACTACACCTACGGTTACGGATACTATGAGGAATTCCGATACAAGAACAAGGTAAGCAAGTACGGCCTTTCAAATAATCTGAACGACGATGGAGATCCTGCCTGGATCAACGCGACAGACACTGTAAAGAAGACCGATTTTGTCCGCAAGAAAGGTTTGGAGCAGCACACCTATGGCGTTATCTGGAACAATGTTTACAAGACCGGCAGTCTTGACCTGCGCAGCGGCGTATCGTTACAGCAGTTCAAGGGCAACCATTTCGGACGCCTGCCTTACATAAAGGATGATGCCCTGAGAGAGTATGTCTATGCAAACAACCTGGACACCTATTATGACTCAGATGCCACCAAGAATGACCTGAGCGCATACATCAAGGCCGGATATGACATACTTGAGAGTCTCCATGCGTTTGCCGATGTCCAGTACCGTCACGTAGGTTACAGGACCGACGGTTACAACGACCGTTATTATGTAAATGCCGACGGCACCACCTCAAAACATAACCTTGACATTGATAAAAAATACAACTTCCTGAACGCCAAGGCAGGCCTCACCTGGATCAATGGAGGACACAAACTGCATGCTCTCATAGCCACCGCAGGCCGTGAGCCCGAGCGCAACAACTTTACCGACAACGGTACCTACCCTGCTCCCACTCCAGAGCACATGATTGACTATGAGGCAGGATACAGTTTCCAGGGCAATATCTGGAACGCCGGATTCAACCTCTACTACATGGACTATAAGGACCAGTTCGTACAGACCGGAATGAAGAGCGACATAGGCGAGAACCTGACCACCAACATCAAGTCTTCATACCGCACAGGCATAGAGCTCACCGCTGCCGTACAGCCTCTCAAGTGGCTGTCACTGGAGGGCAACGCCGCCATCAGCGAGAACTGCCTGAACGACTTTGACGAGGTCATAGAGGACTGGCGTGACAAGTATGCGGCCGATGACCCCAACATGGACCAGTACAAGCAGAATTACCACATTGACGGCAACGGCGACAAGCTGCGCACCATACCCCACAAGGGCAAGACACCTCTGGCTTTCTCTCCGTCAGTAATCCTGAACGGATTCGTAAACCTGTATTTCGGTAATTTCAATGCAACATGGCACACCGGTTATGTAAGCCGCCAGTATCTTGACAACACCGGCAACAACGACCGTTCACTGCCCGCCTACTCTCTCTCGGATCTCTCGTTCTCATACACAATACCCATGAAAAAAGCATTCAAGAGCATCGTAATAGGTGCTGACTTTAACAATGTACTTAACGCCCGTGTTGCCACAAGCGGCTGGGTTTACTCGGCAGTTGATGAGAAAGACGGCTTCACCCCTGACAACCGTTACTATCAGATAGGTTTCATTCCCGCCGCCCCCTTCCAAGCATTGGCACACTTAACCCTAAAATTCTAAAAGACAATGTTATCCGATATCTGGTCATATATCGCCGGTCAGTTTACCGGCATGGATTTCTGGGCAATAATCCAGACAGTTGGACTAATCCTTAGTTTCATCTATCTCTGGCTCGAATTCCGTCAGAAACCCCTGATGTGGATTGTCAGTGCCATGTGCTCCATGATCTATGCCAGCGTATACTTTCACAGCAAGATATATGCCGATATGGGATTCAGCTGCTTCAATATCTGCATGTGCGTTTACGGTTTTATTAAATGGCTCCATGGTGACCGTAAACGCGCATCGCAGTATATCGTCTACCGCCATTTCCGCAGCAGGGAATTCCTGGCGGTCTTGGGAACATCGGCCCTGATCTGGGGTGCCATTTTCAGCATCCTTAAGTTCCTGACCGATTCGCCCGTACCCGCGCTGGATGCACTCACCACCATGCTCAACATTGTAGGTACATGGGTACTTGCGCAGAAGATAATCGAGGTGTGGGGAATATGGTTCCTGGTCAACCTGATATCCATCTACATCTACTGCCGCCGAGGCCTGCATCTGACCACAATCCTGCTCTACAGCTTCTATCTGGGGGCATCGGTTTACGGTTATTTCAAGTGGCGCATCAAGGGTACCGAACTACTTGAAAATTGTTGAAAACTTCTCTCTTTCAACCACCGCCCCGCACGCATAATATAGATACCTTTGGTTTCCAGAATTAAAGCAAGCATCACTATGCAGCCTTATCTGGAGAATACTTACCTGCAGCCTGCAGGACATCACAAAGGGACTGACATCTACCGCCTTGAGGGTGGCAAATTCCTTAACAAGTACTTTATTATCAGCAATGAAGGGACTCGTCATCTGCTCGCCTCACCTGAGGTTATAGGATACGATTCCTACCTTGCCATGTGCGGCGCCACATCCGATATGCTTGGCTGGTGCAAAGAGCAGAAAATGGTACCCGCCAACGTGGATATCATGACCATCCTGCGCGGCGGTCTTAACTACCCGCTCGAGGAGTGCTGCTACCGCAACGGCATCCGCGTGAGCAACATGGACTTTGTATCATGCGAGCGTGTTATCCGCAACAACCAGATTACCGGTCTTGACATCCGATACACGAAACTGCGTGCCCCGCAGGACATCACCCTGATGATCGGTGACATCATCGCATCGGGTGAGACTCTGGCCCGCTGCATCCGCTATATCATAGCCGAGTTCAAGCGTCTGGGCGGCAGCATCCGCCGTATGGTATTCTTTACCATCGGAGGCACCCGCGCCATAGAACTCTTTGAGGAACTCACTCCCGAATTCCGTTTCCACTGGCCCGAGTTTGAGGGCATTACCTGCATATTCTACGAGGGCATCTTCTCGGCCTACAAGGATAAGGGCGTGACCGGTATCAGCTGGCCGGCAATTGACTTCTTCTGGAAAGACGGCGTTATATCACCCGAGTTCCGCAAGTATGTCCTGGCCGATGACGACGCACTGTTTGAGAAGTGCATAATCTACGACGGAGGTGCCCGCCGTTACGAGATTCCCGACCACTATCATGAGGTTACCGAATACTGGGAAGGCATTAAGGAGGTAGCCGACAACTTTACGTTCAAGGATTTCCTGGACGAGAAACTTGGCTACCCCACTCCCGTAAGTTTTGAGGATTGGCTCAGACTCAATCACTATCAGAAACTTGACAGCAAGCTGATGAATGAGCTGTACATCTTTGAAAGGGAGTTTGCCAGCAGGTCCGAGGACCTCTCAATCCGTCAGATTGCCGACCGCCGTCTGAGCGAGTTCCGCAAGGCTCTCAAGCCCTATATGTCCGCCAAATGATTTTACACACTAAACTATAAAAGATATGGCTTACAAGAAACCCGATGTAGACTTTACATCAAGCAGAGTGACCCCCGACGGTCGCAAGAGCAACATCAGTATGTTTATGGTAATGCTGGGATTCACCTTCTTCTCGGCAAGTATGTGGGCTGGACAGAGTCTGGCTGCAGGCCTTAACTTCGGACAGTTTATCGGCGCATTGATCCTGGGTGGTATCATCCTGGGCGCTTACACCGGCACACTCGGTTTCATCGGTGCCAAGACCGGTCTCACACTTGACATGCTCGCACACCGCAGTTTCGGCCGCAAAGGCAGCTGGCTGCCCAGTGCAATGATCAGTTTCACTCAGATTGGCTGGTTCGGCGTAGGTCTGGCCATGTTTGCCATTCCCGTTGCCCAGGAGGTTTTCCATCTGGAGGTTACTCCTGACCACATGCCGTTCTTCGGTTACATCCTGGTTGCAATTGCAGGTGTCCTGATGACCGCCAGCGCATACTTCGGAATAAAGAGCCTTACCATCGTAAGCTGGATCGCCGTTCCTCTGGTAGGTATCCTGGGTACCGTAGCAATGATTATGGCTGTACATCGCGGTGACACCACTCTGGTTGAGCAGTTTGCTAAGGTCAATGACGGATCACTTACCGTTATAGCCGGTGCAGGTCTGGTTATCGGTAGCTTTGTATCAGGCGGTACCGCAACACCTAACTTCGCCCGTTTCAGCAAGACCGCAAAGATAGGCTGCATCACCACAGTCGTTGCATTCTTCCTGGGTAACTCACTGATGTTCTTCTTCGGTGCCGTTTCAAGCATCTACGTAGGCGGTAACGATATCTTTGAGGTTATGCTTAACCTGAACATGTTCTACATCGCAGTATTCGTTCTGGGTCTGAACATCTGGACAACCAATGACAACGCCCTCTACTCATCCGGTCTGGGTCTGTCAAACATCTTCGGATTCTCCAAGAAGACCATGGTGCTCATAGCCGGTATCATCGGCACAGTAGCAGCCGTATGGCTTTACTGGAACTTCTGCGGCTGGCTGAACGTTCTGAACTGCACCCTGCCTCCCATCGGCGCCATCCTCATTATCAGCTACTTCATGAACCGCAGTGACTATGAGTCCGATAATGTTGAGATCAAGACAGTCAACTGGGCTGCAGTCATCGGCGTTGTTCTGGGTGCCATAGTTGCCAACCTGCTCAAGTGGGGTATTCCTTCAATCAACGGCATGGTCGTAGCAATCATCTGCTACCTGGTTGGAAGGGCTCTTAATAAGAAAGCTTGATATCACTTTCTGGATTTTTGTTTATCTTCGCGTCAAATTAATCCTAAACAAAGACAGAATATGAAGAAAACATTATTCTTTCTCGCAGCTTTGCTGCCTATGAGCCTCTGGGCTCAGGAGGAGTCTGCTTGGACACATGAGGGTCTTACCGGTCTGAACTTCTCACAGACATCGTTCACCAACTGGAGCGAGGGCGGTGAGAACTCAATGGCAGGTAACGTCTATTTCAACGGTTCTCTCAACTACAAGGAGGGCAAGAACGCATGGGACAACAGCCTTAGCGCAAACTATGGTATGAACTACACCGACGCTACCCAGTGGCGCAAGAATATTGACAATCTGAACTTCTCATCAAAGTTCGGCCGTCAGATCACCGAGCACCTCTACTATGCAGCCCTGTTTGATTTCAAGACCCAGATGGGTAACGGTTATGCATATACCGATTCCACCAAAGAGGTTATTTCCAAGTTCCTCACTCCGGGTTACCTGAATCTCTCAGTCGGTATTGACTACAAGCCCAACGACCACATCAGCCTGTACTACTCACCCGTAGCAGGCAAGATGACTCTTACCAACGACACCCTGTACTCTGTACGTTACGGTGTCGATGCAGGTCAGAAGACACGCTTTGAGCTTGGTTCCAGCTTCAAGGGTACAGTCAACTACAGCCTTCTTGATGACAAACTCACACTCAAGTCTGTGCTTGACCTCTTCACCCCGTACAACGAGACATTCGGCAATGTCGATGTAAACTGGGATGTTCTGGTTGGTCTGAACGTTACCAGCCTGCTCACTGTCACCTTCCAGTCAACACTGAAGTATGACGATGACATCAAGACTTTTGAGCCGGACGGCACAGTTCGCGGTGCCAAGGTCCAGTTCAAGGAGATCCTGGGTGTAGGTCTTAGTTACAAGTTCTAATAAACCCGTAGGCAGGCAGTCATGTGGTTGGCGTTCGCTCTTGTATCGGCCCTCTTTCTGGGACTTTATGACGTAGCGAAGAAGCAATCCCTCAAGGAGAACGCGGTCATTCCGGTTCTTTGGTTCAACACCCTGTTCTGCTCACTTTTAATGCTGCCGTTCACGCTCCTGTCAGCCAAGACAGGACTGCTGGACGGCAGTATTTTTTACGTTCCCACAGCCGGCTGGGAGCTGCACCGCCTGCTCATGCTCAAGGCGTTCATCGTGCTGGGCTCCTGGATATTCGGCTACTTTGGCATGAAACACCTTCCCATCACCCTCTTTGGGCCGATAAACGCGACGCGCCCAATCATAGTGCTGCTGGGCGGCCTGCTACTGTTTGGCGAGCGCCTCAACCTGTACCAGTGGATAGGTGTTATCATAGCCGTCATCTCATTCTACATGCTCAGCGTGAGCGGCAAGAAGGAGGGTATCAGTTTTGCCCACAACAAATGGGTATTCTGCGTCATCATGGCTACCATCCTGGGAGCTGTCAGCGCCCTGTTTGACAAGTACCTGCTGGGCCGCTTCAACAACATGTTCGTACAGGCATGGAGCAACTTCTACCAGCTAGCCCTCATGACTGTAATCCTCTTCACCCTTTGGTGGCCCACCCGCAAGCACACCACCCCTTTCCAATGGAAATGGCCCATCATCTTCATCGCCGTCTTTCTCACGCTCGCTGACTATGCCTACTTCGTATCCCTGGCCTCCAGCGCCTCCATGGTCTCAATAGTCTCCATGATCCGCCGTAGCAGCGTAATCGTAAGCTTCCTCTGCGGAGCACTACTCTTCCACGAAAAGAACCTTAAGAGCAAGGTCATCGACCTGCTGCTTGTTTTGCTCGGACTATTCTTCCTGCTTATCGGTTCTCTGCAATAATCCAAGAGCAGGTTCAGACTGCAACGGAGCACTGTAAGACTCCGGGAGACGACGTACCTTCTACTCACCTTAGGGATGAAAATGGCCCTACGTGCGTTCCACCTCCCTAAGGTCTGGGGGCAACGCAGGTACGAGCGTATTTTCTACTCACCTTAGGGAGGAGAATGGCCCTACGTGCGTTCCACCTCCCTAAGGTCAGGGGGCAACGCAGGTACGAGCGTATTTCCTACGCACCTTAGGGAGAAAAATGGCCCTACGTGCGTTCTGACTCCCTAAGGTCAGGGGGGGATAACGCCCGCGGATGCAACGTGCTAATCTATAAAATAGCAGAATTATAACTTATTTTATAATAGGGAGTCCGGAGTTTTTAGTAAATTCGCGGAGTTTAAGCGTACCAGTATCTGCAGGACGCGTCAAACAAGTAAATTACAAACATCAAAATAAAGAATATCAGTATGATTAAAGACATTTTTGAGAGAATCAAAGAGACTCCGGGCCCGCTCGGACAGTATCAGGGAATCGGCGACGGTTACTTCATGTTCCCCCGCCTGGTAGGTGAAATCGGCCCCGAAATGGAGTTCAACGGCAAGCCCGTCCTGAACTGGAGCTTGAACAACTATCTGGGTCTGGCCAATCATCCCGAGGTAAGAAAGGCCGATGCCGAGGCTGCCGCAAAGTTTGGTCTTGGTGCTCCTATGGGTGCCCGCATGATGTCAGGTAATACTGATTATCACATCAAGTTTGAGAATGACTTCTCAGAGTTCGTAGGCAAGAAGGCAGGTCTCTGCCTCAACTTCGGTTATCAGGGCATGATCTCAATCATCGACGTACTGACCAGCCGTAAGGACGTTATCGTTTACGATTCTGAGTCACACGCCTGCATCCTGGACGGTATGCGTCTGAGCTTGGCCAAGCGTTTCGCTTTCCAGCACAACAACATGGAGAGCCTCGAGAAGCAGCTCAACCACGCCTGCAGACTGGCCGACGAGCAGGGCGGCGGCGTTCTGGTAATCACCGAGGGTGTATTCGGCATGGCCGGTGACCTGGGTCATCTCGCTGACATCGTAGAGTTCAAGAAGAAATATCCGTTCCGCATACTTATTGACGATGCACACGGTTTCGGTACAATGGGTGCGCACGGTCGCGGTACTGCCGAGCATTACGGCGTAATCGACCAGATCGACGTTATCTTTGACGCATTCGCAAAGAGTATGGCATCAATCGGTGGCGTTGTAAGTTCAGAGCCCGAGATCATAGATCACCTCAAGTGCAACATGCGCTCACAGATCTACGCCAAGTCACTGCCGCTGCCGCTGGTTATCGGTAACCAGAAGCGTCTTGACCTGATCAAGGCTCACCCCGAGTACCGCGAGCATCTGTGGGAGGTTGTAAACGCTCTGCAGGGCGGACTCAAGGCCGAGGGCTTCAACATCGGCGTAACCGAGTCACCTGTAACACCCGTATTCTTTGAGGGTGGCGTAAACGAGGGTACCAACGTTGTCGTTGACCTGCGTGAGAACTACGGAATCTTCTGCTCAATCGTTACATATCCCGTTATCCCGAAGGGCCAGCTGATGCTGCGTATCATCCCGACCGCATCACACACTCTGGATCATGTAAAGCGTACCATCGAGGTATTCAAGGAGGTCAAGAAGAAACTCGACGCCGGCTTCTACGAGGGTGCCATCCAGGATATGAACGTATTCAAGCGTGCTCAGATAAAGAGATAATATGAAGTATCAGCTTGTCTGCAAAAAGTGCGGCAAGGTTATTGGAGATTTTGCCGCCTGGTTCAACCAGGACCAGCTGTGTGAGTGCGGAAGCAACCACGCAGAGGTGACCTATAATACTACTGATTACCACCTCCTGGACGAACTCTGCAAGCCCGGTCAGAAGGTAGACAACCTCTACCACTACCTGCCCTTCCTGCCTCTTGACAAGGCCGATGAGCAGGTAACCTGCGGTGAGGGTGCCGTACCCATTGAGGAGTGGGAGTTCCTGGGCCGTTATGCCAAGGATAAGTACGGCATTGACTGCAAGGTTGTGGTAGCCCGCAATGACCTGAACGGCGGTTCCGGCACATTCAAGGACATAGCCGCATCACTGGCAGCAACGCTGTTCAAGAAACACGGAGTAAAGGAGTATTGCCTGGCATCGACCGGTAATGCAGCCACTGCCTACGCCACTTATCTGGCCAAGGCAGGCGTCAAGTTTGACGTATTCGCTCCGCACGATATGTATCAGGAAACTCAGCAGTCCATCCGCGCCACCGGTCAGAACCTTCAGGTGTCAGAGGGCGGTTACGGACAGGCCAAGGCCGAGGCTGCCGATTTCCACAAGAATCAGAACGTGATGATATCGGCCGGAAACATCGACCCCATCCGCGTTGAGGCCAAGAAGACCCTTGTCTTTGAGTGCATGCGCCAGCTGGGCCGAATCCCCGATGTCTACATGCAGGCAGTTGCAGGCGGCACAAGCCCCATCGCATTCGAGAAGGGAATGCGTGAGATTGCCGATGCATACCCGCAGTACAGGATGCCGCGCATGCTGCTGGTTCAGCAGGATACCTGTGACCCGATGGTCCAGGCATGGGAATGGGCAATAGAGAACGAGTTCCCTCAGGGCTGGAACAAGCACTTCCCCACCGTGGTTCCTCAGACAAAGATCTCCATCCTTACTGCGGGCACTCCCGGTATGTATCCGCTCGTCGGCCCAATCGTAAAGAACAGCGGTGGCTGGTTCCTGCGTGTAAAGGAGGAGGGTCTGGAACGTTACGGCCGTATGGTCAAGGACGCTACCGGCGTTTATATGGGACCTGCATCGGTGGTATGTATAGCAGGATTCTTCAAGGCACTTGAGGAGAAAAGGCTCAAGAGCGGTGACCTGGTTCTGCTCAACACCGGCGAAGGCTGCGAGCGCGCCCTTTGGTTTAAGAAAGCAATAGACGATTGCAAATGAAAAAGTTTACCGACAAGGTAGTTTGGATAACAGGTTCTTCATCAGGAATAGGTGAGGCAACCGCGTACGAGTTTGCACGTGAGGGCGCAAAACTCATTCTCACTGCACTTGAGGCCGATCTTCTGGAGAAGGTTGCCGCACACTGCATTGAGTTGGGTGCTCCCGATGCCAAGCCCCTACCCTTTGACCTCTCCAGGAAGGATGAGGTTGCAGAGTTGGCAGAGCAGGCATGGCAGGTATTCGGCCACATAGACGTGTTCTACAACAACGCAGGCATCAGCCAGCGCGGAACCACCTGTGAGACCGAGATGCGTGTAATTAACAAGGTCATGGACATCAACTGGTTCGCACCGGTAATCATGACAAAGGTAATCCTTCCCAAGATGATTGAGAACGGTGGAGGCCAGCTTATGGTTACCACCAGCATCAACGGACGTTTCGGATTCCCGCTTCGCTGCGCATACAGCTCATCCAAGCACGCCCTGTACGGATTCTTCGAGACTGTTCAGGCCGAGTACTACAAGGATAACATCCGTGTTACCATAGTATGCCCCGGCCGAGTGCAGACCCGCATATCATTCTACGCCCTTGAGAAAGACGGCAAACAGCACGCCAAGATGGATGCCGGCCAGGCAGGAGGCTGCACTCCCGAGCAGGCCGCCCGCAAGATTGTCAAGGCCGTTTACCGTAAAAAGCGTGAAGTCCTTGTAGGACGCAAGGAACTGCTGATGGTCTACATCAAGCGTTTCTTCCCGGGACTCTGCGCCAAGATAGCCCGTTCCATTAATCCTATGTAAGTAACAAAAACACATACAACTATGAAAAAAGAGATCCAATTCAGTCTTGTGTACCGTGACATGTGGCAGTCATCAGGCAAGTATGTTCCCCGCAAGGACCAGTTGGCCAAAATTGCCCCGGTTATAATCGATATGGGTTGCTTTGACCGCGTTGAGACCAACGGCGGTGCCATGGAGCAAGTCAATCTTCTGTACGGTGAGAACCCCAACCAGGCAGTACGTACATTCACCAAACCTTTCAATGAAGTAGGCATCAAGACCCACATGCTTGACCGTGGTCTGAACGCATTGCGCATGAACCCTGTTCCGGCCGATGTACGTCAGCTCATGTATAAGGTAAAGCACGCTCAGGGCGTTGACATCACACGTATATTCTGCGGTCTGAATGACCCGCGTAACATAATCCCCTCAATCAAGTGGGCAAAAGAGGCCGGTATGACCGCTCAGGCTACTATGTGTATCACCTACTCAAAGGTACACAACGCCGAGTACTACATCAACCTGGCCGAGCAGCTCATAGAGGGCGGCGCACAGGAGATCTGCCTTAAGGATATGGCAGGCATCGGCCGTCCTGCAATGCTGGGCACCATCGTCCGCGCCATCAAGGAGAAACATCCCGACATCATCATACAGTACCACGGCCACAACGGCCCCGGTTTCGCTGTAGCCTCAATGCTTGAGGTTGCCAAGGCCGGCGGTGACGTTCTGGACGTAGCCATGGAACCGCTTTCATGGGGTAAGGTTCATCCGGACGTTATCACCATCCAGGCTATGCTCAAGGATGCCGGATTCCTGGTTAAGGACATCAACATGAAGGCTTACATGGAGGCACGCAGCCTTACTCAGAGCTTCATGGATGATTTCCTGGGCTACTGGATCGACCCCAAGAACTCACTGATGAGCTCACTGCTGGTAGGTTGCGGCCTTCCCGGCGGTATGATGGGATCACTTATGGCAGACCTCAAGGGTATGCACGCCGCCATCAACGCCAACCTCAAGAAGAAGGGTGAGAAGGAACTCTCTGAGGACGAGTTGCTCGTTGAGCTCTTTGACGAGGTACAGCGCATATGGCCTATGCTCGGTACTCCCTGTCTGGTTACACCTTTCAGCCAGTACGTAAAGAACGCCGCCCTGATGAACCTCTACAGCAAGTCCATGGACGAGAAGCCTTTCACCCGCATGGATCCCGCCATGTGGGGTATGGTTCTGGGCAAGTCAGGCAAGCTGCCCGGCGAGCTGGCTCCCGAGATTGTCGAGATCGCCAAGGAGAAAGGCTTTGAATTCTATACCGATGATCCTCAGGTGCTCTACCCCAACGAGCTCCCGCGCTTTGAGAAGGAGATGAAGGAGAACGGCTGGGACCGCGGTCAGGATGATGAGGAGCTCTTTGAGTTCGCCATGCACGAGAAGCAGTACCGCGAGTACAAGAGCGGCCAAGCCAAGGATCAGTTCAACAAGGATCTTATGGAGCGCATGGAAAAGGCTCAGGCCGGCACCGCAGGTGCACCTGTCAAGCACTTCACCGCAGCCGATAAGCGTGCCATCCTGCATCCCGATGCAGAGCCCATCCAGGCAGCTGTCAGCGGCCGCGTGATCTGGGATCTGGACTACATGGATCAGTCAACCAATCCTCCCTTCGGCAAGCAGTACAAGAAGGGTGACTGGATGGTCGGTATCCAGGCCAGCGGCAACTCGTTCATCGACAATGCCACCGCACCTTATGACTGCCACCTGGCAGCCGTCGAGAAAGAGCACGGCTCACTCGTCACCAAGGGTGAGGTCATCGGATGGATTGAGAAATAAAAAAAGTACCATTGGGGTCAGACCCCATTGGTATCATTTTTGAAAAGAGTACCATTGGGGTCTGACCCCAATGGTACTCTTTTTGCTCAACGAACTACGCCTATGCTCACTTCATAAAGCAGATATATCGGCAATGTTACGATGGTTAGTGTGAAGATATCGGTTGTGGGTGTGATTATGGCAGCGATTATGAGAATCACTACGATAGCGTGACGACGGTACTTCTTCATGAATGCGGCATCAATTATGCCCAGCTTGCCCAGGAACCAGGCCAGGATGGGAAGTTCAAAGAGGATGCCCATCAATAACGTCAATGTAACCAATAGGTCGGTATAGGATTCCAGAGTAATAACATTCGGAATGCTTTCACTTACCTGATAGGTTCCGAGGAAGCGGAATGCCAGCGGGAATATGATAAGGTAATCCAGTATTATTCCCAGCATGAAAAGGATGTAAGACCAGACTACGACCTTGGTGGTGCTGCGCCGCTCGGTTGAGTACAGAGCAGGTGAAACAAAGCCAAAGATAAGATACAGGGTGTATGGCATAATGACCACCAGACTCACATAGAACGCCATTTTCATGTGGATCATGAACTGGGCGGTCAGCGTGGTGCTGAACAGATCCACGCTGAAATCACGCAGGCCCGATGCATCAAACCCGGCCAACCCCGCTACGGCCGATATCCATCGGTACAGGATAAAGTCAGGACTGCTTGGCGCAAGTATCAGTTTGAACAACGGCTCCTTAAAGCAGAATGCGACGATGAACCCCACCAAAGCAACGGCGAGGACGCGCAGTATGACATCCCTGAGAGCGTCCAGATGGTCCCAGAATGTCATTGGCTTGTCATCGGGAGAAGCCATGACGGACCGGAAAGATTACTTGGATTCGGGTTCCTTTTCAGGTTCCTTGGCAGCGGTCTCATCGGGAGTGTTGATCTCCTTCTCAACCTCCTTCATTCCCTCCTTGAAACTCTTTACGCCCTTGCCCATGCTCTTCATGAGATCGGGAATACGCTTGGCTCCGAACAGAAGCAGAAAGACAAGAACTATAAGTATTATCTCACCGGTTCCGAGTCCGAGTAGCAACGGATAAAGTGTCATTGTGTAAGTTTTGAAGATTTGTAGTTCACAAATATAGGTAATTCTATCGTAACACATTGGAAAAGCAACGAAAAAGCAGTATATTCGCATCTTAATAAACCAAATATAGAATATGTATAACGGCGGTTTTTTCATTACTGGAATCCAGCAGATAGGTGTAGGTACTACATCAGTATATGGCTCATGGAAGTGGTTCATTGATATGTTCGGTGTCGATATCCGTGTACTTGAGGACGACACGGTTGCAGAGCGCATGCTCCCCTACACCGGCGGTCATCCCCGAAAGCGCCATGCTGCCATCGCCATAAACCTTCAGGGAGGCGGCGGATTCGAGATCTGGCAGTACTCACAGCGCAAGCCCAAACCGGTGGAGTTCCAGATCCAGGTTGGTGACCTTGGCATATTCTGCGCCAAAGTGAAATGCCGCAATGTGGAAAGCGCCCATGCATTCGCCTCAAAACGCTGGGACAAGGTATCTCCCATCGTGACCGGTCCCGACGGCAAGCAGACATTCTACATAACCGACCCCGAGGGCAACTGGTTCCAGGCCGTACAGGATGACTACCTACTTCTTGACGAGGGCAAGGAGTTCGGCGGAATGATTGGCTGCATGATAGGCGTGACCGATATGGACAAGGCCCGCACCGTATATTCCGATATCCTTGGATACAACGAGGTGATATACAACGAATACGGTCACTTTGAGGACCTCAAGCCTCTGGCAGGCGGTGACGGTGAGTTCCGCCGCACTCTGCTCAAGTGCCCCACACCCAACAAGGGTGCGTTCGCTCCAATATTCCCCACCGGTTACATAGAGCTGGTACAGGCCCGTGACCGTGAACCCCGCAAGATCTTTGAGGGCCGATACTGGGGTGATCCCGGATTCATCCAGATCTGCTTTGACGTAACCGGCATGGACGAGCTGGGCAAATGGTGCGCCGACCACGGCTATCCCTTCACCGTCGACAGCTGCCCCGATGGAAAGCAGTTCGCCATGGGTGATGCATCCGGCCGATTCACATACATCGAGGACAGTGACGGAACACTCATAGAGTTTGTAGAGACATATCGCATATCGGTTGCCAAGAAACTTGGCTGGTACATCAACCTGTTGTACCGCAACCGCGAGAAGCCGCTCTCCAAGCTGCTGTTCCGCGCCATGAAGATGAACCGCAAGAAGTTTTGAATAGTAAACAATGGGAAACCTTATTGATATCATCAAGTCCGATGTCCGGTACGAGGACTCGCTCAAGGCTTGTATGAACTGCGGCATATGCACGGCCATCTGCCCTGCCGCCGAGTTCTACGACTATGACCCCCGCCGCATATGCGACACTGTACAGCGCGGTGATGAGGAGCAGATAGAGAAACTGCTGCGCTCCGACACCATCTGGTATTGCGGACAGTGCATGTCATGCAAGCCCCGCTGCCCTCGCGGCAACATACCCGGAGCGGTAATAAACATACTGCGCAAGGTATCGCAGGATATGGGCTACTACAAGGAGAGCCACATGGGCCGGCAGCAGGTAGACCTGATGGCCGGCATAGGTGACAACATACTTAACATAGGTTACTGCGTACATCCCGATGTGGTATTCCCCGAGAAACACCCCGAGCAGGGACCTGTATGGGAGTGGTATATCAAGAACATCAAGGCCGTATCGCCCAAATTCGGAGCCAACTACCACGGTGAGGGAGCCGGTGCGCTGCGCACCATCAACCCTGAGACAATGGAGGAACTCCGCAACATATTCCGCGTAACCGGAGGAATGGATTTCCATGATTCCATCAAAAACGGCCCGCACAATGAATAAGTTCGGATTCGCCATCAAGACTCCGCGTTCCGAGAACATGGACAAGGTATCGCTGGAGCGTTACAACATGCTGCTGGACCGTGAGCCATCGTTCAAGCGCTGTTTCCAGTGCGGATGCTGCAGTGCCACATGCTCTGCACGTCAGTTTACCGAATTCAGCATACGCCGCGTACACACATCTTTCCGTCGCGGAGAGTACGCCGGTCTGG
The DNA here is from genome assembly GCA_905234745.1 of uncultured Bacteroidaceae bacterium. Taxonomy (GTDB): domain Bacteria; phylum Bacteroidota; class Bacteroidia; order Bacteroidales; family Bacteroidaceae; genus Colenecus. The sequence goes on along the minus strand of CAJOJD010000004.1, from coordinate 28,654 downwards.
ATGAGGAATTAAGAAAGTGCATGCTTTGCGGCAAATGCACACTGGTTTGCCCACGCGGGGTAAACCTAAGGTCACTCATTATCAATATGCGTCAGATCCTTGACGAGACTAAACAGTAAGGAGCCATGAAGATACACGCATATCCGTATAATGACTTTGTGATACCGTTCCTTATCGGTACGGTACTGCTGTTTGCCATCATCATCTACAAGTACATACGCTGGATCCGCAAGTTCAGCCCGGAGCAGCGTAAGGTTATTCGCAGCAACTGGTACTCCTGGAAGATATTCCCAGCCATCTGGGAGATGTTCCGCGAGGGTCTTCTGCACGCCCGCATCCTTAAGAAAAACCTGCTGCTTGGTATCATGCACCAGGCATTTGCCTTAGGCTGGTTCCTGCTGATTGTGGTGGGTGCCGTAGAGAGCCGTGACGCCTTCTACACCATGCAGCACGAGCAGTCAATAGAGGCTGTACATGAACTGCAGCAGCAGAACGGCTGGCACATTTACAACACAGGTCAGGACAAGAACCCGGAATACCTCAATCAGCGTCGTTACCGTGTTGAGACTGAGGACGGTATAGCCCGAATCCATTATCACCGCCCGTTCTACGTAGGCATATTCTACCGCTACTTCGTACACAAGGCACCGGCATCCTTCCGTCAGCACAAGGCCTACTCCGACCTTATGGACGCGCTGCTGCTGTACGTATTCCTGGGCCTTACGATGGCATTCATCAAGATATTCTGGTCCAAGATACTGGGAATGCGCCGTACAACCAAGCATACCATCATAGATAGGTTCTCCAAGTTCTCGCTGTGGATGATATTCCCCATGCGACTGCTTGCCGAGTCCATTACGGCATGTCTGTACGGTAACGGAGGATTCTTTACCCAGGCAGTGGGTAATCTGTTCGACCCCATGATTGTACGCGGCATGGAGACATCGGTATGGATGCTCTACTCGCTCATGCTGGGCGTGTTCTTTGTAACCATGCCGTTCACACGCTACATGCATATCTTTACCGAGTTGCTTCTTATTTACTTCCGTAAGATAGGCGTCCGTGAGGAGACCGCCAAGACCGGCTACACACTGTTTGAGCTCAACGCCTGCTCACGTTGCGGAGTGTGCATATCGGGCTGTCCCATAGACAAGGTACTTGAGAACCATGAGATCCAGTCCGTATATCTTATCCGCAGCCTGCGCAATCAGGAGCGCGGCAGCCGTCTTAAAATGATTGCCGACAATTGTCTTATGTGTGACCGATGCACGGTCGATTGCCCGGTAGGCATAGACCTGAGCGCCCTGCGCCGTCAGACTCGCGCCAAGGGAGCAATTGATACCACCGGCAATTACGTATATCTGGACAAGAAACAGACTCCGTTCAACGCCATAGGCCGTGTGGCTTACTTTGGAGGATGTATGTCACATCTTACTCCCGGCATAACCGAGTCCATGGAGCGCATATTCACCGCTGCCGGCCAGAAATACTGGTACATGGACAAGCTGGCCACCATATGCTGCGGCCGTCCGCTGCAGCAGCAGGGATTCACCACACAGGCTGCCGAATTGCGCCGCAAGAACACGGACCTGATAGAGAAATCAGGGGCCACCATGCTGGTAACCTCCTGCCCTATCTGCTACCAGTCATTCAAGAAGGAGTACAATCTGAACATACCGGTGGTTCACCACACCGAGTACATAGACATGCTGATTAAGCAGGGACGCCTCAAGGTACGTCACGATGACCGTAAGGTATCATATCATGACCCGTGCGAGCTGGGCCGCGGCTGCGGAATCTATGATGAGCCGCGCAATGTGCTCAGTGCCGTGACCAACCTGCAGAAAACACGCTATCAGCGTGAAAAGAGCGTATGCTGCGGATTCAATCTGGGCGATACCAAACTCAGCATTGAGCAGCAGACCAAAATAAGGAACGCATCACTTGAGAATCTTACCAGCAAGCCGGTCGATGCCATAGCAACCGCCTGCCCTATGTGTAAGAAAGCGTTCCAGCATGCCACCAGTGACTATCCTGTAAGGGATATAGCCGAGATTGTGGCAGAGAACCTTATAAACTGACAAGATTATGAACCGTTTTTGGAACGAATATCAGAAAGCCATAGCTGATGACCACTACTTCTATGAGCGCAGCTGCATCCGTCAGACCTTTTTCCCGGGCTCTGAGACCGCATTCCTGCGTATGCTCCGTGAAGAGTTGAACAAGGATATCTTTGATGATTTCCGTCAGCACACCTGCACCGGCATAGGATACCATACCGATGTGGTACCACTGGAGACCACTATGACAGTGGTGGCCCGCCTGTTCTCACTCATGACCGAGCACGGCTATGAGAACTACGTACCGTCATGCGTAACATCATTCGGAGTATTCACCGAGATGTGCCATATGTGGCAGGAGCACCCCGAGCTCTTGGAAAAGACCCGTGAGAACCTCTACAAGGCCTGCAAGCGCGAGTTCAACATACCAAAAAATATCGCCCACCCGTCGGACGTGATATATCATTTCCGCAATGAGTTGGCCCAGAAGATGAAATACCGTCTGGTAAACCGCTTTACCGGCCGTCCTCTTAAGGTAGTTGAGCACATAGGCTGCCACTACGCCAAGATATTCCCCGATAAGGGTGTGGGCAAGGCCGAGTTCCCCTACGTTCTGGCCGGTATGATCGAGGCCTGGGGCGGAGAGGTTGTGGATTATCCCGAGCGCCGTCACTGCTGCGGATTCGGATTCCGCCAGTACCTGGTTCAGGAGAACCGCGGATACTCAGTATCCAACACCAAGAAGAAACTGGAGTCAATGGAGCCCTACGAGCCCGATTTCATAGTATCCAACTGCCCCGGCTGCTCCATGTTCCTGGACCGCTGGCAGTATACCATCGCCGAGATGGAGCACAAGACCTATGACCGTGAGGGCTATGGCATACCCGTCCTGACCTATGAAGAAATGGCCGGACTGCTGCTGGGATATGACCCGTGGGAGTTAGGCCTCCAGATACACCAGGTGCAGTGCGAGCGCCTGCTTGACAAGATAGGCATACCGTATGATCCCAAGGCCAAATACAGAACGGCCGACGGCAAGATACTGCGTGCTCCCGAGAAACCCGAAAACCTGTTAGTGTAAACCGATTATGAGAAAAGTCGCAATAATAGGCGCCGGCCCCGCCGGCATAGAGGCCGCATCAATACTGGCCAAAAACGGTATTGAAGTCACTCTTTTTGAGAAATCAGAGACTCCGCTCAAGAATATCCAGGACAAGGCGTTCCTGTTCCCCAATTTCCAGGCAGCACAGGAGATTGCCGATGACCTGAGCGGCAAACTGCTCACCGACGGCATCACCACCGCATTCGGAGTTGACATTGCCGATATCAAATGGCAGGGTACCGAGTGGAAACTCATAGACGCCAAAGGCCAGACCTACGTGGCCGATGCAGTACTCGTTGCCACCGGCTATCAGGTATTTGACGCCCACCGCAAGGAGGAACTCGGATACGGCATCTACAAAGGTGTAATCACATCCCTGGATATGGAGCAGATGATCAAGCACGGCAAGATCCTGAACGCCAACGGCGATGAGCCCAAGCGCGTTACATTCCTGCAGTGCGTAGGCTCACGTGACGAGAAGAGCGGTAACCACTACTGCTCCAAGATATGCTGCGTGACAGCCGTAAAGCAGGCAATCGAGGTGCGCAAGCAACTGCCCAAATGCGAGGCATCGGTCTTCTATATGGACCTGCGTATGTGGGGCCAGGGCTTTGAGGAGATGTACCGCACAGCCCAGGAGAAATACGGCGTAAGCTTTGTACGCGGACGCATATCGGAGGCTGCAGGCACGTTCGACGGCCGTGTCCAGCTTAAGAGTGAGGACACCCTGATGGGCCTGCCGCTCAAGATGACGACCGACCTTCTGGTACTTATGGTAGGTATGGAGGCATCATGCGGCACCAAGACCTTGGGACAGGCCTGCGGAATAAGCGGTGATTACGGTTTCATAAAGACCGTAGCCCCGCACCTGTATGACAACGACACCGGCAAACCCGGCCTGTTTGCAGCCGGCACATGCAAGCGCCCCATGTCAATCTGGGATTCAGTCAACGACGCCCGCGCCGCCGCCATCGCAATCAAAGACTACGTGGACAACTTACCTCCACAACAATAACAAACAAAAAAAAATGACCGCTCGGTTGAGCGGTCATTTTTTTGACATCGTATCAGTCGGTTATTCCATCAAGGAGGCCTTCATCGTTACCATCCTCAGGCTGGTAACCGCCATCGTTATTCACGAGAGCAGGATTCTGGTTAATTACCGCTGTCGGGAAGCGCATCAACCACCATCCGTTATCGGCGCTCATGTTCCTGCGGAAACCGGCAGGACAGTTGTTCTCCTTGTACTCGTGGAAACGAACCAGAGGCTTGTTCAGACGACGGAGATCGTTGTTGGAGAATCCCTCACCCCACAACTCGACTCTGCGCTGGAACCAGATCTCATCCTCAAGAGAAAGACCGCGACCTTCAATATCATAACTGGGATCACGATATTGCTGGACAAAGTATGTCAGCATATCACTGGCATCTTCTGCATGACCGCTCTTGGCCAATCCCTCAACCATGATAAGAATCATCTCCTCGGCTCTCATCCAGCACCAGTCCTCATCATTAGCTTTATTACCCGGATACTTCATACCGAACTTGACATTAGTGTAAGGAAGGAATTGTTCCTTTGTACCGCCAATGACTTCTGATGCTATCTCCTGTCCTTTAAGATCATCCCAAACCAGTCTGTTCAGCAACGGTGAGGTGAGATTCTCATTCACCCACCAACCCTTACGGACATCGGTTGAAGGAATCAGGTCATAAAGGTCTGAATTGATCATGGTGTATGTCTGACAACCGGTTGAATATCCATTGCCGGAGAATGAACGCAGCCATGCCGATGAAGTAGCGTAGGAGAAAAGATCGGCAATTTCTTCGGTCATATCATATCCCCACATCCAGTTGGATTCACTGAGATCATAAAGGAACGGAGTGGAAACATCCGATATTGAAGCGGGTTCATATCCGTCCAAAGCAGCTTCGGCATCGTCTGCAGCCTGGCTCCATAATCCCATGTTCAGATATGCGCGTGCACGTAATCCATATGCAACCTGCTGGTCAATTCTGGATTTGTCACTACGCTTCCAACCGTCCAGCTTCTCAATAGCCGTGCCCAGATCAGAAAGAATCAGGTCATAAACCTCCTGAAGCGTTGCTCTGGGATTATTGCTTGGATCCGGGGTATCAGGAGTAAGAATAGGTACACAAAGCAGATTCTTTGCTTCAGCCGATGATGTGTAGCTTACCTGATAATAAGGTGCAAGATTCAGATAAGCGAATGCACGGATTGCATAGGCCTCACCTATCTTGGCCTGAACCTCAGGATTGCTGCTGTTTTCATCGTATGAACACAGCACCTGGTTTGCAGCCTTAATGACATTATAGCATGCATTATACCTTATGACACCGTTACGATAACTGATGTTTCTGGACGACAGTTCGCCGCATACACTGAACCAGTTATAACCGGTATTGGGCAGGAACATATCCGATGCCTCAATATCAGTACTGTAGGCAATCATTATAAGTCCATAATCATCAGGCTTGTCGTAACCGCAGCTCATAGGCTTACCAAGCTGGGTATACATTGCATTATAAACCTCCAGAGCCTGTTCAGGATCAATCTCCGACAGTTTCTTTACGGTAACTACACACTCGGACGTCAACTCATTATAGTAGGCTGTAATGGTTGCTGAGCCTTCCTTAATGGGATGCAGCGTGCCGTCAGCATCAACGGTGATCACATTCTCATCACTTGACTTCCAACCTGTCGGCCTCAGGAAACTGTAATCATGGTTTCCGCTATGTATTGAATAAGTCAAGTTATCGGTGGTTCCTAATGCAATGGAAATACTCGTTGAGTCAAGATCTATAGCTGTAATTCCCTGCCAGCTGTCAGACGGACATACAGGACGGACAGTCCTACCCTGATAACGATAGTAGTTCCATACTGACTGATAGCCCTCATCTATATAAAGATACCAGGCAGTTATTGAATTACCTTCATTCACATTGCGTGACCAATAGTATCCTTCTGAATCAGAATTAAATTTTGACCCTGAACGGGAATTTGTCAGAGGAAGGAAAATGGACTTGTCGGTATAACCATCTATTTTACTGGTTACCCTGTAGCCCTTAACTCCATTCACAACCACAAATTCCCAGTCACACAGATACATCAGTTCCCTGAACTCATCGGTATCCGGCATACGCCATTTACCGCCCCAAGCCTGAATAGCCGCATCATCGGCATCTTCGAGAACGGTCTTGCCATCCTTTGCATACTTGGTTACGGTATAATTGCCTGACGCTGAATCAACCAGCTCTGCCCATTGATATGAAGGCCATGCATAACCTTCAGACTTACCGTCCTTCCAGACAGGATCGGCCGATTCGGCATAGCCGGCCTCATAATAAGGCTCAACCTCACCCCATGCAAAGAAATCACCAATCATTTCAGGAGCGAACGATCCTACATTGAATGTAGCCCATTTTACGCTCAAGCCCAGATCAACTGATTCAGGTTCAGCCTGAGAGGGATCCTCAACTGTTACAAGACATTCTATTGAATGATCTCTTACGTTAGCCGTAATGATACAGATACCGGCACCTACTGCCGTTACGATGCCATCCTGAACAGTTGCTACGCTTTCATCATCCGATGTCCATGAAGTTCTCAGTCCTCCTGCAACATCAATAACCGTTCCGGCAGCATTGAGAGCGTTTACTTCAATCTTATATGAAGAATTCAATGCAAGAGGCAACTCGCTACGGCTGATAGAGAGATCCTTCACATCCTCCAGGTCGTATCCCAGAACAGGACGTACGCTACCTCCCACAAAGCGATAGTATGCATCGATTGCAATATTACCTAAGGAGAAGTATTCTGCGGCCTTGCTTGTACCTGAATAAAGTGAACTTGTCCAATAGAATGCGCCGTCATACTCCTCAACTTCTGTTTCCCAGAAATCTCCACTGTACGGCAGGAAAATCGAATTGTTCTCATAACCCGCTATTGCACTTGTTACCAGGTAACCTTCTACACCGTACATTTCGGTCCATTCCCAGTTACATTTGTCCATCAGTTCCTTGAACTCGGCACTGGTAGGAGTACGCCAATAACCGCCTAAGTTGGCACTGGCAGCATCATCGGCAGCATCCAGAACAGTCTTCTTATCAACAAAGCCGTCCAGACCTATCTTTTCGAACTCATTGTACTTGGTCAGCCATGTGTTATCCAACGAGTCAACTACAGCATACTTGTTTGAATACCATGAGTAACCGTTCTCTTTTCCGTCTTTCCAAACGGGATTTCTGTATGAACCTGTATAATATGGTTCTGTCTCGCCCCAGGCATAATATTCGCCGAACTGCTCCGGATAAGATGCGCCCACATTGCATGAAGCCCATCTGACGCTTAAGCCCAGGTCTACCAACCTGTCAAAAGGCTCACGTCCAAGGACTGTCACAAAGCAGGTATCGGCTTTGGTTGAATCCAGACGGGCTGTAATGATGGCTGTACCGGCTGCAACGCCTGTTACTTCACCGTTATTAACCAGAGCTACGGATTCATCACTTGATTTCCATGTCAGATTATCTCCGTCCAATTCCTGGCCATATATCTTACCTGTGAGTGTATAACTCTGTCCCTCGTAAATTTCCAGTGTATCGTCACTCAGGGTCAGTTCGGTATAATTCTTTGACAACCGTACGGGACGTATCTGCAGACCGTCAGCACGATCATCACTATAATAAGGACTATCATTATAGAGTATTTTGGCTGTTGATTCCTTTGAGAGGGTACTGCTCCAGTAAACCGGCTCACCGTAATCAGAATGGTTGGGCAGGAAAATGCTGTTACCGTTGATATAACTTGTTACCAACAAACCGTACAGACCGTTTATATCGGTAAATTCAAAAGAACAGTTTTCAACCAATTCTACAAATTCCTCATATGTAGGCATTCTCCATCCATCACCCCACTGTACGCTGGCAACGTCATCGTCAGGATCAAGTACGGTCTTGCCGTCAATCTGATTGTACTTTGTATAACCTGTACTGTCTGACCACAATTTGTAATTGTCTCTAGAGAACTCATCCTTGGTTTCCGTTTCACCCCAAGCATACATTCTACCGGTAAATTCGGGTCTTGAAGCGCCCACATTACATGTAGCCCACTCCACAGACAAGCCCAAATCCACAGACTCCATGACAGGAACGAATTCGGTTACTGAAACAGCACATTGTACGGATTCATTTCCTATTGAAGCGGTAATGATACAGGTTCCCTGAGATTTACCGGTAACGGTACCATAACTGTTTACTGTGGCTACGCTTTCATCGGACGATTTCCATCTTAATTGCGGATAATTATTTGAATTGGCGTCAAAGCCTGCATTAATGCAGTAACTCTCACCGGTTTCAATTGATATTGATTCCTCAATCCAGAGATTGGAGATCTCTATGACATTTTCATATGTATCAGTCGTATAGACCGGACGAATGGCAAGACCACCTGATCTTCTGTAACCTGTCAGATAATAATTGTCATATCCGTATTCATTGTAATTCATATACACAGCCCTGACATAAGACGCATCACCTTCATCTACAGACATGGTATTGGTAGAGTAGAAAGCGTAATTCTTCATATTATGATCGTATCCCCACTTTTCACCTGTCAGGGGCAGGAAAATGCTGTTGCCGTTCAAAAGGCTTGTAACTCTGAAGCCTTTCACGCCGTTCACTTCCTCAACCTCCCATGAGCAATTATAGAGGAGTTCCTCAAATTCCTCGTCAGTAGGCATTCGCCAATTATCACCCAACAGCTTATATGCGACATCATCCTCCAAATCAAGGCGATACTTCATGTCGACTACACCATCCTCAGCATAAAAATTGTACTTGGTAAATAAATAATTCTCACCTACCCACTTATAGCTGTCCCAGTAATAGTATTCTTTCTCTGTCAGTTCACCCCAGGCATAAAAACCGCCGAAGTCCTCCTCGTTGACTGCACCAAGGTTAAGGCTACCCCACTTGACGCTGAGACCCAGATCTACAGGTTCATTGGTGGCGGGAACAATTGCATTAACCGTTACCACACAGGTTGCTGAGTAATCACCCCATGAAACAGTTATTATACATTCACCGGCAGAAACTGCAACTACCTTACCGTCTGCGTCGACAGTTGCAACTGAATCATCGCTTGATGTGAACTCAGGTGTCAGATAAATATCATCGTTACTGTCAACGTATGCATCCATCCAGGTGTATTCTCCTGCCTTAAGTGTGATGGAATCCTGTCCCATAACTATTCCCTTAACTACCAACACATTGCCATCGAATGTGGTATTGGGTGAGTATACAGGACGGATTGGCAGTCCGCCTACCCTGTTATAAGATGAGAAACCGTATGTAGGTTTTCCGTTTCTTTCACCGTAATAAAGGCTGTATATCCAGCCGGGATCATTCTGCTTGGAGCAAATCAAGGTATTTGTTGAATAATAGGCATATTGACTTGTTCCTATTGTGTCACCCTTCCAGAACTCGCCGGCCAACGGCAGGAAAATACTGTTGCCGTTTATATCACTGGTAAAACTAAGACCGCGTACACCGTTCTGTTCAGTCAATGAAACCTCCGAATTCATGAAAAGATCATTGAAATCAGCCGGTGTAGGCATTCGCCATCCTTCACCCAGCAATACGTGAGCGGCATCATCATCGGCGTCAAGGCGGTATTTCATATCGACACTGCCCAGACTCTTGAAGATGTTGTACTTCAGCACTGCTCCGGTGGCATCATACCACTTGTAATTAGCCTCGGTATATTCATTCTTCTGAGCGGTCTCACCCCAGGCAAAATAGCTACCGAACTGCTCCGGGCTGGTGGCTCCGATATTGCAGGAAGCCCACATGACTTTCAGACCCATGTCAACATAATCGTATGATACTACAGGTCCTGTCCACTCGCGGAACGTAACGCTGTCAACATCAGCTACGGCAATCCTCAGGACGGTGCCGTCAACCTTGTGAACCATTATATAGGTCTGCTGTGCCTTCACAGACTGGGCACAGACCATAACCAGCAATAACGCTGCCAGTCTGATAATTGATTTTATATGTTTCATTTCTTCAAAATTTTAAAGGTAATGTCTTCTGATGCAATAATGTATGTGCCGTTGGCAAGGTCGGCAATGCTGAATGATACGGAGCCGTCCTTATCGGTCTTATAGGCACCAAGCTGTTTGCCGTCCGATGATATCAGACGGACCACTATATCAGGCTTGGCTCCGGTTATGGTTACAGTGTAGTCCTCAATCAGGAACTGTACGTTACGCTCCTCCACCTCCTCGACTGCAGTCAGATCCTTTGTCACGAAGGTAAACTTAGTCAGCTTTTCAAGCGGATAACTTACGACCACCTCCCTGCCGTTGACAACGGTGGTGAGGACCGCATCCGTATCTGTAAATGTGATTACCGGCTTGTACTTGAAAGCAAGTTCTGCCACCGTGCCGGTTTTCAGGTGGACAACCATTACGTTCTGGGAACGCACTGCCACTGACGTTGTCAATAGCAACGCCATTAAGGCAAAAAGGAATTTTCTCATAATTAATTGGTTATAATAGTTTAGGCAATTCAATAAAACAGTCCCTTCTCCAGCACTAAGTACACGCGTACTTATAATCTACCCTATTAAGATACGTAAAGTTATAAATTAATTTTTGCAAATACCTCACGTATATGTTAATTTATATTAATATGTCGATAAGCCGGACACAAAAAAAAGAGATGGCCCGTCAGAGCCATCTCCTATCTGTATTTGACTAACTTTCAATTTATTTGAAGCCGGTTTGTGCCCAGGGAATCCACTTCTGGACCTCCTTGTCTTTCAGGGTTTCGTCAACATGCATGATGATGGTGTTGGCATCCTCCTTGCCAAGCAGGAACTTGTCAATGAAGGCCTCAACCTCGGGATACTGGCTCTGGGGGAGCTGGCAGTGTCCGTGCTTGCCCTGGATTGAGAATCCCATACGGTCCTCGATTCCGAACTTCTTCCATACCTCGCGGGCAGCTACGCATGATACGTAACCGGCCTCATCGGCCAACCACTCATAGTCGGTATTACCCAGTACCAGGAGGGCACGCGGGCAAACCAGAGCGCAGAGCTCATGGTGGTCATACGGAAGCTTTGATACGTTATCCTCCTTCCAGTCCCACATAGAGATCTTGAACCAGTGGTTATCGGTGTTACCCAGATTCTCCACATTGCCAAGGGTCTGTGAAACACGCCATGCAGCAGCGCCACCGCCACCGGGCTCCTGAGCGATTGTCAGGGCGATACGCTCATCAAGTGCGCCTGACCAGAGAGCCATCTTACCGGCATATGAGCAACCGGTTATACCGATGTGCTTCATATCGATCTTGCTGGCAGCACCTACAATCTCCAGACCGTCAATGAGGCGGCTTACACCCCATGCCCACTCTGAGTATGCACCGTTGTCTACCAGTTCGGGATAGAGCTTGTCAAACGCGTATGTACCGCGGCCGTCCTTACGCTCGCCGCCGCCAAAGCCGCCCATCTGTGAGTAGCTGTTTACCTGACGCTCGCTGAAATTCATCTGGGCAATCTTACGCTCGCTGAAGAACTGACGCGGCAGGGCGTTGTTTGATGCACCAATCATCAATGGGAACGGGCCGTCACCCTCCGGATAGGTAATCCTGGCTGAAAGCTCAAGAGTCTCACCGTTACGGGTAACCTTGACGGTCAGGGTGTTGTTCTCAAGAGATGCCTCGATGTTCTCCTTGCCTATCATAGGCTTCTCACCTATCTCGTAGTGCTGGAGCTCGCGTACAATCTCTGCACGACGTTTCTCCCAATCCTTGAACTTCTTGACCTGCTTCTTGCTGTTTGAGAACTCAAACGGGTTGGGCAGGGTCTCCAGGTTTGTAGCCTCTTCGACTGCGGGGAAAGCTGGTGCAGGATACTTGGCTCCTGTAAACTCCTGGTCATAAACCAGAGGAATTGATTTCTGTGCCATTGCGGGAATGACTGCCAGGACTGCGGCTGCCATTACGAATGATCTGATACTCTTCATAATTGTTATTGTAAGTTTTTAGGTTAATGATTTTTCGGTTCGCAAAAGTCCCCAAATATAAAGTTTATTTCTGATATAAATCAGAATCCGATACGGATTTTAACGGGAAGATGGTCCGAATATCCGCCCTGGTAGCGTCTGCCGTTGTAAGTACGGTACGGTTTCCGTCCGCCAAAGCTGTCATCGTCCATAAGCAGGAACCCATGATCCATGATCCCGGCCTCCAGGATTTCGGTACACCCCAGCCCGTTCGTGAACGAGCCCGACAGGATGAACTGATCATATTTATCCCATTCGCCGTCATATCTGTAACTTCCGTCTTCAATCGGGTCCATGACCGTAATAAGTTCACGGTCCGCGGCTTGGGCACCTCTTGAACGGGGTTTTGCGCCCAGTCCCTCACGCACTGCAGGGTCATCGGGCCCTTCGTTCAAGTCGCCCATAATAATTATATACGGTTTGCGGCGCATGTTAAAAATACTGTCGGCCGATGCCCGTAACCTGCGTGCAGCGCACATGCGCAGCGGCTCGCTCTGCTCCGCCCCTCCGTAACGGCTGGGCCAGTGGCATACATAGATATCCAATGTGTCGTGGTTTTCAAGCACTCCGGTCACGTGCAGGATATCGCGCGTGGCACCCCCGCCATAAGGTTTCAGGTTTATGCGGAGTGATTCCTGCCCTATCAGACGGAAAAAACTGCGGCGGTACAGCAGCGCCACGTCAATTCCGCGACGGTCGGGCGAATCGGTAATAACGTATCTGTAATCGGCCCCACGTAAAGCGGAACGCTGCGTAAGGTCGTTGAGCACCGTACTGTTCTCAACTTCCGCAAGGCCCACCAGCGCAGGTGCCTGGTCCTCATCGGCCGCAACTATCACTTTGGATACGGCATCCAGCTTGTCCCAGTAACGGGAACGGGTCCAATGGTAATCGCCGTCGGGAGTATAATCATCATCGTCCTTGAGGGGATCATCATCGGTGTCAAATAAATTCTCACAGTTATAGAACATTGCCGTCATGCTCTGCTGTGAGCGTAACGTCATAGGAATCAGGGTGCAGACAAAAAGGAAAAGGAACAGTTTTTTCATTTAGGGGGTTGATATTGGAAGCAGCCCGCATCGGCCCCTACAGGGGGTCTTGGCACACCGGCCAGGTCTATGGGCCAGGCAGCGCCCAGGGTATCGGCTATCCCGCGTGCGGGAGAGAGTGAATCAAGCGCAAACACTGAACGGTAATCCCTTACTGTTCTGTCAATAAAATTATAAGAGCCGAAGACCTTCCGGGAACGGTCTTCAAACACCACATTACTGTAGCGTGTATCGGTGGTATCCCTTACCATGAGGAGCGAATTGTTCACGCTGTAGGGAGCCGTCCCAGCCACCGAGTCGGGGAACAGGGTTACGAACTCCGTTTCATGAAGTCCGGTTATGATGCAGTTGCGGAATGATGCGTTCAGGAAAGGCACCGTTCCGTCCCTGTACCAGTTGGTCAGTACCACCGCCTGACTGCCTACGCTCCAGAGTGAGAATCCGGCTATGGTGCAGAAAGTAAACTCCGACCATCCGCCGGTAATATCCACGCATGATACTCCAGCATTGGTTATCTGCGAGTTAGCTGCCTCAATACGACAGCCCACAGCCTCAATGCAGTTTACGTTCACATTGTGTATGATGCTTGAGACAATGCTCAGTTTTGTCTGGTCGGCACTGGCGCTGTCGGCAAAGATTCCCCAGTTGCCGCCGTGTATATCGCACCACTCAAGCCGGTTGCCGTAACTGCCGCTGCGCAGCCTGATACCGCCCCACTGCCCTGAAAGCACGTCATAGGGAATACCCGGTAGCATATCGTCAAGACGGTCACCACGCATGACTATCATTTTATCCTTGGTACCCTGGGCAATCAGTCTGCCTGCCACGTCAAGCACCGCATTCTGATGGAAATAGAGTCTTGTTCCAGGCGCCAGGGTCAGCGTGGCACCATCGGCCACATACAGACTGTCATAAATAATGTACGGCAGGCTTGACGTGAGGGTTTCATCGGCCTCTATGCGTTTTCCCTTGAGCCGGACCGCATTCTGTCCCTGGGCCGACAGATGTACGCTCTGCACCACTCCGCTCTCCAGTACGAACCTTATGGAGTCAAACGCGTTCAGGATACCTGTCTGATCCGTCGCTTCTATGTTGACCGATACAAAGCAGAAGAGGCTGTCCCCTGCCGGGATCTCAAGGCCCGTTATGACCGTACCGCCCTCTCCGTCCAGATTCATGCGGAACGGACTGACGGAGCCGCCACCCATCAGGGCATCGAACCTGAGCCCCACATCATTGGGATTGTAGACCATGAATTCGGCCGATGCCGACGCCACGCCGGTAAATACCGTATCAAAACGTATGGTATCGGCCGAGAACTCCAGCTCATACCTAGCATCTGTGCTGAAGTTCCAGTCATCCGTGCATGACCACAAAGCCAGCAGCGGAAAGAGCAGATTTGCCAACCTGAAGCGTTTCATCGGTCGTTACTTAATCTTTTGATGCGCTAAGTTAAAACGTAAATCGCAAAATAAAAGTATATTCGCGCCCAAATATGAAAGGCAGATTTCTCAAATTCCTCAAGGACTGGATGCTGGTAATAGGCATGATCTCCGGTGCGGGGGCCTATCTCATTTATATGCAGATAGATGCCATCCACAGTGCCGGTCCCGTCCTGGAAGCCATATGCCGCAGGACACAGCCCATACTGCTTTTCCTGATGCTTTTTATCAGTTTCTGCCGCATTGAGCCCCGTCAGCTCAGGTTCAAGCGCTGGCACATTCGCAACCTCGCCATACAGGTGCTGGTATTCCTGGCTCTATGCTTCGCCGTAATATGGGCCATGCACAGCCATACCGCCGCCGCATCCTGGATACTCAGACACCGCATCCTGTTTGAAACCGCCATGCTCTGCATGATATGCCCCACCGCCACCGCCTGCGCCGTAGTAACCGGCAAACTGGGAGGCGATATGGCACAGGTGGTCATGTACACCATCATCATCAACCTGGCGGTATCAATCGCAGTGCCGCTCACCGTCCCGCTGCTCTATCCCCAGGCCGGCATAACCTTCTTTGCCGCATTCAGCCGCATATTGGCCAAGGTGTTCCCGCTTCTGATACTGCCCTGCCTCACTGCCTGGGCGGTACGTTGGCTTATGCCACGGTTCCATGACTGGGTCGCCTCCAAGATAAACCTGAGTTTCTATCTCTGGAGCTTTGCGCTCACCCTGGCCATCATGATGAGCACCCGCGCCATCATTCACAGCCGTTGCGGCATCGGCACGCTTATAGGCATTGCCATCGTATCGCTGGCATGCTGCATATTCCAGTTCGCCGTCGGTCGTATTACCGGACGCAGGTCGGGCAGTCGCATCGAGGCCAGTCAGGCGCTGGGCCAGAAAAACACCGTGTTCGGCATCTGGATGGGGTACACCTTCTGGAACCCCCTCGTCTCCGTAGCGGGCGGTTTCTACACCATCTGGCACAACATCCACAACACCCGCCAGTTGTATAAAAGGGCAAATTAGGGACGGTTCTTTTTTTGCCCTTTTGGGGATAACATTTCAAATTGAGCTGGGATTTGCTAAAAAGGGCAAAAAAAGAACCGTCCCTAATTTGCCCTTTTTGTAACTTTGCGGTGATGGGAAACAGTTTCACAGACAGGATCAGGGACTATATCAGCAGCAACGGGTTGCTGGAGGACGGAGCGCACGTAATTGTGGGCTTTAGCGGCGGGGCCGATAGTACCGCACTGCTCCTGGTACTGTTGCGCCTGGGTTACAGGTGCACGGCTGTCCACTGCAATTTCCATCTGCGCGGGGCCGAAAGTGACCGCGACCAGGCATTCGTAACCGACCTGTGCAGCAAACTCGGAGTACAGTTGACCGTCTGCAGTTACGACACCCAAGCCTATGCCAAAGAGCATGGAATCTCCATCGAAATGGCCGCCCGGGAACTCCGTTACGCCGATTTTGAACGTATCCTGAAAGAGACCGGAGCCGATGCCGTATGCATAGCCCACCACCGCGACGACTCAGTAGAGACCGTGCTGCTGAACCTTATCCGCGGCACCGGAATAAAAGGACTAACGGGAATCAAGCCCCGGAACGGCAACATCACCCGCCCCCTGCTCTGCGTCTCCCGTCAGGAAATCGAGGATTGGCTTAAAGAACAAAACCAGCCCTTCATCACTGACAGCACCAATCTGGAAACAGACTACACCCGCAACAAAATAAGAATACAGCTGTTACCCCTGATGCGCGCCATCAATCCCGATGCAGACAATGCCGTCAGCGAGACAGCAGCCCACCTTCAGCAGGCCTATTCAGTCTACCGCAACGCGATGGATCAGGCCATAGCCGATGTCATCAATACGACCGACAACGGATTCACCATCGACATCCGGAAACTCATGGAGTTGCCGTCCGCCGATGCCTTCCTGTTTGAGGTGCTGGCCCCGCTAGGATACAACAGCGCCCAGATTGAAGCCATCGCCGCATCCGTACAGGCCCAGCCAGGACTTCAGTTCAAGTCCCCCACCCATCTTCTGGTAAAGGACCGTCAGACGTTCACCGTCCGACCCTTGGTCCAAGACATTGAGCCACTGATTGTAAGCCCCGAGCCGGGAACCTCCGTCAAATTGCCCGACGGCCGCACACTGACCATTACCACAGCTCCCGCCGGAACTCCTATTTCCAAAAATCCCAACATTGCCACATTTGACATGGACCTTTTGCGCCAGGGAACCCTGACCATACGTCCATGGGCCGCAGGCGATCGTTTCATCCCCTTCGGCATGCGCGGCAGCAAACTGGTAAGTGATTACCTGACCGACATCAAAATCAGCCCTGCAGAGCGCCGGAACCAGCTTGTCATATCTTTTAACAATGACATCATCTGGGTTCTTGGCCACCGCACCGACAACCGCTACCGCGTTACAGAACAGACCACTATTCAGCTGGTTCTGACCGTTATTCCCGCCTAATCGGAAAAAATTTTCAACAATTAGATATATTAATCTAAATAAATATTACGTTATAATTATAAATTGTTAACTTTGCAGCTCAATAGGACGAATCAATAGGACAAATTCATAAAGGACCAGACAAAAATGGACTATATATTTCCGATAAGAAACAAGTTTTCAATATCAACCTATTTTTCACAAACAAAAAATTTTATGAAACAGAAACTGTTTGGAGCAGCCTCATTGGTTGCATTCATTCTGTTCGGAGCATCATGCTCTCAGCAGGAACAGTCAGAGTTCAACATGGACTCTGTAAAGCAGGAGGTTACAATCTCCGCTACAGTAACTTACAGCACTGGCGTCGACGTCAATGCCACAAGCTATTCTATCATCAACTCAAAGCCTGCATCAGGCCGTAAGGTATTCATTGAGGTTCCTTACAACCAGTATTCAGCTGCTGCCGCTGCCGGCAACAAGATTTTTGAGACAGTAACCGATGAGACTGGTAAGTTCAGCATCACCATCCCCACCAAGAGCACCGGTATCAACGCCGTCATCCGTATGGAGGAGTTCACCGATGTTTATCGCACTTATGAGAAGATGGGTGCCGACGGCAAACCCGTATTCAAGACAGAACTCCGCAACTACCACTTCAACGTAGCTGCCAACGCTCTTAAGCCCGGAGCATTCAAGTTCCCCGAGGAGATCGTTTACCAGAGCGAGAAGATTGACGTTGACCAGTTCTCAAACAACGTAACAATGACCGGTAAGGTTAACCTGGCTTATGAGACAGGTTTCCGCAAGGGTGCCTTCAAGGCTGCCAGCAAGGCTACCGTTGAGTTCACCGTTGTTTACGACTACGGCACACCCGCTGCTCTCGAGCTCAAGTTCGGTACCGTAACCGATGCACAGGGTAACTACTCAATCACTCTGCCCGTCAAGTCTCTTGCCGACGGTTTCCATATCACAGACCTCAAGGTTCTGGGTATCGGTGACAGCCAGTTCACACACTACGACACAGACTCAACAACCGTTAAGGTATACGGTGCATACCAGCTGATGAACTTTGGTAACACCGGTGGTGTAGGCGGTCTCAACTTTGCCAACATCATTGAGGGTGTAACCTACAACCTGGGCGCACAGAACCTTCTGTTCACACCTTATTATAATGCAGGTGTAACCGATGCCGCCAACGCAGTTCCCGACAACTGGGATGACAACCTGATTGGTTGGGCAGCAGGTATGGCCGGTTTCGATGAGTCTTACTCAAAGACCGCTACCCTGACCGGTAAGGTTTACATGCCTTATCTCTCATCATTCGGCGAGGGTGCTTACCGCAACGAGCCTCAGACAATCGTTCTGACCGCTGCCGCTCCTTACAACAATGGTCTTACCGTTATCACCGACGCACAGGGTAACTTCAGCGTAGATATCCCCGTTCAGGATGACAACGCCATCAACTTTGCTGTTGAGCTGGCCGAGGAGGTTCAGCCCTTCAACTTCATCGATTCAAAAGGCAAGACAACCGTACTCCGCGAGGGTAAGTACGACGACCACACTCAGATCAAGGCCGATGGTGCCCAGTGGTATGAACTTGGTGACTTCTACTTCAAGTACAATCCCGACGGTACCGAGCAGCCCGGCGAGTGGAATGCTGACCTGATTGGTTGGTACAGAAGTTCAGAGTTTAACAAGCCCGTTCAGGTTAAGGGTAAGATCCTGTTCGCAGTCGAGACTTCTTACGGAACAGGTGAATACGCAGCTCAGACCCGTATCGTCAACGTTCATGACGGTACCAACAACCGTGACTTCGCCATCAAGACCAAGGCCGGTGGTGCTTATGACTTCATGATTCCTCTTAAGGATGAGAATGACCAGCCCGCAATCGCCATCACCTCCGATGAGTACACAACCAACGAGTTCAAGCACTATCCCGAGTACAACAACGATGGTACTAAGTTACTTGCAGGTAAGTACACCATCTACAAGACTGTTTATGACAGCAAGGAAGCCCAGGAGGCTTGGAACGACCTGGGTACCCAGTACATGTACATCGATGATACCGATCTGGATCACGCCACATCAACTTATAACGACAACCTGGCCGGCTGGTTTATAGCTGCCGATGGTAACGATGTCGTTTATCAGAATTCCGCCAAGGCATCAGGTAAGGCCCTCAAGGCTGAGGAGACCGGTTTCCTGACAGGTGAGTACAAGGCTGCCAAGGGTCAGCTCGTTAAGCTTACCGTCTACACTGAGGATATCGCCGTTCTTGCAAACAACTCAGGTGTATTCCAGTTCAATGTTCCTATCAAGAACGTAGGTGACGAGACCACCATCAATGTTGCTGCCGCAGACATAGATGTTGACAACTTCAAGCACTATATCAACGCTTCCGGCAAGACCAAGATTCTGGAGGGTGCATATTCCGGCACAAGCGTTAAGGAAGAAGGTGCAGCATGGAACGAGCTTGGCACTGTTTATTATAAGTTCGAGCCCACCGCAGCTGAGAAGGCTGAGCTTTGGGACGGTTGGGATAAATACTCAGCAGACATTGCAGGCTGGGCCTACAAGAAGGGTTACAATGTAACCAAGGCCGTTACAGGTGCTGCTATGATTGCCGTTGAGGATGGTTTCCGCGTAGGTCACTATGAGGCAGCCAAGAGCCTTCCCGTCAAGATCACCGCAGGTGGCATCACCTATGTAGCTCCCACCGACAACGAGGGTAACTGGACAATCAACGTTCTCCAGCAGTTTGCTGATGACGAGTTTGCAGTAGCATGGGATAACAGCAGCTTCGATATCGAGGATCTGGGTCTCACATTCGTTCACTTCCGTAACCCCGGTTCAGATGCAACAATGAACCTTGAGGGTAAATACAAAGACAACGGTACCGTCAATCCTTCAAGCAACTGGTACGAGAAGGGAACCCGCTACTATATCTTCAACGCTGACGGTATGCCCAAGAACTGGGAGACCGACCTTTACGGCTGGGCTGTATGGGGTGCCGATGAGAAGACGACTCTTACCATCGAGGGCAACATCAAGAAGGCCGCCGAGGTATTCAAGTCAGGTTCTGCACAGGAGACATGGGTTAACGCAAGCAATGCTCTTGCTGACGTAACCGTAGCCGGCAATACATTCAAGGTTGTTACCAACGGCAGCGGTAAGTTTACCGTTCAGATCAAGGTTAAGGAGCAGCCCGATAACGTTACAGTTACCGTTAAGCCCGACGACATCACCGAGGGTGCTTTCCAGCACTGGACCGACCAGGCTGACAACGGCTCAAAGAAGTCTGTTGCCGGTAAGTTCCAGACCGCAAACAACGTAAATGGAACCGTAGTCAGCAAGTCTGGCACATCAACAAGATATCCTCTTGAGCACTCAGCCAAGATGATCTTCAAGCCTACTTCTACTCCTGCAGGTTGGGGTTCATACGATTGGTCAACCAAGTATGACGACGAGGAATAATATGTCATTCTCTAATTCAATAAAAAACGATTAGTTATGACAATTAAGAAAATAACAGCTCTCTTGATGTTGTCAGTGCTCCCTCTGGGAGTCCTGACAGCTCAGGAAGAGAAAGATTACCTGCCCAAGGCCGGTGATCTTGCAATAGGAATTGACATGCAGCCCGTTTACACCTTCTTTGGCAATCTTGCCAATGGTAACTTGGCTAACGGTCTGGGTCAGTTCGGCGGCGAGGACGCACTGGGATATACAGGCATTTCCATCATGGGTAAATACATGCTTGACAAAACCACTGCCCTTCGCGTAAATCTTGGCGTTCAGAAAACCGTCACCAATGACTACTCATATAGTCCTGATGATCTGGCACGTTTCCTCGATCCCCTTTCAGAGGCCGATGTCACTGATTGCCAGCACTTGAACAACGCTCTTTATTCATTGGCTGCAGGTATTGAGTTCCGCAAAGGCGAAAAACGCCTTCAGGGTTATGCCGGTGCAGACCTGGTATTTGGTATGCGTAAGCGTCACTACAAGTTCGAATACGGTAATGCCCTTACTGATATCAACACACCTACCCGCACCAACTACAATGCCCTTGGTCTGGGCGTAGTAAACCCCGGATACTGGACAGCCGGAACAGCCTTCATTACTGAGTCATACAGCAATACTCTCGTACTTGGTGCTGCAGGCAAACTTGGCGTTGAGTATTTCGTAGCACCTAAGATTTCATTTGGCGGTGAGGTATCACTCTTTATCGGCGAGGAAATCACAAAAGGCAGATACACCAAGTCAGAGGGCTGGAACCCCACCACAAGCCAGGTTGAGACACACACAGAGCTTGAGGCACCTGTTGACCGCGTATTCCACATCGGAACTGAGGATATGGGTGGCAAGCTCTTCATGATGTTCTACTTCTGATTTTTTAAACAATCAGTATATAAGCGGGCCGTCCGGTTTGGACGACCCGCTTTGTTTATGTACTTTTGCCGTCAGTTATGACAAAGACGACTAACAACACTGTTCCCAAGCAGATGCTTCAAAGGCGGTTCCTATTGAGAGCCGTCCTGTTCGTGTCGCTTTTTTCCATGATCTTCATGGCTCTCTATCAGCCGTTCTCCAACACCACATGGTTTGGATTCAACACATGGAAACAGACAGGCGTAACGGTGTTGTTCTATATGGTTGCGGTCCCCACCCTTATAGTAAGTAAACTGCTGCTTTCCGGCATCAGCACTCTGCACAGCATTACGGTAAAGCGTTTCCTTTTGTGGCATGTGGCCGAATTCTTTGTCATAGCTACAGAGTACTACATATTTACCATGTGCTTTAAGCTGGGGCTCTCACGTGAACTGCCGCAGCTGCTCGTAAGAATCCCTCTGTGCGTAGCCCTAATTCTGGCTATACCTTATACCATAGTCTGGTTTTATGCCCAATACAAGGCAAAAAAAGAGGAGCTGGAGCTGTTCAAGGTAACGCACAACCGCGAAATTATGGAGTCCGGTCACCGACTCATACAGTTCCGCGACAGCCAGGGCAAACACAAGATGTCATTAAGCGAGGACTCCATATTCTACATAGAATCACAGGACAACTACGTACAGATATTCTACAACCTGGAAGGCAAACTCTCCAGTTACCTGCTGCGCTCCACCACGCAGAAGATTGAGGAGGACCTGGTTGACACATCGATAGTACGATGCCGACGTTCATTTCTGGTCAACACGGCCAAGATAGTACGCTACGGTAAAGAAAGAGGCAGGTTCACCATAACGCTAGACCACCCATCGGGCAAGACCATAACGGTCACACCCGCCTACTACCGCACCATCTTGACGCAGTTGGACAAGCGTTCGCTCTAATCGGCAAACATTAAGAATTTTTCTTACTTTCAGGATTTCTGAAGAACACTGCGAACAACAGTGTTACAACCACCATGTATCCTGCAAACACCAGCCAGGCGGAACTCCAATCCGGTATGGCCGCCTTGAACACATAACGGTCCATAACCGCACCTGCGCCTATCATGCCAAGTGTGGCGCCCACCCCATTTGACATCATCATGAACAGTCCCTGGGCGCTGGTCCGGACGCCCGCCTCCACATTCTGCTCCACATAGAGCGAACCGGCAATGTTGAAAAAATCAAATGCTATTCCGTAAAGTATGCAGCTGAGTATGAACAGCAGCACGCCGGGTATATCGGGAGAGCCTATTCCGAAAAGGCCGAACCTCAAGACCCATGCCGTCATGGACATGAGCAGAACCTTCTTGATTCCGAATCTCTTCATACAGAACGGCACCAGCAGAAAACACAGCGTTTCAGATACCTGCGACAGAGAAAGCAGTGCGTTTGAGTTCCTGACCGCAAACGTATTGGCCAGATCAGGATTGGCCGAGAATGAACTCAGGAACGTATTGGCATATCCATTGGTTATCTGAAGGGCCGAACCCATAAGTATGCAGAACACAAAGAACACCGCCAGATGCCTCTGACCGAACAGACGGAACGCCTTAAGTCCCATAGCCTCGGCAACACTCCTTCCTGCACGGACTCCACCCGTAGGACACTCCGGCAATGTAAGCGAATACAGACATAGTATTATGGATAAAATTCCTGACAAAACCAATTGAGTTGATGAATCCTGCATCCTGCCCCCCCCTACAGAAATCCAGTTGACTGCCAGCATACTGCAGATAAAGCCCACGGTACCCCACAGACGAATGGGCGGATAATCCTTGACCGGATCACCTCCCGCACTGCCTATGACTGTATACGACACCGAGTTTGTCAGTGCCACGGTAGGCATGAAAAATACAATGCTAAGTGCATAAAGCGGATAGAGCGTACCGAATGATACATGCTCCGCCCCAAGGCAATACAGACCGGCCGACAGCATGAAAACTCCGGCCAATGCATGACAGATGGAAAGCATTCGTTGGGCCTGGATATAACGGTCAGCGATAATACCCACAAGTGCCGGCATGAACAGCGAAACTATGCCGTTTGCAGCAAAAAACCACTTGATCTGACTCCCCAAACCGGTCTGAGCCAGGTATCGGCCAATGGATATCAGATATGCGCCCCACACAGCATACTGTATGAAAACCAGCAAAATAAGTCTTATCTTAAGCCATGAATCCAAAGAAAAAGCATCCCTATGCATCCCAGAATGTATTTATTGGGCGCTAAATTAGTACTATTTTACAAAAAAAGAAGTATCTTTGCAGTTTGAAAACGCGCACGCACGTATAGATGACGTTTAAGAAGGCTACTATTCTGACCGCAATAATCATGGCTTTCATGGTTGCAACAAGCACCACGATCAGTCCTGTCCACGCCCAGATACGTTCCATATCGGACAACCTGCTTAAAGTGGGTGACTCTACCGTGAAACGCATCATGCCTATACCCGAATCAGACAGCATATACGCCGACGCCGACTATACGGAAATCCACTTCAGACAGAACAAAGCCGACCTGGACCTCGATTACATGGACAACCAGCGCTCTCTGAATCATCTGAGCAGAGTGATGGACTCCTTGGGATTAGAGAACATTGCGGCTGTCGAGATTATAGCCCAATCATCACCTGATGGCGGTCTTGCGCGTAACGAATGGCTTACCGAACACCGTTCACAAGTCATTCTGGAGTATATGCAGGAGCACTTCCCTGAACTCAATGACAGGATATCACTCAATACCGTAACCGAGTCATGGGAAAACCTGGCAATGTATGTGGCCCAGGACCCCAACCTTACCGATGCCAACCGCAACAAGATCCTGGACATCATAGACTCCCCCACCATGAGCGTGGCCACCAAGAAATCACGACTCAAGAACAATCTGGGCAGGCAAGGCAAACTTGGCGACATATACGCCTACCTGATCAAATACTACTACCCCGTCATACGTAACACAGGTATTTACATCCTGCATAACGTTGAACCGGCAACGGCATTCAACATGCCTCCCATGATTCCCTACGTAGAGGAGTCAAAGCCGGTACTGCCCGACACCATTGGTCCGGCTCCCGACAGACCCGAGCCTCACGTATTTGAAGAGCCGGATTCAACTCCGCCCGAGCGCAAGCGTCCCGTAGTAGCCGTAAAGACCAACATCCCTTACTGGGGATTCTTCAGGAAGGATCTGGGCTGGGCACCTATCTACAACGTCGAAGCCGAATGGTATCTTACCGAGAACGGCCGATGGACACTGCTGGGCGAGTATGAGTTCCCCTGGCATATGGCCAAAGACAATCACGAATGTTTCCAGATTATGAACCTCCAGTTGGAGGCACGCAGATATTTCAAGAAGGATTCCCGTCATTCCGGCCATTATCTGTCGGCATACTTAGGGGCTAACCTGTTTGATATCTGCTTTGACGGCTATTCAGGTCACGGCTACCAGGGCGAAGGTATGGGCGGCGGACTTGGCTACGGTTACGT
>CAJOJD010000004.1:0-3524 GCA_905234745.1 uncultured Bacteroidaceae bacterium | reverse complement strand
AACCCGACACCCGCTGGAAACTGGAGTTCTTCATCAAAGGCGGTGTGTACATGACCTTGTATGACCCCTATGACGCCGGAAACCCGTTCTCCGGAAAATACTACTACGAATGGTATGACGCACCCAACCTGTTCATCAGACGAAACATGATATTCCGTTGGCTTGGTCCTACCGGTGCCGGAATCACCTTGAGCTATGACTTGATCCACAAGAAGGTCAAGAACAAATAACATAACCCTTTCTATATGAAAAAGATTTGCCTGCTCCTGACAGCATTGTCATTATCGCTGCCTATACTGGCACAGAAGGATGAGATCATCAAGACCGGTTGGAACTTCGGACCTCTTCCCGTAGTAGGATTTGATTCTGACCTGGGTTTCCAATACGGACTGTGCTGCGACATATTCAACTATGGCGACGGCACCAACTACCCACAGTACGACTACAAGATAAATGTGGAGGCATCGACCTATACCAAAGGCTCCAGCGTACTACGTACATACGGTGATTTCAAGCACCTTATACCCGACGGCAAGCTTTTCTTTGACGTAACATATTTCAACGCACCCAAATTCGGATTTTACGGATATAACGGTTATGCGCAGGTCTATGACCCTGAAAAGATTGTAGCCGCTCCCGGTTCGGTACTTGCCGATGATGCCAAGACCGGTTACAACTTTATGTCACGCAACCAGTTCCGTGCATTGGCAAGCATACGCAAGACCATCACCGGAAACCTCAGTTGGGCTGCAGGCTTTGCGTTCTACCACATCAGGACCGGCAGCCTGAAACTTAAGGATTATGCAGGTCAGACCACACTGTATGACGTATACCGCAGCGTAAACCTTATCCGTGAGGATGAGAAGGACGGCGGTAACGTAACCCAACTCCGTGCAGGTCTGGTTTATGATACCCGTGACCACGACAGCGACCCCACAAAGGGCGAGAACATTGAGATGTCACTTGTATATGCTCCGGACCTTATTGACGGTCGCGGCTACAGCAACCTGGGTCTTCACCTGAGCGTTTGCCAGTATCTTCCCGTCTTCACCCCGAGACTTACATTCGCATACCGCGCACTGGTACAGGCAAACCTTGCCGGCGAGATTCCCTACTACTTCACCAACAACATCAACAGCATGTTCTTCCGCAAGATGTACACCGAGGGCCTGGGCGGCAACGCATCGGTAAGAGGCCTTAACCGCAACGGCGTTCTTGGCGAGGGATTCTTCATGCTCAACACCGAACTGCGCTGGCGCATATACGACTTCAAATTCATAAACCAGAACTGGCAGATTGCCACCAACCCGTTCTTTGATATGGGTACCATCCTGCAGCCCTTCCGCATTCAGGATCAGAAGGGCAGCGGCCTCTATACAGGCGATGAAATGGCATCCCACTTCAGCGCAGGTCTTGGCATCAAGCTGGTTATGAACCACAACATGATCATCTCATTTGAAGGCGGCAAACCTTTCGATCAGAATGACGGAACAGGTCTCTGGACCAACATTGGCTTCAACTACCTGTTCTGATTCCATGTCCTTTCTCCGCCGATTCCCGATAGTCCTGATAACTGTGCTCATTTCACTGAGCGCAAGGAGTGCCGACGCCGATGACCCGACCATTAAGGAAGGTTTGTCAATCAACCTGATCCCGTCTCTTGCGTATGACTCGGATTTCGGCCTGATGGCAGGCGGAATAATAGACATCAACTTTTACGGCGGACTCTATCCCAATTACAGGCACAGACTGTGCATGGAGGCGCTCACATACTCCAAGCATGCCAGTTACTACATGCTCCAGTATGACTCCAAGTATCTGATTCCCGGAATCCGCACATCATTCAAGGCATATCTTGATGACAATCCTCTCTATTGGTTTTACGGCTTTAACGGTGCTGTCAATGATTATGACCGAAACAAGAACTGCAATAAGAATGACGGCATAGCCTATTACAGCATGGATCGAATATTCCTGAATACACGTCTGGAGTTTGGCGGTCCACTTGGAACATACCTGGACTGGACATCCAAGTTTTCATACTGGCATTACTGGATATCGGAACTCAACTGGGAGGGATATGACCGCACCAACACCCTGTTCCGCCAGTACCGCGCCATGAATCTTATTGAGGATGCCGAAGCCAATGGAGGCGACGTGATGGAATTCCTAATAGGTCTCAAATATGACACCCGCAATATTGAAGCCACCCCGTCACACGGTATTTATGCCGATGTAAACGTGGCATGGGCTCCCGATATTTTCAGCACAGGATATGACTACCTGAAACTGGCAGCCCGTTTCCGCCAGTATCTGAGACTTGGCACAGACCGCCTTGTATTTGCCTACAGTCTGGCATATCAGGGCACACTGGCCGGAAACCAGCCATTCTACACCCAGTCATACATGATACATTTCAAGCCGTCAGACGGACTTGGCGGTGCCACCACGCTGCGAGGCATTCTCTATAACCGCATCGTAGGAAACGATTATGGATGGGGTAACTTTGAGATGCGTGCCCGCCTTTTTGACGTGAATGTGCTGAACCGCAGGGTATTCGGAGTCATCAGCCCCTTCTTTGACGCAGGTGCCGTTCTTCGGCCCTACCGCTTTGAACGTCAGGCACAGGCTTTCTACGCTGCTGACAATGTGACAGCAGTTTCATATGACCAATACCGCTCATCGCTTATGGACAGGGCCCAGGAACTGCATATGGCATGGGGCATAGGCGGCCAGCTGGTGATTGACTACAATTTTATCCCGTCAGTCACGTTTGGCATACCTTTTGACAAAAGAGACGGTGACTTCGGTCTTTACATGGTATTAGACTATATTTTCTGATTATGACGAATAAAACTCCGGTCCTGCTGCTCACCGGTTATCTGGGCAGCGGTAAGACGACCCTGCTCAACAGGATTCTCTCCAACAGCAAGGGTATCAAGTTTGCGGTAATAGTAAATGACATAGGTGAGGTGAACATCGATGCCAGCCTCATCCAGCAAGGAGGCGTTGTAGGCATGAACGATGACAGCCTGGTAGCCCTGCAGAACGGTTGCATCTGCTGCACCCTGAAGATGGACCTTGTAGAGCAGCTCCACCAGATAATCGCCCTTCACCGTTTCGACTACATCGTCATCGAGGCCAGCGGCATCTGCGAGCCGGGCCCCATAGCACAGACCATAGAATCCATCCCCCGCATGGATCCCAAATATACCAAGGACGGCGTTCCCCAGTTGGACTGCATCGTAACCGTTGTCGATGCCCTGCGCATCCGTGACGAGTTCGGCTGCGGCGATGACCTTGTAAAGAAGAACATAGGCGAAGAGGACCTGGAGAACCTGGTTATCCAGCAGATCGAGTTCTGCAACATCGTGCTTCTGAACAAGGCATCCGAGGTTAGTGCCGATGAACTGCTGCGCATTCGCAAGGTGGTTCGCGCACTGCAGCCCCGCGCCCGCATACTCGAGTGCGACTACGGTGACATAGAGTTGGAGAACATCCTCAATACCAACATGTTTGACTTT
>CAJOJD010000003.1 GCA_905234745.1 uncultured Bacteroidaceae bacterium | reverse complement strand
AGAATGGTGCTGAACATATCGTAGTAGAAATCCTTGATGTCCTCAATCTGAGCGGTCTTCTTGTCGTCGCTGTTGTCAGTACGGCATACGGTCTCGATCTCGGTCAGCATCTGCTGATACATGGGGATGAACTGGAGGGCGTCGGCCTGGTTGAGTTCTGCTACTACATCGGCTACGGTAGCCTGATTGTCATTAACACTCTGAGCGTTTGCGTTGATTCCGAAGAACAGTGCTGCAACTGCAGCGAAGAAAATCTTTTTCATAATTCTTATTTTTTTGTTTTTGTTATCAAGTTTGTTTTTTGTGAACCCCGTTTCAACCGGCGTTCGTAATTAAGAGTCAAAAAGTGGGAGAAGGTTAAGTGAGAAGTTAATTATTTATCCTTCGTTAACATAATGTTTAACAAACCTCCTATTTTGAAAACATAGTTAACATAAAGAAAATCAGCGACAAACAAAATTTGTCGCTGAACTGCCTATTTAACTTTAACTTGTTGAATTATGAACTAACTTCAAGAAAAGGACTCTGAGCTTTAAGCTCATCGGAAGCCCTTTTTCATCGGCCTCCACAACTAATATATTATATATAAGGCAAAGTTAAGTTTAGGGGTGGGGCTTAGCACAAAATTTTGCACTATCTTTACAATCACATATTACTTAACCAGATATAATCAAAGAAAAACAATATGGAAAGAACGTGGCGTTGGTTTGGCAAGAAGGATAAGATTACGCTTGCCATGCTTAAACAGATTGGCGTTGAGGGTATTGTGACAGCTCTGCACGATGTACCTCTGGGCCAGGTATGGACACGTGAGAAAATCCGTGACCTGCGTGAATATATTGAGAGTTACGGTATGCGCTGGAGCGTAGTCGAGAGCCTGCCGGTGGTTGAAACCATCAAGTACGGCGGTCCCGACCGTGACCATCAGATTGAGGTTTACAAGGAGAGCCTGAGGAACTTATCGGCCGAAGGTATCCACTGCATTTGCTACAACTTCATGCCGGTGCTGGATTGGGCCCGTACGGACCTGTTCCATATCAACCCCAACGGATCCACCAACCTCTATTTCAATTACGCCGAGTTTGCCTATTTTGACATCTATATTCTCAAGCGTGCGGGCGCACGTGAGGAGTGGGCAAAGTTCAAGTTCCCGGCAGGAGTAGGTGAGGGCCGCAACGTTCTGGCCGAGGCCGATGAGCTGGCCAAGACCATGACCCCCGAGGGTGAGCACAAGCTGGTTGAGACCATCATCATCAAGACCCAGGGATTCGTGAGCGGAAACTTCAGCGAGAATGACGAGGCTCCCATCCAGAAGTTCCGTGATTTCCTGAACCTGTACAAAGGCATTGACAAGGCGCAGTTGCGTGCCAACATGAAATACTTCCTGGAGGCCATCATGCCTACCTGCGAGGAATACAACATGAACATGTGTGTACACCCCGATGATCCCCCGATTGAGGTCCTTGGCCTTCCGCGCATTGTCCGCACCGAGGAGGATATCCAGTGGTTCCTGGATGCAGTGCCCAACAAGCATAACGGCCTTACATTCTGCGCAGGTTCACTGTCGGCCGGAGCATACAACAATGTGGTTGAGATGGCCAAGAAGTTTGCTTCACGCACACACTTTGTTCATCTGCGCTCATGCCACATATTCCCCAACGGTGACTTTACCGAGGCATCACACCTGGGTGGCCGTGCCGATCTGATTGAGCTTTGCCGTATATTCGAGAAGGAGAATCCTGCTCTGCCTATGCGTGTTGACCACGGTATGACATTTACCGATAATCCCGGTGGCATCATGGATGAGTCCAGCCACGGACATAACGCAGGTTATACCCTGCTGGGACGTATGTTCGCAATGGGTCAGGTGCAGGGCATCCTTGCAACCGTTGACCGCGAACTTGGCATCGAATACAAACAACCCGGATTCTTTGATTGACGCAAAGGGGTCGTTTAACTTTGCGTCATTTTTGATAAAAAATGATTTTTGTGACACCATTTGCATAATGACGCAAAGTCAAACGACCCTTTTGCGTCAACGCTAAACTGAGAAAGAGATGAGACTTACAGAAATAACAAGCGGCAAGCTTAATGCCGCAGAGTGGGAGAAGAAAGGTTATCTGCTCCCCAAGTTTGATATAGAGGCTGTTCGCCGCAAGACACATGATGAGCCCACATGGGTACATTTTGGCGGTGGTAACATATTCCGCGCCTTCCCGGCTGCAATCATCAATGACGCCCTGAACACCGGCAAGTATGACCGCGGTGTAATCATGGCCGAGACCTTTGACTATGAGATCATAGACAAGGCCTACGCTCCGTATGACAACCTTTCACTCTTGGTAAGCCTGCAGTCAACAGGCACCATAGAGAAGAAGGTGATTGCATCAGTGACTGAGGCTCTCAAGGCTGATCCTCAGTTCCCGGATTGGAACCGCCTGGTTGAGATTTTCCGCAACCCCTCACTCCAGATGATATCTTTCACCATCACCGAGAAGGGTTATACATTCAATGAGGCAGACTTGGCACGCGGCCTTAAGCCAGTATTCGCTATGGGTAAGGTCTGCGCCCTGCTGCTGGAGCGTTTCAATGCCGGCAAGCTGCCGCTTACCGTTCAGAGCATGGACAACTGCTCACATAACGGTGACAAGGTTAAGGCAGGCGTGATGGCTTATGCCGAGCGCTGGGTGGCCGATAAACTGGTGCCCGCCGAGTTCCTTGCTTATCTCAAAGATGAGAAGAAGGTTACATTCCCCTGGTCAATGATTGACAAGATCACTCCGCGTCCGCATGAGAAGGTTAAGGAGATGCTTGCCAAGGATGGTTTTGAAGACAATGACTATATAGAGACTGAGAAACATACTTTCACAGCCCCGTTCGTAAATGCAGAGGAGGTGCAGTATTTGGTAATCGAGGACAACTACACGAACGGCCGTCCACCGTTGGATTTGGGCGGTGCCCTCTACACCACACGTGAAACTGTGGATAAGGTTGAGACCATGAAGGTAACCACCTGCCTCAACCCCTTGCATACCGCAATGGCCATCTACGGCTGCATGCTGGGCTACACCCTTATCAGTGCCGAGATGGCCGATGAGGATATCCGTCCCTTCATCCAGAAGATGGGTTACATGGAGGCCATGCCGGTAGTGGTTGATCCCGGAATCCTGAACCCGTATGAGTTCATCGGCGCCGTAATCAACCGCCGTCTGCCCAACCCGTTCATGCCCGATGCACCTCAACGCATAGCATGCGATACCAGCCAGAAGATTCCAATCCGTTTTGGTGAGACCATAAAGAAATACATAGCACGTGGCCTTGACATGGATAACCTGGTGCTCATACCTCTGGCACTTGCCGGCTGGGCACGCTATCTCAAGGGCATAAAGGATGACGGCACACCGTTTGATCCTTCACCAGATCCGCTGCTGGCCGAAATGCAGGCAATCGTAGCTCCCCTTGAGGTTGGCAAACCTGATCAGGACTACTCATGCCTAAAGAAGCTCTACAGCCGCAAGGATGTATTTGCCGTTGACCTGTATGAGGCAGGCCTTGGCGAGCGCATAGAGGGTATGGTCAAGGAACTCTACGCCGGTCCCGGCGCCGTTCGCAAGACCCTGCACAAGTACGTCCAAGCCCGCTAAGGCGCACACAATAGGGTCAGACCCCTTTGTGTCATTTTCAAATGACACAAAGGGGTCTGACCCTATTGTGTGCGTTGCAAAAACGTTGCAAAAAAAATGCAACAGTAATGCAACGCGTATTTCTTGTTGTGGGTTGAGAGCCACTCTAACTTTGTCGGCAGAACAAACAAAAAACCGACAACGATATGAAAAAGCTAGTCATTATCATCATTTCACTTATATGTGTAAATGTGGCATTTGCCAAAAAAAACAACGAGCAAGTAACAAGGTTAGAGAACGGTGGAATTAAGTTCCATATTGAAGACAAGGATGCACCCGAAATACCTTTGACTCAGATATCGGGAAAGCAGTGCTGGGAAAAGATACTCAGCGAATCCGGGATATCATCATCGAACGCAAATATCAAGACTCACAGCGCAGGTGACACTAAACTTGTATGCTTTGATCGCAACGCCTGCTTTGAAGGTTTCCTCACAGCTTTTGACAATCATTACTCGTTGGTCCTGTCGCCCGATATGATATGGCTGCTTATCAGTCAGGGAATATCGACTCATATAAATCATAATGCCGAGGATCTGCGTGACCGTCTGGTGGATTTTGATGGTCAGAAAGAGCTTGTTGTAACGACCTTAAGGGATGTGTTTGAGCATGAGGAGGACTGGAACTGGATAATACAGGCATTCAGCGACTCTATAGACAGGAATATGAATGCACGGTTCTCTGACCTGATGGTCTGCAATTTCAGCACAACGGGTACGGTTGAACGCATTACATCACAGATAACCATGATGGAGAGCGTCAAGAAATACTTTAAATATGTAGTTCATTTAATGGGATGCGGTATTCCGGATATCACTCTGCTGGGTACTCCCGATGACTGGAAGGAGATACGTTCGCGCATCAAGAGACTTGATGTTCTGGAACTGGGATGGTGGCGTGAGAAACTGGAACCCGTTCTTGACGAGTTCGTGAATGCATCCCAGGGAGATATAAACCGTAAGTTCTGGCTTGATATGGTTCAGCAATATTCTCCGGCCAGAGCCGGCAGTGGTGGTTGCGGCGGTCCCCGCACAGTTCCTGCGCAATACAACGGTTGGTTTACGGTATTTTTCCCGTACTGTGAAGAAGAGAACGGGTTTGAAGGCCCGCTTCATGTGGTACGCACTCCAAGTATCGTTACCCACAACACAAAGGTCTGCTCGGAGATAAAGAAGGTCGATGTCAAGTACGTCATGACCTGGCCCGATCATGAGGAAACCCATAATCTTGAACTTTGGGCCGGATTCATCGGTATGGAG
Source organism: uncultured Bacteroidaceae bacterium (assembly GCA_905234745.1). Lineage (GTDB taxonomy): Bacteria > Bacteroidota > Bacteroidia > Bacteroidales > Bacteroidaceae > Colenecus. Next base: position 66,407 of record CAJOJD010000003.1, on the reverse strand, counting down.
ATGGATTGGGAAAACCATTCGCTCAAACCCGTCATGAGCTGGATGATGCGTGAAAAGATTGGTTCCGGCCTGGATATGGGTAAACTGGAACCCCGTGAGGTGGAGTTCCTGAATGAGTACGGTGACGGAAAGAAGTGGATTACCATGACCGATATTTATTCAGTATTTGGCTCTACCGATACATGGTATTACATAGGATTTCCTGATGTCCCGATGTTAGTTAAACATCCTAATGAACTACACTATAAGAATAATGTGTTCCTCTCTCTAAAGCCCATAACCGTTCCGCAGGACCTGGGCGAATGGTACCGTAAAAATAAAATGGAGAGCCTGACCATCAAGGCCCCCATGACCGACGAGCAGAAGGCCGATATCCTGCGTCAGGTTCCCAAAGCCACAGTAGTCCAACTCTGATTGCCTTGTTTGCAAAAATGGCACAGAAGGGTCTGACCCCAATGTGCCATTTTTTTATTAATTTTGCGGCGTAAAAACACCCCCTATGGAGAACATCCGCAACTTTTGCATAATTGCTCATATTGATCACGGTAAGTCAACATTGGCTGACCGCTTGCTGGAGTATACTCATACCATAAACATCACCGAGGGACAGATGCTTGACGACATGGACCTGGAGAAGGAGCGCGGCATCACAATCAAGAGCCACGCCATACAGATGGAGTATGAGTACAAGGGTCAGAAATACATCCTGAACCTTATTGACACTCCGGGACACGTGGATTTCTCATATGAGGTAAGCCGATCAATCGCCGCTTGCGAGGGTGCAATCCTGGTGGTCGATGCCACTCAGGGCGTCCAGGCCCAGACCATCAGCAACCTCTACATGGCCATTGACCATGACCTGGAGATCATCCCGGTCATAAACAAGTGCGATATGCAGAGCGCCATGCCCGATGAGGTTGAGGATGAGATAATCGAACTTCTGGGCTGCAAGCGTGAGGAGATTATCCGCGCATCGGCCCGTACGGGAATGGGTGTTGAGGATATCCTGAACGCAATCGTGGAGCGCATCCCGCATCCGGTAGGTGATCCCGATGCCCCGCTCCAGGCACTTATCTTTGATTCCGTATTTAATTCTTTCCGCGGAATCATAGCATATTTCAAGATAGAGAACGGCTCAATCCGCAAGGGTGACAAGGTAAAGTTCTTCAATACCGGCAAGGAGTATGATGCCGATGAGGTAGGCGTGCTCCGAATGGATATGGTGCCGCGTGACGTGATGACTACAGGTGATGTGGGCTACATCATATCCGGAATCAAGACATCGACCGAGGTCAAGGTGGGCGATACCATTACCCACGTTGCCCGTCCCTGCAGCAGCGCCATTGCCGGATTCGAGGAGTCCAAGCCGATGGTGTTCGCCGGCGTTTATCCCATTGAGGCCGATGAGTTTGAGGACCTGCGTGCATCGCTTGAAAAACTGCAGCTGAACGATGCTTCGCTGAGTTTCTTCCCTGAGTCATCGGCAGCGCTCGGATTCGGATTCCGTTGCGGATTCCTGGGACTGCTCCACATGGAGATTGTGCAGGAGCGTCTGGACCGCGAGTTTGACATGAGCGTTATTACGACCGTGCCCAACGTATCTTACATGGTTTATGACAAGCAGGGTAACGCGACCGAGGTGCACAACCCCAGCGGTATGCCTGACCTTACTCTGATTGACCATATTGAAGAGCCTTACATAGACGCATCGATAATTACCACGACCGATTACATCGGCCCCATCATGACTCTGTGCCTTGATAAGCGCGGAGAACTGGTAAAGCAGCAGTTCATTGCGGGTAACCGTGTGGAGATATACTTCAAGCTGCCTCTGGGTGAGATTGTGATTGACTTCTACGACAAGCTCAAGAGCATATCAAAGGGTTACGCATCATTCGATTACCATCCCGCAGGATACCGTCCTTCAAAACTTATCAAGCTGGATATTCTGCTTAACGGAGAGCCGGTAGATGCTCTGTCAACCCTTACTCACGTGGATAATGCCTATGACCTGGGCCGACGCATGTGCGAGAAACTCAAGGAGCTCATACCGCGCCAGCAGTTTGACATTGCAATACAGGCCGCTATCGGCTCCAAGATCATTGCACGTGAGACCATCAAGCAGGTGCGTAAGGATGTAACCGCCAAGTGCTACGGCGGTGACGTATCACGTAAGCGCAAACTTCTGGAAAAGCAGAAGAAGGGTAAGAAACGTATGAAACAGATAGGCAACGTGGAGGTTCCGCAGAAAGCCTTCCTGGCCGTACTGAAGTTAGATTAAAAAAGAGTACCATTGGGGTCTGACCCCAATGGTACTCTTTTTTTATTCTTTCTGATAGAGGAATCGTTTGATACTCTTCTTAGGAGTCTTCTCAAACTCCTCATGGTAGATGCGTATCTGTGAGATCTTCTCGTAGGCGGGCAGGATGTTGTTGAGCTCCTGGCGGTTCTGCTCCATGACCTCGGCAATCTGCTCATCGGTCATACCGGCCTTCATTGCCTCGTCAAAGTCGGGATAAACCAGGGCAACCAGCTTGTCACTCTCAGAGATAACCACTGACTCGTTTACAAGATTCATGTTGTTCAGGTGATCCTCAATCTCCTCGGGATAGATGTTCTGGCCTGAAGGACCCAGAATCATGCTCTTGCTGCGGCCTTTTATGAATATGTTGCCGTCCTTGTCCATGATACCCAGGTCACCGGTATACATCCAGCCTTCGGGATCGATGGTCTCCTCGGTCAGTTTCTCGTTCTTGTAATAACCAAGCATCACGTTGGGGCCGCGGCAGATTATCTCACCGGGTACATGCTCGGGATCGTTACTCAGGATCTTTACCTCCATGTTTGGAACAGGCTTGCCGCATGATCCGGGAGCGAATGTGGTCTTGTCATCATAAGCAATGATAGGACCGCACTCAGTGGCACCGTAACCCACGGTGTAGGGGAAATGTATGGATGAGATGAATCTCTCAACTTCCTGATTGAAGGGAGCACCACCCAGGATTACCTCGTAGAAGTTGCCTCCGAATCCCTTTATCATCTCATCGCAGACCTTCTTCTTGATCTGGTCGTTCACGATGGGCACTTTGAGCAGGAGCTTCATGGACGGAGTTTCCAGTTTGGGCAGTATGTTCTTCTTTATGATCTTCTCGATTACCAGAGGTACTGATACGATAAGCATGGGCTTGATCTCACCCAGAGCCTGGAATATGATCTTGGGGCTGGGCAGGCGGGTCAGGAAGAATACGTGGCAACCCTCCAGGAACTCATGGAAGAACTCGAATGCGAATCCGTACATGTGAGCCATGGGGAGCATGGATATTACCTTGTCGCCTGATTTCATGACGTACAGGGCTCTCTGGGCAAACAGATGGTTGCTTATGAGTGAGCGGTAGGGCAGCATGACACCCTTTGAGAATCCTGTCGATCCGGATGTGTAGTTTATCATGGCCATATCATCAAAGCCGGTCTCATAATACTTGACATCCTTCTTGGTGAACTCCTTGGGGTATTTGCGTCCGAACAGCTCGTTCAGGTGCTCGCGTGCATAAGTGAGTTTCTCATTACGTGAAATCACCAGCTGGTATTCATCAAGAGTGATGATACCCTCTACGTTGGGCATAGAGGCCTCGTTCAGGTTCTCCCAGATCTGGTCTCCTGCAAAGAAGAGCTTGGTCTCGGAGTGGTTTATGATATGGTGAATGTTATCGGCCTTGAACTCATGCAGGATAGGAACCACTACAGCGCCGTATGTGAGTGCTGCTATGCAGGCGGTGCCCCAGTTGGAGCTGTTCTTGCCGCACAGAGCAATGCGGTCACCGGGTTTCAGACCGGCCTCGTCAAACAGTATGTGCAGCTTGGCAACACGGCGGGCTACGTCGCGGTAGAGCAGGGTAGCGCCTTTATAGTCTGTAAATGCCTCAAGGTCCCAGTTCTTGATTATGGAACCGGCTATGTAAGCATTCAGGTTCTTCTCGGTGAAGACGTTGTCGGATCTGTCGTAGTGATCTATCATATAATGTGTTGTTATTTGTTCAGATTGTAGTTTCTCTCTCCGAATATGGAACTGCCTATGCGTACCATATTACTTCCAGCCTCAATAGCCAATTCATAATCGCCGCTCATGCCGGCCGATATGGTATTGAAATCAGCACTGTCGGCAAAATACTTCTGCTTGTATGTATCAAAAAGCTCCTTAAGACGGCTGAATTCACGGCGTACCTGAGCAAGATCATCGGTATTGGTGGCCATTCCCATTACTCCACCTATGGTGATGTTTTGCAGTGACATCCACTTACCTTCATCCAGCATTGCGGTGCACTCATCGGCTGAGAAACCGAACTTGGTCTCCTCGGAGGCAATGTGCAGTTGCAGAAGGCAGGTTATGTGACGGCCGAAACGGGCGGCCTGACGGTCTATCTCAACCAGTTTGTCAAAGGTGTCGACACCCTGTATGACCGATACGTACGGAGCCATCATCTTGATCTTGTTGCTCTGGACGTGGCCGATGAAATGCCACTCGATGTCCTTGGGCAGAACCTGGCTTTTTGCAGTCATCTCCTGAACTTTGTTCTCGCCGAATATGCGCTGGCCGGCATCATAAGCCTCCTGGAGCATCTCGACCGGATGGGTCTTGGATACCGCTACAAGCGTTACTCCTGCGGGGAGTGTGGCTTTGATTCTGTTCAGGTTCTCTTTGATCATATGCTGTGAAAGCGCTGCAAAGTTACTTAGTGGCGGGCACTGCTGTTTTTTTATTTGCCATTATTTGACTTTAGGTGCACACTTTATTATAGTTTGTGCATGTTTTAGTCCTTCGGACGTGGCCTCAATCTGGATATTTCCCTTTTTACCGTCGTTCTGGACCACTACAAGGCACTTTCCGTAGAATGCCTTGCGCTTATTGTCCTTGAAGCGTTCCAGTGAAATGGGGCTTCCGTTGTCCACACCGGCTATAAAACCATTGCCGTTGATATTGAACTCAACCAGGTTTTCGGCATTGGGGCACAGGTTGCCGTCCTCATCCAGTATCTCGACGGTGATGAAGCTCAGGTCCTTGCCGTCGGCCTTGATGGTGTTGCGGTCGGGGGTGAGGCGAATCTGTGCGGGCTCACCTGCGGTATGTATCTCCCGGCTGGCGGTCTCTACGCCGTCCTTGCGGGCCACGACCTTAACCGTTCCCGGCTCAAATGTCACGTTCCAGACTACGTGCAGATGCTCTGCGTCCTTATGGCGAATGCCCTGCGATACACTGTTTATAAAGAGCTCCACCTCATCGGCATTGTTGTAGTAGCACCACATGTCAACCTGCTCTCCGGGCTCCCAGTTCCAGTGGGGGAACAGGTGCAGCACGGGTGTATCGGTCCACTCTGACTGGTACAGATAGTAGATGTCCTTGGGGAATCCGGCCAGGTCAACAATTCCAAAATATGAACTGCGGGCGGGCCAGCCGTAAGGGGTGGGCTCACCAATATAGTCAAATCCGGTCCAGATATACTGTCCTGCAACGAATGGCTGGCTGTTAAGGAAAATCAGGTTCTCCTCATGATGGCTGCCCCACGGGGTGGCCACGTTGTCATAAGCCGAGCATGAGAATGTCTCGTTAAAGTAGGGGCGGTCCCAGCGCACGGGGCGTGTCATGAGTTGGTCCGACGGCATCTCATAGAATCCGCGTGTCATCAGGGCCGATACGCTCTCGGTGATGATGAACGGCTTGCCAGGGAACAGGCGCGGCACTGCCGGTACATTCTGGTTGTGGTAGTTGTAGCCTATCACGTCAATGGCGCCGGAACGGAACAGGTGGTTGCCGGGGCTGGGCTCATTGCAACCGGCAGTTACCGGACGGGTGGGGTCAAGTTCCTTAATTATCTCTGCCAGGCGGGCGGTGATCATTGAATTAACGTTCATTTCACCCTCCTTGGCCAACTGGTCCTCGCTGTGTCCCATGTTAAGTATAAGGTTGGCCTGTTCAAGGCTCAGGGTATCTGCCTTGGCATCGGACCACTGCTCCAGGACCTCGTTGCCTATGCTCCACAGCACTATGCTGGGGTGGTTGCGGTCACGTACTACAAGGTCGGTCAGGTCACGCTCGTACCAGTCATCAAAGAATCGGGCGTAGTCGCGGTCGGTCTTGCGGCGGCGCCACATATCAAATGCCTCGTCCATTACCAGGAATCCCATGCGGTCACACAGGTCCAGCAGTATGGGTGAGGGCGGATTGTGTGAGCAGCGTATTCCGTTGCAGCCCATCCCTTTGAGTATCTGTAATTGGCGTTCTATGGCACGCTCGTTTGTTGCTGCGCCCAGACAGCCCAGATCGTGGTGGTTGCAGACTCCGTTTATGCGTACGTGCTCTCCGTTCAGGAAGAATCCGCTGTCGGCGCGGAACTCGATTGTGCGGATTCCGAACGGGGTCTCATATGTGTCTACCTGTTTTCCATTCACGCTTACATTGGTGACCAATGTGTACATGTACGGGTCATCAACGCTCCACAGGTGCGGGGCTTCCACCCAGATGCTGTCTTCAAGATCAAGAACCTCACGGAATTCCAATTGTCTGCTTGTACTGCTGCTTGCAACTTTTTTACCATTAGAGTCCTTGACTGTGGATGTGACAGTCAATGTCCTTATTACTTTGGATATAATAGGGTCTTCATCAATGACCGATACATTGAGGCGGACCAAGGCTTTATCTTGAGATATCCTGTCAGTTCTTACATAAGTACCCCATTGGGCTACACGAATAAGACCGGTCTTTACGATCCTCACATCACGGTAAATGCCGCAACCCGAGTACCAGCGGCTGTTGGGCTGGTCGGAGTTATCGACCTTTACGGCTATAACATTGTCTCCGTCCCAGTTGATATAAGGAGTAAGGTCATAGCTGAATGATATGTATCCGTAGGGGCGTGTGCCCAGCAGGTGTCCGTTAATCCAGACCGAGCTGTTCATGTAGATGCCGTCAAATTCTATGCTGATAATCTTTCCCTGATCCTTCTTGCTTACCTTGAAATTCTTGCGGTACCAGCCTATGCCGCCGGGCAGCGCTCCGCCACCTGTGCCGGAGGGATTGTGCTCATCGAAATCACCCTCGATGGCCCAGTCGTGCGGTAGATTCAGTTCCCGCCAGCCGCTGTCGTCATATTCGGGTGCTTCAGGGTTCTCCTTTGCCCCTACATTAAGACTGAATTTCCAATCTCCGTTGAAGTTCTCAACCTCCCTTGCGCCGAGACCTGTAAAGGAAAGGGCAAACAGGAAAAATAGTATTTGTTTTATGCGTCTCATAAGGGCAAAGATAAACGTAAAAAGCTTATCTTCGCTTTCAGTTCACCGAATCTATCCGTTTTTTTCAGTTTGGTTCTTCCACTCCTGGGGCGTCATGCCGGTAACGACTTTGAAGTTGCGGAAGAAAGTGGTACGTGATGAGAATCCGGATTGATCGGCCACCTCGTCAAGCATCATGTCGGGGCGCTCGCGCAGGAGTTTCTGGGCGTACATGACGCGGTATCGGGTTATCATGGTGGTAAAGCTTTCGCCCGACAGGTTGTTCAGGATGATGCTTACATAGGTCTTGTTGGTGGCAAGTTCCGATGCCACATCGGTTATGCGTAGATTCTTACGCCTATAAAGTTCCTTCTCCTCAATCAGTGTCGATATCTGCTCCATCAGGTTGATGCGGCTGTCATCGGTTGTAACCGTGACTTCTTCATCGCGTTTTCTGTTCTTTAAAAGAATGAAAATTATTAAGCCTGCTGCGGCAAGTATGCAAATAATGATTACCCATAATGGAACAGCCGTTTTTTTAGGTATATCCGTATGGAAAATATAAGCCGATGAATATGTCTTGAAGTTGTCGGCCAAAGGAGGAAATGAATCCTTGACATAACCCAAGCCACCCGCCACAATCATCCTGTTTCCAGGCATGAGTCTGGCCACGACGTTCTGGAATCCGTCCGGTGCGTCAGCATAGAAGAATGATGCGGGCTGTTTGCCGTCATAACCTAAACGCGCAAAGTATATGCGGCCTGTTTTAGTAGCAAATCCCTGTAGCCAGAAAATTCCTTCAGAGCGGTCAACTTGTAGATATCCCCAGAATATATGATTGCCGTCAGGCCCTTGAGACGGGATAGGCTTCTCCATTTCCAGTAGAGAGAACTCCCCGTTGGCAACCTTAATGATTGCAGTCTGGCCGGCTGTGATGTCTGTTGCAGGAATCAGATAAGTGTAATCATCAATCTGATAATCACCAGGTAAGAGGAAATAGTTATGGGAAACATCCCATTTTTCCAACAGCGGGATTTGTTCAGTTTTTCCCTTAATGTGCTTCACAATGCCGGAGACGTCATCGCCTCTGGTATCAAAACGTCCGAATATGATGATGTCGTCCTGGGATGCATGCATTACAAACGGTGCTGACCATCCCGGTAAAAGCGTGTCTCCAGGGACAAAACCCTCTTTCTCAGACCAAATCTCATAACTGTCATCGGCATACCAATTACCTGTAATCATTATCCTGCCGTCATTCAGTGTAAGGGCCGACGATAGGGCTCGCTTCTGAGTCATAATGCCTGTTGGAGAAAAGGTATGCGTTTGGGGATCATATATCTCGGCACCCCAACTTTGCCCTATGCCGAATGCCTCGGCGTTACCACCGCCCAGCATTATCTTTCCGTCCGGCAGTTTTGCTGCAAAGCCGTTCTGGTGGGGATAGAGCATAGACATTGTGTGCCAGGAGCCGTCAGCGTAATACTCGCCCGTTTCCAACGGTTTGAATCCTTCTGTGTGGCCACCCAGGACCACAATCTCATCACCTAAGACAAAAGTTCGGTGGTTTCCTCTTGGGGTGTTCAGGTCCGGCAGCCTCTCAACCGTCATAGACTGCCACACAGTTCCGTCGGGTGATGTCAAAGAGTGTTCTCCGGTTTGATCAGTAGAGCACCCCGCCACCATAAAGGCAATTGTTGGAAAAATCAGAAGCGAACGTTTCACTTTGTAAATATAGAGATTAAGCTATAATGATGCAAATAAAGCCGGCAGGGCTAACCCCACCAGCTTTATACAATGGTTTATTCCGGTACCTGGAATACGGCACGAATCGGTCTGCCCACAGTGAACTCACTTTCAAGAGAGCTGTAACCAGAGCTAATGCGACCTCTATAGACCGGATCAGGCTCTACAAGGTAGGTGTCCAGTGATATATGACCAGGCCTATCTACAGGATTTCCTTGAAATATTATTTCTGCCTTGGTCGAGGTCCAATACATGCCATTGAAAGTATCTATATAATTAGCGGGATCAGAAGGATCAAGTTCAGGGTCACTTAATACACTTCCAGTACGCGAAAGCATGCAACGACTGTAAGTAGCCCATAACTCTGCATTGTACTTCAAGGTACCAGCTGCGGGTAAGAAAAAGTGCCTGCCTTCATACCCGTCTATGGTACTGGTCAGGGTTGCTCCTCCTGCGGAATATGTTTTTGAAGCGTTTGATGTCAATATCATATAATCGTATTCGGTGGGCATACGCCAGAAACCTTTCATAGTGGCTTTTGCACCGTCATATGCCGGCAAAAGGTTTCCGTCTCCGTCAACATCGCATACAGGTTGTGTATTGAAACTGTTGGTAGTGCAGACATCAAAAATATATTCGGGATATGTGTCAGGAAATGGTTGCCATTGGTCTTCTTCGATATAATAACCGTTTACATCTCCCCATGCAAAATATTTGCCGTAGCTTGCCCTACCGTTATCGGCAGTGGCACCAACGTTTCTCTTTGCCCAATAAATAGGATAAAGATTGCTTCCAGATGTACCCATATCAACAAACTCCATTGCATTCCATGTGCTGGTGGAGATATCACCTATACCTATGTATTTTGAAGTACTCAGGGTCTTGTTGCCTGCATCACGGGTATAGGCTATTGAGTCAGTCCAGTCAATGATTGAGAACTGATAATCCAACTCGTTGCCTACTGCGCTGGAATTAAGCAATCCTGAGAAAGAGATTATGTCGTTGCCACTATCCTTATATCCTTGGAGCGCGGCACCTGCGCTGCCAGTCTCCCAGGATACAATGCCCATTTCATTTATACCCATAAACCTGATAGGTGTCACATAATCCTGATATAGTTTGTAATCATGACCATCAGTATAACCTGTTATGTCAAAATGGATGAATTTATCGTCATCATGGCCACCGGCAGAAAGATTGGGAGCCACCAGGTTCAGTGTACCGCACAACACTCCTCCATTGACTTCATAGGCGGCGTTCTCTGCCTGATAGAACAGACCTCCGTAGTTATATTGATGATCTTCGCGGTCTTCAAATACGACAGTTCCCGTTGAAGTCTTGAGATTCAATGAACTGCCGTATGGGAAATAGACGGCGGTCATTGTTCCGGTGGTGTTATACAGTTCTATGTCGAATCCGTTTTTAGGAGTAGCTGTCCATGTGTCTGCCCCTGTTTTCTTCAATTCCAGATAGTGGTGGCTGGCATGGTATCCGGTTATGGTTACAAATACCACGTCATTGACAGCAAAATCATTCTTAACAGTAGCCTTGGTGCCGGCTGTTGCGTCACCTAATGTTATGGTGAGATCAAGTTTGAGTCCTCCAAAATCCCCCTTTATCCTGTTAGCTGTATTATCCTGACTCGTGTCGTTCTGAAATAGACCCAGTCCTTCAGTGTCGCAGGCTGTCAGCGCTGCAAGTGCGAAAAGAATAAAAAATACCTTTTTCATAAACTGTATTCCTTTTTATTAATTACCAATCTTCACCTCCTCCAAAAGGAATAATGAATAACGGATCACTTAGCGGATCCAGCGGATCTCCGCTGGCTGCGAGTACGCCCTGCATTTTCACCTCGATTACCTGTGTCACGGGTGTCTCATAATTTTTTCTGCGTTTTTTGCTCATAAGGCTGTTAGTGTGGTTTAATGGTCTGCAATTTATGAAGCACTCTGTGCGGGCGGGTTTCAGCTTGAATAATAGCAGTATCAAAATAGAAATAATAGTGACATTTGCCATTTTTGGTGTTTTATCATGTGTCTGGGAACATCAAAAGAACTATCTTCGCGTTCAGTTATGGAGAAGTTTCTGGCCAGACGGTTGTACGGTAGGGATGAGGGCGTAAAAGGCGGCTCGCGTCCGGCTATCATCATTGCCACAGCCGGCATTGCGGTGGGTCTGGCTGTTATGATACTTACCATTGCCATTACCCGCGGTTTCAAGAATCAGATACGTGACAAGGTGATGGGATTCTCCCAGCATATCACCGTAACCAATTCCCGTGTGGGTCTTGGAGTGATTGAGGATCCGGTTGTATGCATGGACACTACAATGGATGCGCTTCTGTCCCAGAGTGTAGTAGAGCATGTCCAGCCCTATGTGAACAAGCCCTGCATTATCCGTACCAGTGAGGCTTTCCATGGTTTTATGCTCAAGGGCATTGGCGCAGATTATGACCGCACTTTCCTGAACCGTTATATGTTGAGGGGAGGCTTTCCCGAGCCCAAGGACTCACTTGGCAACAACTGGGTAATACTGTCCCGTAATATAGCCGATATGCTTGGGCTGGATGTTGGCACCAAAGCCGATGTCTATTTCATGCAGGATCAGGTCAGGATCAGGCGTCTTACCGTTACCGGTATTTATGAAACCGGTTTCCTGGAGTATGACAGGTTGTTCGGTATAACCGAGATCAAATTGCTGCAACGTCTTAACGACTGGGAACCCTATGAGTACAGCGGTCTTGAGATAGGTCTGACCAGTGTAAGCAAGGTGGATGAAGGTTACGGTCAGGTACGTGATGTGATGAATGCGATCGAGAAGCAGACCGGCGAAGATTTTCTGGTACGTACGCTTTATGATACACACTCGGGCTTGTTTGCCTGGCTTGAAGTGTTGGATCTGAATGTCTGGATAATACTGGCGCTTATGATGGGAATAGCCGGATTCACCATGATCTCCGGATTGCTCATAATAATATTTGAACGTACTGCAACCATTGGCATGCTAAAGTCAATGGGTGCATCAAACAAGACGGTAAGGAAGATATTCCTCAGGCTGGCTTCATATATAATACTCAAGGGAATGGCTATCGGAAATGCTGTGGGAATAGTGATATGCCTGGCACAGCAGTGGTTCCATATCTTCCCGCTTGATCCGGCCAATTACTATCTGGACAGCGTGCCAATGCAGGTGGGACTGGGATGGCTCATAATTCTGAACGTAGTGATGTTCATTCTCTCCATGCTTATGATGCTCATCCCAAGTGCCGTGATTTCCCGCATCGTTCCCTCCAAGTCAATCCGCTTCGAGTAAGGTTACTTGTCGGGATGCAGTTTCTTGTTGATCCTGACGTTCAGACGCAGATTCTTGATCGTTGATTTCTTGAGGTCAGTCTCGACCGTGCGGTTTCCGCTTACAAACTGGAAACTCAGCCTTTTGCTCTGCAGGAACCGTTTGGTTACGGTGCATGTCGATACGTCTGTGTCAGTCAGTCTTTCGGCTCCGTTGGTCTTCCTGTACTTGAATTCTTTCGTAGTACCGATCTTCTGGTTGAGGAGCTCAAGCAGTCCGTCCAGGAATGCGATTGCCTCCTCCTGGGTGTTGCCGATAACAAGGCATGCCTCGTCAAAATGATCGATAGCCATGTCTGTGATATCATCGCGGAAGAATCCCAGTATGTGGAAAACGTTACCCAGACTCAGGTAATAAGCGGTAGTGCCGTCAGGATCCTTGTACTGGAAGATTGAGTACTCGTTGTTGTCCAACTCCAGTTCTGCTACCTCCATGCGCATACCTGCAGGAATATCCTGTGCTGACATCATCACGGAGATGAACATGAATGCAATGCAATAAAGAATTCGTTTCATTGTGTTTTATGTTTTTAATAGTCCTATAACAAAAAATCCATTCCTGCCCGTAACTCCGGCATAGGTCGTTTTGTGTCCCGTTCCACTATTAGAGTCTTGAGTCCGGCGTATGGGCGAATCTCTTCTTCTATGTCCTTCAACGGACGGTCTGATCCGAAGTAGGCGGGCGCAAAATTCTGCCAGAACTGTATGGCCAGGGATTTGGGCATATGGAAAGTCTCCCTGATGAAACTTTCCTCGCTGAGACAGCAGCACAGATATACCATTCCCAGATCAAACATGTTGTATCCGTAGCAGAAATCTCCCAGGTCTATGAAATAACGTTCCGATCCCGCAAAGATGGCATTGCTGTACTGCAGGTCACCGTGAATGGCGGTATCGGTATCGGGGGCATCGGCTATAAACTTGCCGATGCGGTCTTTCTGGGCGGTGCTGAAGAACGGGTTCTCCGTGAGCAGGCGGAAATAACGCTCTTTTACGCTCTCAAACTGAGTGGTATCCACATGGACTGAGTGGAGCTTAAGACACATCTGGGCAAACTCATGGGCGTATTGGCCTACGAGTTCCGGATTATCGCCTGTGGCGCGTGAATAAGATTTCTTTCCTTTGATGCGGCGGAAACGGATGCCGTAACGGCCGTCTTCAGTCACCACATAATCACCCGGCTCAGGGGTGGGGATGCCCAAGTCATAGACCTTGCGGGCCATCAGCATCTCGTCAAGAGGCTGTTGTGTCTTGCCGGGCATATAGAGTTTGAGCATAAGGTCCGGATCGGTCTTATGGTCATAACTCTCACCGTTGGCACCGCCGCCAAACAGTATGTAGTCGTCGAGTGAAATCTTTATGGCATCCATTATTTCTTGCCGAAAACCTGATTGATGAGCATCTCGAATTCCTGGAACGCGAATGTGTCCTGGAGGTCGCGCAGGGCATCGGCCAGTCCGCGGTAATGCCATTCGTGGTCCTTGGGATTATTGGCATGGAACAGCTTCCAAAGAGCATCGCCCTGTACGGCATAGTCACGTGCAATGGCACGCATATTGGACAGTTTGTCGCCCATGGCTACAATCTTGGCATCACGTGGGGCACCTGCGATTAGGTCTATGGCCTTTTTCTTGCGTTCGTGCCATGTGCCCTCATCATCACCTACGCTCTCAATCTGCACGAGTGATGCTATGCGATCACCGAATTCCCGGCGGATATCGTCAATGGTGACGTCGGTATCCTCGACGGTGTCATGCAGTGCGGCGGCAGCCAGAAGTTCCTGGTCGGGTGTTATGGTCGCTACAATCTCGACCGCCTCCATGGGGTGTACAATATAAGGAAAACCTTTGCCCCTGCGTTCGGTGCCGGCGTGGGCCTTGACCGCAAACATTATGGCGCGGTCAAGTAGGGTGGTGTCAAGCGGTTTGTTTGCCATTATAAAAGGTTTATTTGTTCATGAAAGGCAGGTCCTTGGACTGTTCCAACAGCATCTCGGCAATCATATCATTACTCTCGGACTCTCCGTTCAGAAGGTCAAACATATACTTGATGCCGGCTTTGCCGCCTCCGTTCTTGAGTATGAACGCAATGCACAGGTCCTGAGGGCCGATGGACGATGAGATGATATCCAGATCGGTCAGTCCTATCTGATAGCATGCTATCTGATAGGCTCCCTCCGAATACTCCTTGATGACATTCGATATGTCGCCCAACGTCTTGAGTCCGATACCTTTGAATACAGCCAGATAGGGCATGAGCGGTACTTCCTGTATCTCGGCCTGGTTCATGGCGGCTATGCGCTTGTTGAGTTGGCCGAACGGATCCAGCTCCAGATAACTGCGGAAAGTGTCTCCGTCAATGGGCACCTCATCCAGGTTGCCTGAGCGAACCAGTGACTGGACACGGCGACGGTAATCGGTCAGCTCTATGCGTATCTTGCTGAACTCGTCATCCACCAGTTCCAGCATACCGGCCAGACGGCTCATATTGCGCATATAGCGTTTGGGTATCTCCACACCCGATTTGTAACCGGTGTCATGGTCCATGTTTGCCCATGCGTGCTGCAATAGGGTGCGCATCTGTATCTCAAAACGGTAGGGGAAACCCGGCACTGAACAGATGTAGTGCAGTGACAGATAACCGAAACTATCTATCTCGTGGATCTTGCGCTTGTCGACGGTATTCTCCCAGTCAATCTCAAAGAGTCTCTCAACGGCCGATGCCACCTTATCGACATCGTCTATGTAGAAGGTAATGACTCTGAGTCCCAGAATGTCGGTCAGGTCAGCCAGACTGTTGTACTTGTGACCTTTCAACTCCAGCTTACCGGCAAGCGAATCATATGCCTTGACACGTGATTCAATAGAAGCCACAAGCAGACCGGCATCGGCCAATGTCTGTCTGAGCTTTTCCTTAACCTCCTGCTCTACTTCCCTGAAGCGGGGCAGGTTATCCTGATATTCCTGAAGGATGGCCTCACAGTGAGGGTCCAGTTGCCTAGCCTTCTTCATGGCTCGTTTTTTTAGTCCTGAATCTCAAACAGATTGAGGAAACCGGTCATCATAAAGACTGAACGGATGTCTTTGTTGATGGCCTTAACGATGATCTTGCCTCCCTTTGAAGCAGCAGCCTTGCGCAGTGAAAGGAACAGACGCAGTCCGGAACTTGATATGTACTCAAGCTCGGTGCAATCCAGGATTACGGTTCCTGCGGCATACTGTGTCAGGTTATCAAAATCACCGCTTATCTCCTGTGATGCGGGTGTGTCCAGACGACCGATAAGCTGTGCGGTCGTAATTCCGTCTTGGTTGTTGATTTTTACTTCCATAATAGTTTATTCTTGTTTGATTCATTAATCATCGGTGTCGCCCATAATAATCACCAGCTTGTCCCCGACCGTAAGTTTCATGCTTCCATGAGGGACAAGATATTTGTCGCCGCGACGAACCATCATCACGCGAATGCCGTGGGGCAGATGCAGGTCGCGCAGTGTCTCGCCGCTCTCCAGATCCTCTTGTGATACGATATGGTCACGGAGCATTCCCATCTCCTCGGGTACCTCCATGCCGAATGTCTCGACCTCGGGGTCATCGTCAATACTCATGTTCAGCAGCTTGGCCATGGGAGAGATGGTCATACCCTGCAAAAGCAGTGACATGAGGGTTATGGTGAATACTATGTTGAATATCTCACTTGATCCGTCAACGCCTTCAATCACGGTGTAAAGGGCAAAGAGTATCGGACCGGCACCCTTGAGTCCTACCCATGATGTGAGCAACTTGGCCCTGAAAGAGAGTCCTCTGAATGGCAGCAGGCTGAGCATGATACCTGCCGGACGTGCCACCAGCATCAGGAACAGTCCTATCAGGATGGCTGGAACCAGAACGGTATGCATCTGTGACGGCTTGGCCAGCAGTCCCAACAACAGGAACATCATGAGCTGCGAGAGCCAGGTTATTACCTCGAAGAAGATAAGTACCTCTTTTCTTGCCGGCATCTCCTTGGTGTTGCCTATTATTATGGCGCAGACATAAAGGGCAAGAAGTCCGTTGCCGCCTATGAATGAAGCCGCACCGTTGGCAAACAATGCGATGCTGAGTATAAGGATTGCATAGAGTGGACTGGACTGCAGGTGAATCCTGGTAATCAGCCAGCGAGCTCCGTATCCCAAAGCCAATGCTACGACAAAACCTATAATAATCTGTTTGATAAGGATCCATACACCGGACAGAATGATGCTCCAGGTGTGGATTTCTCCAGTTGAGCCGTGTACTGATTCCAGTATGCTGACCAGAAGTATGGTAAGCACATATGCCATGGGGTCGTTACTTCCCGATTCAAGTTCCAGAAGCGGTCCCAGATTCTCACGCAGCGTAAGCCTCTTGGTCCTCAATATAGAGAATACCGATGCCGAATCGGTCGATGACATGACGGCGGCCAACAGCAAACATCCCATAATGGAAGCGCCTGCACCGCCTATCCTTGTCCCGAAAGCGTAGTAGATGAACAGTCCTGTTACAAGAATGGTTATGAATACTCCCAACGTGGATACAGAGATACCTTTCTTTATTATAGGCTTTGTCTCGGCCATAGAAGTCTCAAGGCCGCCGGTAAGCAGGATGATGGTCATGGCCAGATGTCCCAGGAACTCACCCACACGCAGCTCATCAATCCTTATTCCCAGACCGTCCTCGCCGGCCAGCATTCCCAGGATAAGGAACAGCAGCATGGTGGGGACGCCGAACTTGGTACCCACTTTTGCCATGAGTATGGCCAAGAACATGAGGAAAGAGACGAGCAGAATAAGGTTGCCCGATGAAATATCAATATTGAAGATTGACAACGGTATCATTTGCTCAGTTTCTTTATAAGGGTTAGAATGTTATGACCGTCAATGCGCTCGTAGTTTATGTTGTCCATAATCTGGCGTATCAGGTGTATGCCAAGACCTCCTATGGCGCGGTCCTCGGCGCTCAGAGTGATATCCACCTCGGCTTTGGCTGTGGGGTCGAACGGCTTGCCGGTGTCACTTATTATGAATGACAATTGGGTGTCGTTGGCTTTTGCCTCAATCGTTATGTCACCTTTGGTTCCTTTAGGGTATGCGTAGTTCATTATGTTGACCACGGCCTCCTCAATAGCCAGGTTGATCTGCATAATGGTTGCCATGTCGAATCCGTTGGCCTCACAAACCTCATCTATGAAAGCGTTGAGTCTGGGGACGCGCTTTATGTCATTGGTGAGGGTAAGCGAGCGCTGGTATGTTATATCCTCCTGGTGCTTTGTGTATTGGATGGCCAGCATGGTCAGGTCATCGCTCTGGTCGGCTTCACCTACAAACGCGCGGACCGCTCCCATCATCTCATCCACTATTACCATAGGCTTGAAATTGTCGTCTTGCTGCAGTCTGCGTGCCGTTTCCATTACCCGTGTCATTTCAAACTGCTGATGGCCGATATTCTCGGCTTCGTTAAGTCCGTCGGTGTACATGAAAACCGTAGTCTCAGGATCCACCAGCGTTTCCTGCTTGGTGAACTTCCATCCGCCCATTACGCCTATAGGCAGATTTGAATCGACAGGCAGCAATCCCGCTCCGGTGTGACCCACCAGCAGAGGCGCGTCGTGTCCGGCATTGCAGTAGTGCAGACGCCCCGTAGGCAAGTCAAGCACGCCCATAAAGAAGGTCACGAACATATTGGAATCGTTGTCCCTTGACATCACCTCGTTAAGGGTGTAAACGATACGTTCCGGTGAGGATTCGTGTATGGATATGGTGCGGAACAATGCTTTGGTGACAACCATATAGAGTGATGCGGGAATACCTTTGCCAGATACGTCACCTATGCAGAAGAACAGTTTCTCGTCACGGATGTAGAAATCAAAAAGATCACCACCTACCTCTTTGGCCGGGGTCAACTGGCCGAATACGTCTATGTCATCGCGTTCGGGGAAGGGCGGGAATATCTTGGGCAGCATAGCCATCTGAATGTCGCGCGCAATCTTGAGTTCACCCTCAATGCGTCCTTTCTGCTCATTTGCAATCTTTAGTTCCTCAATCTGTTGGACGAGTGACTGCTGCATGTGATGGAAAGACAGACTCAGTTGTCCTATCTCATCATTCCGGTGAAGATCGGACAGTTCCTCGTCCAGACGCCCGGATGCTATGGCTTCGGCCTGATATGCAAGTTCCTCAAGCGGTTCCAACTGCTTGGATATGACACCGCTGAATATCATCAGCATAAGCATCAGGCCTACTATAACTATTCCGGCTATGGTGTTAGCCAGGTGATAGTATCCGCTGAATATATCCCTTGTAGGACATACCAGACCTACACTCCATCCTGTGTCACCAAGGGGCTTGTAAAGGACATAACACTCCTCACCGTAGAGATCCAACTTGCGATAGCCCTCCTCACCGGCCTGCATGGCATGTCCCAGATTAGTTATTGCAGTATCCGGCTCAAGCAGGGTCTGGGTGAAGATGGTCTGGTAGAACAGTTTTGTGGTATCGGGATGTACAAAGAACGTTCCGCCTTTTCCTATCATTATGGTATAGGAGTTAGGGTAGGGCTTTACAGCCGATATGGTCTGTGAGAGCCATTCAATGGACAGGTCAACGGATATGGCACCTATGAAGTTGTTCTGATGGTCCTTGATGGGTTTGCAGTAGGAAATGATCATCTCGGGCGATGTGATGTTTTCCGGGTTGAAATCCACATAAGGCTCGGTCCAACAGGGCCGATCCAACAGTTTAGGCAACTGATACCAGTCCATTGAGAAATACTGGTAATGGACATTGCCCTCCTGAGTGGTCTCAATCCCATCGCCGGTGTTCAGGGAATAAGCCGAGAAATACTGACCTTTCTCCTTGAAATAGAACGGCTCGAATGATATGGAGCAACCGTTAAGGTCGGGATTGTTCTCCAGGATACGGCGGGAGTAGACAAACATGGAATCCGGCGCATCCAGACGCCTGGTAATGAGCCAGTCTGTGTTGTCGGTGGCAACCTTGACCTTGGTCAATATGTTGTCTACATGCTGTATCGTATTGTCAAGGATGAGCATGGCGTTTCTGATGGCGATTCTCTGAACGGCCATGCGGGACTCGTTAAAGAAGACGCCCATTGCAGCTATGAAAATGAGTCCGGCGAACAGCACTGTCCAAAGACTCAGTTTTGTAGAAAGTGATCTTTTCTTTTTCTTTTTCATACCGGCACCGTTTTACTCATCAAGAAGTTCATTGTAAGTGATCTGGCGTTCAATCATTCCGATTTCAAGCATCAGGTTGCTGGCCTGTTCAACCATATCGGGGCGCAGACGGAACTCATACTGTCCTGATTCTCTGTCCTTGAGAAGACTCAGGACTTCATCAAGCATAAGTTTCTGGAGCACCCTGTTAGTGGCAATGTGATCCTTCTGGACGTATCTCATCACTATCTCAAGAGTCTCTTCCGGGTTCTGGATAGCCCATTCCCAGCCCTGACGGCTGGCCTCTGCGAATTTCCGTGCCTGATCCTTATGGCTTTCATAATACTCCTTTGTCATGTAAACGCCATCCTCCTGGATGTTGTATCCGTGATCCCGGAACCTGTATACACATTCTTCATTGAGTTCAAAGCCTGTCTGAACCAGTTGGTAGTATTCGTTGTAACTCATGGCAAGGGTTGCATCTATGGCTCCCGAAATGAACAGGTTCACGTTGTTGGCAAAAGGAGTCCAACGGTAGTCAAGATTCTCCTTGAGACTCATTCCTATGGCAATCTGTCCGAATCCGGCATTCCAGATTCCCACTTTTTCGCCAACCTGCTTCAGCGGGTTCATTCCCCGGCGTGAGACTATTACCATGGCATTGTTCATGGATGTCTGAAGTATGTTGACAAGTGGTATGCCGTCATCGATTATCTCCATGGCCTGCGCAAGCTGAAGCGTGGTGGCCTGACTTTCGTTATCGCGGATTCGGCTGATGGCCGATTGCGTTACGGACGGATGTACGATTTCGACATCTATTCCGGCTTTATAGTAGAAGCCCATCTCCTGTGCCACATAATAACCGGCAAACTGAGCCTGAGTCGTCCATTGCGGAGTGAAGATTATCTTTTCCTGTGCATTCAGTGCCACAGATAACAGACAAGCTGTAAGTGCCAGCGCTGCGCCCTTTTTAATACTGAATAAGGCTGAGTGAATCATATCTTGCAAATATATGGATAAAATTGCTATTTTTGCGTTATGTTAACACTAAAGATATGGTATATATATTATCTCTTCTTTGCATAGTCATTGGACTTCTTGCCGGTTATCTGTATGGTAAAAGAACTGCCGGGAAAGATTATCAGGTACATACACAGGAATTGCTTGATTCCCGTCAGAAAGCATATGATGACATGCTGGCCGCCCAGCAGGCCAAGTTTGACGAGACTATAGCCAAGGTTACGGCTCAGATGAAATCGGCCACCGAGGATATGCTCAAACGCCGCCAGGAGGAGTTCGCAGCCTCAAGCAACACCAGTCTTGGACAGATCGTAACCCCCCTCAAGGAGACAATTGACAAGATGAAGGAGGCCATGAAGGAGAATACCATAAAGCAGACCTCCATAAGCAGTGAGATAAAGACCCAGGCCGAGAACATGATGCGCCAGAGCGCAGCCGCCAAGGAGAGTGCTGATGAACTTACCCGCGTATTCCGTCATGCAGGCCGCGTGCAGGGCGAGTGGGGTGAGATAATCCTGGATGAACTGTTGGAATCACAGGGTCTTACCAAAGGCGTGCATTATGAGATTCAGTCAACCATCCGCGATGCCGAGGGTGATGTGGTACACAACGAGAATGACCGCCGCATGCGTCCCGACGTAATCCTGCATCTGGACCAGAAACGCGATGTCATAATTGACTCAAAGGTATCCCTGACCGCATTTATGGATTATGTGAACGCCGACAACGAGGCCGACCGTCAGAAATACCTCAAGGCGCATGTGGAGAGTATTCAGAAGCATGTGAAAGATTTGGTCAAAAAGGATTACTCATCATATGTTAAGCCTCCCAAGGTCAAGATGGATTACGTCATCATGTTCGTGCCCAACACCGGAGCCCTCTGGACCGCCATGAAGGCTCAGCCTGATCTGTGGCGCAAAGCAATGGAGAAAAACGTATACATTGCCGACGAGCAGACGCTGTTTGCCGCCTTGCGTATCATCAATCTTACCTGGACCCAGATAGCCCAGGCCCAGAATCATGAGATGGTATATGAACTTGCCAATGAGATGATGGACCGTGTGGGCCAGTTTATGGACCGCTACAAGGCTATAGGCAAGGCTCTTGACAGTGCAGGCAAGGCATATGAGGCAGCCGGAAAGAAACTGGAACCCAGTGGCCAGAGCATAATCCAGACCTGTGCCAAACTGCAGAAACTGGGGGCTAAGCAAAGTTCCAAGAATCCAATCCCGCAACTGCAGGATGCAGACACGGAGAGCTCTGAGACGGAGCTGCCCGAGCCTGAAGAGCAGAATGACTGAAATAGGGTTTTCCCCTGCTCTTTTTAGGGAAAATACCCGTTCCCGGGTAAACTATCCTCCATATCTTTGTCATCGGATTCAAACCTGAAAGCTTTATGAAGAAGTTCATGATTATGCTGATGGCTGTTTTGCTTCCGCTTACAGCCGTTTACGGAAAGAAGAAAGACAAATCAAACATAATGGTATGGGGTGAGGTCGTGACCGCCGATGACGGACTGGACTATCTGACCATGTACAAGAACTGTCCGGCCGAGGTTACCGCCCAGTTCCACTTTGTTTACAAGGATAAGAGCAAGTCAGTAATGTATGACCTCTTTATGCCCGATACCGTTGCCGAGTTGCATGATCCCGTGCCGGTAGACAAACCTGTAAAGGAGGTGATTGTTGACAATATCGTATACAGCACTCTCGATGCTGAAGGCAAGAAATACAGCACCAGTGATCCCGATGATCCCGTACTGGCCATGCTGCTGGTTGACCTGTTTGACTTCTATCACGACCTCTTCTGGTATGACGTGGCCCACCGTGCACGTTACTATGACGGCCGTCATTATGACAACTGGACACCTTCTAACTCGAGCCGTTACAATAAAACCCACTCCAGTTCAAGCCGTCCCAAGAACTCGGACCTGGATCTGACAAAGGTCGATGATGACGCTCTGCTGATAGGTGCGGCCGCAGTTGCTGTGGCATCAGCCGGAATGATAATAGGCGTTGTCAAAAATTGGGATGTTCCCGATGACAGGTTCCCGTACTTTTCAGTTTCACCTCAGTTCCAGATTTTTACCCAGACAGGAAACATACGTGATGTGCTGCAGATGAAATGCCGACTGGGTAACCGCGGCGGAATATCACTTATGGGCGACCTGGGCTACACCACCGGTTCGTTGTTTGAGCAAGGCGTGTTTGAGCCCGGATTTACATGGAGCCTGGGCGCAGGGCTGGATATAGGAGCCTTCTCGCTGTCGTTCCACGGAAAGCCCGCCACACGTAACCATCATGAGAATTTCTTTACCTGTCAGTTGGGCTACGATATATTCCTGAGCAAGAATCTTGCACTTGACCTTAGCGGCGGTGCCGGAATCTTTGAGCACATGGAAGGGGATGTCAGCCAGCTTTACTGGGACTTCCCCATCTCCCTCGGCTTATTGTGGAAATTCTAGCTAAGCGAGCCGGGTCTGACCCCTTTGCGTCGTAACAAAGTTATGACGCAAAGGGGTCAGACCCGGAAGAAGGAAGAGCCCTGCAGTTATACTGAGAAGCCATAGCCTCCCCATAAGCCCCAGCAGACATGAGTGCTATCAGGTCACCACGGTGAACCTCCGGTAGCACTTCATCTTTTCCGAATATGTCCGATGATTCGCATATGGGACCTACCACATCATACTTCTGGAGAGGACCGTTGGAGGTCAGGTTCACTATCTTGTGATGTGCGCCGTAAAGGGCGGGGCGTATGAGTTCTGTGAATCCGGCGTCAACAATAGCGAACTTCTTGATTGTTCCCTGCTTGACGTAGAGGACCTTGGTTATAAGGCGTCCGCACTGTGCCACTACGGCACGGCCCAACTCAAAGTGGAGCTGCTGTCCGGGACGCAACTTAAGGTCACTGCGGAATATTTCAAAGAATTGCTTGAAATCCGGAACGGGGTTCTGCTCGGGGTTGACATAGTCAACGCCAAGACCGCCTCCTACGTTCACGCTGTTGATTCTTATGCCTTCAGCCTCAAGCATATCCTGCAGGTCATTTACCTTCCGGCAGAGCAGGCGGAACGGATCCAGATCAAGAATCTGTGAGCCGATATGGAAATGCAGTCCCTCAAATACAAAGCATGGATTCTGCTGTGCCTTGCGGATTATGGGCAGAAGCATGGGTATCTCTATTCCGAACTTGTTCTCGGCCTTTCCCGTGGTTATGTTGGCATGTGTATGTGCATCGACATCGGGGTTGACGCGGAGTGCTATGTGTGCAGTCTTGTTCAAGGCGGCGCAACGCTCTGCAATGACGTCAAGCTCGGCCTCTGATTCCACGTTGAAGCAGGCTATTCCGGCATTAAGTGCCAGATCTATCTCCCAATCGGCCTTGCCTACGCCTGCGAATACTATCGATGATGCGGGGAAACCGTTGTCCAAAGCAACCTGGATCTCACCGCCGCTGACGCAGTCTATGCCCAGACCGTACTCGTTGATGTGCTTGAGCAGCAGGGGGTTGGCATTGGCCTTTATGGCGTAGTGTACGTGCCAGTCGGGATTGCCTCCTACGCATTCTTCTATTGACTTGAGGGTATTCTCCAATATCCCCAGGTCATACTGGTAGTATGGTGTGCGCATCTTTTTACTTGTTGTTGAAGAGTACATCGCTCAGGCGCTGCAAAGCGGCTTTCTTGTCACTCTCCCTGATGAGGAATGAAATGTTGTAGTTGCTGCCTCCGTATGATATCATTCGTACGGGGATATCGGCCAGGGCGTCCATGGCGCGTGACTCGAATCCCAGGTTCTCCCAAACCATGTCACCGACCACGCATACTATGCACATGCCGCTGTCGACGGTTACCGTGCCGTATTTCTTGAGTTCAGCCACAATCTCCTCCAGATGCTTGGTGTTGTCTATTGACATTGAAACACCCACCTCGGATGTGCAGATCATGTCGATTGATGTGCGGTAGGTCTCAAACACCTCGAATACCTTCTTGAGGAAACCGTGTGCCAACAGCATTCGGCTGGACTTGATCTTGATTGCGGTGATCTTGTCCTTGGCGGCTACGGCTGCAATGCGGCCGGGCTCCGAACGGTTGTCTATCAGAGTGCCGGGAGCTGTGGGCTCCATGGTGTTGAGCAGACGTACGGATATGTTGGCTGCCTTGGCAGGCTGAATGCAGGTGGGGTGGAGTATCTTGGCTCCGAAGTATGCCAACTCGGCTGCCTCCTCAAAGTGGAGGTGGCGTACGGGCTGGGTCTTGTCGACTACACGGGGATCGTTGTTGTGCATGCCGTCAATGTCGGTCCAGATCTGGATCTCGTCGGCCTTGATGGCGGCACCCAGGATTGATGCGGTGTAGTCACTGCCTCCGCGCTGCAGGTTGTCAATGTCACCCTGAACGTTGCGGCAGATAAAGCCCTGAGTGATATATATCTGCATGCCTGGAACAGCCTTGAGCTGTGCAGCGGCCTTATCGGCTATGAACTGCATGTCAGGCTCGGCATCGGCATTGGTCTTCATGAAGTCAAGAGCCGGCAGCAATGCGGTCTTGATGCCCTGCTCCTTGAGGTAGCAGGTAACCATGTATGTTGAGATAAGCTCACCCTGGGCGAGTATTATCTTTTCCTCTTTCTCGGTAAAGTTGTCTATATAGAATGACTGGAGATAGTTGAACTTATCTTCCAGGAATTTCTGCAGTTCGTCCTGGTTTTCCTTCTTGCTGAGGAGCTCGGGTACGTGTGCATAGTACTTTGTGCGCAGACGGTTGATTACGTCATCGGCGCCTGCCTTGTTGCCTCCGTAGAGGTACTGGGATATTTCTACAAGTGAATTGGTGGTGCCAGACATGGCCGACAGGACTACCAGCTTCTGCTCACCGTCTTGGGTGACAAGGCGGCTTACCTCCTTCATTCTCTCAGGGGTTCCTACTGACGTGCCGCCGAATTTCAATACTTTCATGTTATAGTGTGTCTTGGTTATTTCAGTTATCTTTCTGATCTTGAGTCTCCTTTACATCGGCGTCAACCAGGAGTTTGCGGTCCTGGCATTTGAATACGCGTCCGGGGAATTCGTCTATCCACTGCAGGTTGTGGGTAATCATAAGGATTGTGGTGCCGCTTTTTCCAACTTTGTGCAGGATCTCCATGATCTGACGTCCGGTTTCGGGGTCCAGATTGCCGGTGGGCTCATCGGCCAGAATCAGTTTGGGGTCATTAAGCAGGGCGCGGGCTATGCAGATACGCTGCTGCTCTCCGCCTGACAGTTCATGAGGCATCTTGTATCCTTTGGTGTCCATTCCTACAAGTCCCAATACCTGGAATATCTTCTGATGAATGAGTTTCTTGTCTTTCCAGCCTGTGGATCTCAGTACGAAACTCAGATTATCGAACACGTTGCGGTCTGTGAGCAACTGGAAGTCCTGAAAGACGATTCCCATCTGACGGCGCAGACCGGGAACCTGGCGCTTCTTCATTGTCATCAGGTTCATGCCCAGAACTATGGCATGGCTGTCAGGCATAGGGCAGAGTACGTCCAACTCGCAGTACAGGGTCTTGAAAAGGCTGCTCTTGCCTGAGCCGACCTTGCCTATCAGATAGACAAAATCACCCTCCTGTACGGTGAAAGTGACGTCGCCCAGAACGAAC
Organism: uncultured Bacteroidaceae bacterium; assembly: GCA_905234745.1. Taxonomy (GTDB): domain Bacteria; phylum Bacteroidota; class Bacteroidia; order Bacteroidales; family Bacteroidaceae; genus Colenecus. Next base: position 40,198 of record CAJOJD010000003.1, on the reverse strand, counting down.
ATGTCCTCCTGACGGACCTCAACGTTGCGATAATCAATTATTTCCATCTATATGCGGGTTTATTCCTTGTGGCGCTTTACCAGCTCGGCGGCCAGCTCCTCAATGCGGTGTCCCTTTGAGGTGAGCAGCACGATGAGGTGATATATCAGGTCCGATGCCTCATAAATCAGACGGTCGTCAGTGCCGTTGGTGGCCTCGATTACGGTCTCAACAGCCTCTTCGCCAACCTTCTGGGCCATACGGTTCACGCCGCTCTTGAACAGCGATGTGGTGTATGAGCCTTCGGGCATCTCCTTGTATCGGCGGTCAATGAAATCCTGCAGGTATGACAGGAAGTTCAGGTCAACGCTGTTCTGCTCGTTCCAGCAGGTGTCGGCACCTGTATGGCATACGGGACCGTCGGGACGGGCCTTTATGAGCAGGGTGTCCTGGTCGCAGTCCAGGAGTATCTCCTTTACGTTCAGAAAGTTGCCGCTGGTTTCGCCCTTGGTCCAAAGGCAGTTTCTGGTGCGGCTCCAGAATGTGACTTTTCCGGTCTCTACGGTCTTGTCATAGGCTTCCTTGTTCATGAAACCAAGCATCAGGACCTTGCGTGTCACATTGTCCTGAACTATAGCGGGTACAAGACCGCCCATTTTTTCAAAGTTAATATCCATCTTATGGTATAATTATATTCTTATAGGAATTTTCAAATCGCAAAGGTACTGCTTTAATTCGGGAATTGGTATTTCTCCGAAGTGAAAAACGCTTGCTGCCAGTGCGGCATCGGCGTGGCCTATGGTAAATGCGTCGCGGAAATGCTCTTTTTTGCCTGCTCCGCCCGATGCGATTATCGGTATCGTAAGTTCATCGGAGAGTTTTCTCAATGCATCGTTGGCGTATCCCTGCTTTACTCCGTCATGATCCATGCTGGTAAACAGGATTTCGCCTGCACCGCGCTCATTGGCTTCTTTTGCCCACTCAAAGAGCATACGCTCGGTGGGAACGCGACCTCCGTTCAGGAAACAGCGCCAGCCCTCCGGTGTCTGCTTGGCGTCAATTGCCACTACACATACCTGCGATCCGAAGTTAAGTGCAATCTGGTCAATCAGTTCCGGATTCTTGATGGCGGCCGAATTGACCGATACCTTGTCGGCTCCGGCACAGAGCAGACGCTCCACATCCTTGAGCTCGTGAATGCCTCCGCCCACTGTGAATGGAATTGATATGTTGGCGGCTATGCGCTCAACCAATTCTGTAAAAGTTTTTCTTCCTTCAAAGGATGCCGTGATGTCCAGGAAGGTCAGCTCGTCGGCACCCTGTTCGCTGTACAGACGCCCCAGTTCCACGGGGTCTCCTGCATCGCGCAGATTCACAAAGTTCGTGCCCTTTACGGTGCGTCCGTTGCATATGTCAAGGCAGGGTATGATTCTCTTTGCTAACATCTTTTATTCCTGGCTAAGTTGGGAGAGTTGTTCCAATGTTATGCGGCCCTCGTAGTATGCTTTGCCTACTATGGCTGCGGGCAGTCCGGCTTCCTTCAGGTCTATCAGGTCCTGTACGGAACTGACGCCTCCGCTGGCAATCAGTTTTATGCCCGGGAACTTCTTGAGCAGAGCTTTGTACAACTCTACTGACGGGCCTTGCAGCATTCCGTCGCGGTTTATGTCAGTGCATAGGACCTGGGTGATTCCCTTCTGCATGTAACTGCTTATAAAGTCGCTGAGTGTGAGCTCACTGTCTTCTTTCCATCCGTTTACGGAAATCTTGCCGTCGCGGGCATCGGCCCCCAGGATTATGTGCTCCTGTCCGAAGTCTTCTATCCAACTGGCCATCAGTTCAGGCTCGGTTACTGCGGTGCTGCCGATGGTTACCATCTGGGCTCCGCATCCAAGTGCGGTCTCCAAGTCCTGTGTGGATTTGATTCCGCCTCCGAAATCGACAGTAAGGTCGGTGTGTCCGGCAATGGCTTCAAGGGTGGGATAGTTGACTATATGCTTGCTGCGGGCGCCGTCCAGATCTACAAGATGGAGGCGTCTTATGCCTGCATCCTGAAAGCGCAGCGCCATGTCCAGCGGGTTATCGCTGTAGGTCTTCTGCGCATTGTAGTCACCCTTGGTGAGGCGTACGCATTTACCGTCTATTATGTCTATTGCGGGAACTATCTCCATTGTTCTTATATGTCAAGAAAATTCTTAAGAATACTTTCTCCTGTACCGCCGCTCTTCTCGGGGTGGAACTGGGTAGCGTAAAAGTTCTCCTTACGGAGCGATGCGCTGAACGGGAGTATGTAATCTGTCTTTGCGGCGGTCCAGTCGCAGACCGGTACATAAAAACTGTGTACGAAATATACGTATTCGGGTTTTGTGAATCCTTTGAACAGGCCGTCCTGTGTGGTTTCTATGGTGTTCCAACCCATGTGCGGAACCTTATCCTCATGTCTTTGGGGCTGAAATCTCAGTACCGGAACGTCAAAAATGCCAAGGCAGTCGGTGTTGCCCTCCTCGCTGCAGCTGCACATAAGCTGCTGACCAAGGCAGATACCCAGAACGGGTTGCCTAAGGTCCTTGATTATGCGGTCCAGGCCATGTGCCCGGAGGTACTCCATGGTGGTGCTGGCCTCGCCGACACCGGGAAAGATAACCTTGTCGGCACTACGCAGCAGTTCCTCATTATCGGTCAGAACGGGATTTACGCCAAGTCTGTTCAGCGCACCTATAACCGAGCGAATGTTTCCGGCATTGTACTTGACTATTGCAATGTTCATTTGGTCTGGAATCTGTTTCAGACCGCGAAGTTACAAATTTTTAGTAATCAGCGGGGAGAGAGGCGCCGATTCTTTTCTCCGATATGTCACCTGTAAAGCGGATACTGCTGTCGGTAATGGTGCCGTTGCTGAGTATTGTACAGGTGTCATTAAGCAGATGTATTCCGGACTCTGAGAACAGATGCAGCGCTGGCTTGTACTTTGTCAAGTCCAGCGGAGAACCGTCCATCTTATGATAATAGCGGATTTTGAGAGTTTTGTCAATCGCACCCGAATCGGGCGTAGACAGGAGGTATCCGTTCTCTGCAAGCCGGTTTTCATAAAAAGACCTCAAAAAATGCCTGTTTGAGTTGTAATAGGCCGATGCGCGGTTCTTCTCATACTTGGCGTTCTGTCGCCCGTTTTCAGGGCTGTAAGGCTTGTGGAAATAGTAACCGAGTATATCGCAAATGGCCTTGCCGTCTATGCGAAGCACCGAAAAGTTTACCAGATCCGCATAAAGCTGATATCCCAAAAGGGGCAGGTCGATGATAATGGGTTCGCCTGCCCAAGCCCTGAACAGGGTTCCGTTCTCACCGGTGCCGGAGTCGTCAAACATAATGGCGTCTTCGTTGAGTATGGTTGCGCGACGTCCCCATCGGTCATCACCCAGGAACATGGTCTTGAAGTACTCCATGTATTTTTCGCGCTCGCCATAGTCGGTGATGGTCACTTCGGGCAGTCCGTCGTTGGTATCCATCCATATCTTCAGTGCTCCGGGATCCCGGTCCAGTTCAAGAACCTGAGTCTTGTAGCCTACAAAACTGAAAACCAGCGTTGTGGGGAACTTCACGCCGTGTAGTTCAAACAGTCCGTCATTATCGGTGATGGTACCTTTGGTGGTGCCGTTCTGGTAGACGGTTGCAAACGGCATCGGCTCTCCGCTCTGTCTGTCAAGAACAACGCCTGACAAGGTGCTTTGTCCAAACACAAGACAAGGCATCGTGCACAACAGGAGCAGTCCTTTCCGTAATATTGCGGATATCTTCATATTTGCAAAGATAACCATGTTATAGCTTTATTCTTAAGAATAAAAGTAGTAAATTTGCGCCAAATTACGGGCAAGGTGCTCGTGATAATAATGTAAATCCTTATATATCAGATAATTGTAATGAAAAAGTTTGCTGAGCGTGGACAGCTTGACCTGTCACAGGTAAACAAAGACGTGTTGGAAGACTGGCAGAAGGAAGATCTTTTTGCACGCAGCATAAAGGAGCGTGAAGGTTGTCCTTCTTTCGTATTCTATGAGGGACCTCCCTCGGCTAACGGAATGCCCGGCATCCACCACGTAATGGCCCGTACCATCAAGGACACTTTCTGCCGCTACAAGACCATGTGCGGCTATCAGGTTAACCGTAAGGCCGGTTGGGACACCCACGGACTGCCGGTAGAACTTGGCGTAGAGAAGAAGCTCGGCATAACAAAAGAGGATATAGGCAAGAAGATCTCGGTCGATGACTATAACATGAACTGCCGCACCGAGGTCATGAAATACAAGGAGCACTGGAGTGACCTTACACAGAAGATAGGTTACTGGGTAGACCTGGACAATCCCTACATCACTTATGACAACCGTTACATAGAGACCCTGTGGTGGCTGCTCAAGCAGCTTTACGGCAAGGGTTATCTCTATAAAGGATACACTATCCAGCCTTATTCACCTGCAGCAGGTACCGGTCTTTCCAGTCACGAGTTGAACCAGCCCGGTTGCTACCGCGACGTCAAGGATACCACCGTTACCGCCCAGTTTGAGATGACCGATCCCAAACCCGAGATGACGGGGTGGGGAACTCCCTGCTTCGTAGCATGGACCACAACTCCGTGGACTCTGCCTTCAAATACAGCACTTTGCGTAGGCAACAAGATTGACTACGTTGCAGTCCGCACATACAATCCCTATACCGGTGCACCTGTCACCATCGTGATGGCCAAGGAGCGTCTCAGCGCCTACCTTGATCCCAAGGGCGCTGAACTTGACCTTAACGCTTACACTCAGGGTGACAAGGTAGTACCTTATCAGATTGTAGCCGAGTACAAGGGATCGGACCTGGTGGGCATGCACTACAGGCAGCTCTTCCCGTGGGTAAAGCCCGTATTCAAGGCCGATGACGGTTCAATTCAGATATCCGATGCCGGTTTCCGCGTAATCCCGGGTGATTACGTTACCACCGAGGACGGTACCGGCATAGTACATATAGCACCCACATTCGGTGCCGATGACGCATTCGTGGCCAAGGCCGCCGGAATCCCGTCACTCTTTATGGTCAACCGCAAGATGGAGACCCGTCCTATGGTTGACTTTACAGGTAAGTACTGGCTCATGGATGAGCTGGATCCCGACTTTGTAAAGAACTGCATCGACAAGGATCTCTACACCGAGTATCAGGGCGCATACGTAAAGAACGCCTATGATCCCAAGTTCAACGTGGGCGGCAAGTACGACGAGGCTGCCGCTTCCAAGGAGGAGGACCTGAACGTATACATCTGCATCCGCATGAAGCAGGCAGGTACTGCTTTCAAGATAGAGAAACACGTACACAACTATCCGCACTGCTGGCGTACCGACAAGCCTGTCATCTACTATCCTCTGGACAGCTGGTTCATCAAGGCTTCGGCTGCACGCGAGCGCATGATGGAGCTTAACGATACCATCAAGTGGAAACCTGAATCAACCGGAACAGGCAGATTCGGCAAGTGGCTTGAGAACCTGAACGACTGGAACCTGAGCCGCAGCCGCTACTGGGGTACCCCGCTGCCTATTTGGCGCAACGATGAGGGCGACGAGCTGTGCATCGGCTCCGTAGAGGAACTTTATAATGAAATTGAGAAGGCTGTCAAGGCCGGCGTCATGAAGTCCAATCCGTTTAAGGATAAAGGCTTCCAGCCCGGTGTTTATACTGCCGAAAACTATGATAGGATTGACCTGCACCGTCCGTATGTTGATGACATCGTGCTGGTATCGGACGCAGGCCGCATAATGAAACGTGAACTTGACCTGATAGACGTCTGGTTTGACAGTGGTGCCATGCCGTTTGCACAGATGCACTATCCGTTTGAGAACAAGGAGCTCATTGACAACGGCACCGTATTCCCGGCCGATTTCATTGCCGAGGGTGTGGACCAGACACGCGGTTGGTTCTATACGCTACACGCAATCGCCACGATGGTAAAGAACAGCGTATCATTCAAGACCGTAATATCAAATGGTCTGGTTCTTGACAAGAACGGCAACAAGATGTCCAAGCGTCTGGGCAATGCCGTCGATCCGTTCCAGGAGATTGAGCAGTTTGGCAGTGATGCCCTGCGCTGGTACATGATAACTAACGCCCAGCCTTGGGATAACCTCAAGTTTGACGAGGAGGGTGTGAAGGATGTTACCCGCAAGTTCTTCGGCACCCTGCACAATACATACAAGTTCTTTGCACAGTACGCCAATGTGGACGGCTTTGACAACTCTGCCGCACAGATTGCCGCCAGTGAACGTCCTGTTATGGACCGCTGGATACTGAGTGAACTCAACACTCTTACCAAGGAGGTTCGTGAGAGTCTTGACGACTATGAGCCTACCCGTGCCGGACGTCTTATCACAAGCTTTGTAAATGACTATCTGTCCAACTGGTACGTTCACCTGACCCGTGACCGTTACTGGGGAAGCAGCATGAGCCAGGATAAGCTTGCCGCTTATCAGACTCTCTATACTTGCCTTGAGACCGTATCAAGACTGATGTCTCCCGTAGCTCCGTTCTATGCAGACCGTCTGTACCGTGACCTTACGGCTGTGGCTGATCCCAAGGCTGCCAAGTCAGTGCATCTGGCACTCTATCCGGTATGCGATGATTCTCTGGTTGACAAGGAACTTGAAACCCGTATGGAGCTTGCCCAGAAACTTACCTCCATGGTACTTGCACTGCGTAAGCGTGATGACGTGAAGATCAACGTGCGCAAGCCTTTGCAGAAGATACTCATCCCCGTAACAGCAGAACTCCGCTCACATCTGGAGCCTGTTAAGGAACTTATCCGTGACCAGGTCAATGTCAAGGAGATTGAGTTCGTAGAGGGCGCCACAAGCGTTCTGGTCAAGAAGGTCAAGTGCAACTTCAAGATCCTGGGCAAGAAATTCGGCCCGCTCATGAAGGGTGTAGCCGCAGCCGTCCAGAACATGAGTCAGGAGGATGTGGCAAAACTTGAGCAGGATGGCAGCTTTACCTTTGATATAAACGGCACTCCCGCCACCGTCGATACCACCGAGGTTGAGATCTACAGTGAGGATATACCGGGCTGGGTAGTTGCCAATGAGGGTACGCTCACCGTTGCCCTTGATATCCAGCTTACCGATGAACTCAAGCGCGAGGGCATAGCCCGTGAGCTTAAGAAACGTATTCAGGATTCACGTAAGCAGAACGGTCTGGAGATAACCGACCGCATCCGCGTGCGCCTGAATTCGAATGCAGAGACCGATGCCGCCGTCCGCGAGTATGAGGATTGGATCAAGAGCCAGGTTCTGGCCGATTCGATAGAACTCGTGGCAGGAATGGAGCAGGGCGAGGACATATCGTTCGATGATTACACATTCAAACTTCAGATAGAGAAAATTTAATCAATAAACCTTAACCTATAACTTTACCATTATGGCAGAGAAGAACCGTTATTCAGATGAGGAACTTGAGGAGTTCCGTCAGATCATCAATGAAAAACTTGAGATTGCACAGAGGGACTATGATGCACTCAAGGCCTCTCTCATGAATGCTGACAACAACAGCACCGACGACACATCGCCTACATATAAGGTGCTTGAGGAGGGAGCCAACACCCTTTCAAAGGAAGAGACCACACGTCTTGCCCAGCGTCAGATGAAATTCATCCAGTCATTGCAAGCTGCTCTGGTACGTATTGAGAACAAGACCTACGGTATTTGCCGCGAGACCGGCAAGCTGATACCCAAGGAGCGTCTGCGCGCCGTACCTCACGCAACCCTTTGCATTGAGGCAAAGCAGAACAAGCATTGATCCTTTAGATGGAAAACAACGTTCCGGACAGTCCTAAGTGTGCCCGTCAGCACAGATTGGCACTGATTATCATACTTTCAGTGCTGATAATTGACCAGATCATCAAGATCGCGGTCAAGACTCACATGCAGATTGGCCAGAGCATAGAGGTCACCCCATGGTTCCAGATACTGTTTGTCGAGAACAACGGTATGGCGTTCGGAATGGAAATCATAGGCAAGCTGTTCCTGTCCCTGTTCCGTATCGGGGCTATCGGATTCTTTACCTGGTACCTAATTAAGATACTTGACAAGGGATTCCCCACAGGCTATGTGGTAACCGTGTCATTCGTGATTGCAGGTGCCATAGGAAACCTGCTTGACTGCATGTTCTACGGACTGATATTTACCGAGAGCACGCCGTTCACCCAGGCTGCGATGACATCCATAGGCGACGGTTATGCGCCGTTCCTGTACGGCAAGGTGGTGGATATGTTCTACTTCCCGCTGTGGACCTGGCCGGAATGGATGCCTCTGGTAGGTGGCGACGTTTTCTTTGAGCCTGTATTCAATTTCGCCGACTCCTGTATCACATGCGGCGTGATAGCGCTTCTGCTCTTCTACACCAAGGTGGTGAATATGGGACTTCACTACAGAAATACCGATGAGGAGGTCTGACTTATTGGCAATAGCCCTGCTGTTATTGTTATCGGGCTGCCGTCTGAACCGTCCCGATGATGTGCTCGCGCCACGTAAGATGGAGCAGTTCCTGTATGATTATCATCTGGCACAGGCCATCGGCCAGGAACTGCCCAGAGAAGACAGGTATACGACCAAGGCATATATTGACTGGGCATACAGCAAGAACGGAATAACTCCGGAGCAGTTCAACCGCTCACTTGTCTGGTATACACGCTATCCCAAGGAACTGGCCAAGATATACAAACGTCTGTCCAACAGGATAGATGATGAATTCAAGGCTGCCAGCCGCTCACTTTCACAGATTGAGAAGAAGTCATTCTCCATACAGTCAGGCGACAGCGTGAACATGTGGTATCTTGATCCAACCGCATTGCTCAATACATCGGTTTACATGAACAAACTGACGTACAAGATCAATCGCGATACCACATTCCACAAGGGCGATACGGTAAGCCTGAACCTTTCAGGGACATTCGTATCGACCGATTCGGGCGTTCCGGCATATGCGTATATGTCGCTCTCCGTTTACTACACCGACAGTGTGTCATCGGCCGATACCCTGTTGCGAAACAACGGTAAAGTCGCACTGTCACTTATCCTGGATTCCAAAAAGGATATCACAGGCATAAGCGGTTCAATAAACTATCTGGATTCGACCGATAACCGTAACAGCATGCTCGTTCTGACGGACATGGAACTTATGCGTTATCACAGAAAAGAGGTGAAAGATACAGTCAGCTCCGTATCAGGACTGCCTTCTCCGGAACTCTGAGCAGACAATAGCCGTGGCTATTGCTACGTTGAGCGACTCTGATGTGGCCGCTCCGGCAGGCCAGTTGGGTATGAACAGTCTGCGGTTGACGTTTTTTCCGACTTCAGCTCCTATACCGTTACCCTCATTGCCCATTACTATCACTCCATGGGACGAAAGTTGAGTATCGTAGATTGTATCGCCGTTCAGGTATGTCCCGTATACGGGAGTCTGCCCGGGCAGGGCGGAAAGGTCTTTTGCAAGGTCGGTATAATGAACTCTTACTCTTGATATTGCGCCCATCGTGGCTTGAACGGACTTGGGGTTGTAGATATCGGCAGTAGCCTTGGAGCAGAAAATGTCCTTGATTCCGAACCAGTCAGCAATCCTTACAATCGTGCCAAGGTTGCCCGGGTCCTGGACATCGTCCAGAGCCAGCACCAGATTATTTGAAGAAGTCTGTGTCAGCGTGGCGTTGTCATCGGGAATGGCGAATACCGCCAGCACATCCTGGGGCGCGCGGAGCAGGCTCGCACGTTTCAGTTCATCGGGTGTGACAGCCTCGATACGTTCTGCGGGTATTCTGCTGCGACCGCCCAGCCATTCGTCGGTTGCAACCAGAAGAATGCACCTGAATACACCCAGCAGTTCGCCTACAAGTTTATGTCCTTCGGCTACAAAAAGCCTCTTTTCATCACGGAACTTCTTAAGTTCCAGACTTTTGATGTTTTTTATATCATTCTTGCTGAGCATAGGGCCATTTTGATTGCCGTAAAGATAGTAATTTTTTGTATCTTTGCTAGATTGAGACAGTGAGAACTATGAGCAGAAAGGTTGTACATATGGCAATGGCGCTGATCGCGGTTTTGTGGCTGGCATCCTGCTCTATCTACAAGTACGTACCCGAGGATCAATATCTGCTCAACAAGATTGAGGTTACGACCGATGCCAAGGGAGTGGCCGATGTCTCCAAGTACAGGAATCTGTCATACCAGACTCCAAACTCACGTTGGTTCGGACTGTTCCGTTTTCCTCTGAGATTCTATTCTTTTACACGCACCAAGTCAGGTGAGGCACCTGTTATTTATGACCCGCTTCTGTCGGAGGCTACCCGTACCGACATCAAAAGGGCTCTTATGAACGCCGGTTACCTGAACGCCGAGGTATCATATTCGTCCATAAACAAGCGTCGGCCCAAAACAACCGTCAGGTATAAGCTGGAGCCCGGAAAAATGTTCGTGGTTGACAGTGTCAGGATAACCGTGCAGGATGAGGCCATCAGGAAGATAATAGATGACCATATAGACGAGAGCCTGCTTGTTCCGGGCATTAACCTTGATGCCGATATCCTCAATGACGAGAGAATCAGGATAGTGGATCTGGTACACAAGTACGGCTATTACAGTTTCAACAGGGATTATGTGTCATTCGTGGCCGATACGGCAAAGGGCAGCGACAAGGTGGGACTGAGAATGATAGTAGCAGCTGAGAGTACGGACGATGACGGTACGGTACATCCGCACAAGCAGTTCACGATCTCATCAATTGACTATATCCTGTCCGATAAGAACGGCAACCTGCCGAGCTCTCCTAATTCCACAACTATTGACAGTTACAAGGGTATACGTCTGACATATCCCGGAATGGATAAGAAACCGTTGCTCAGACCCAAAATCATAGATATCCATACATTCCTCAGAGAGGGAATGATCTATAATTCTGATTCTATCTCCAAGACCTATACATCGTTGTCAAGACTTGGAATGCTAAGATACTCCAATATCAGTGTCGAGCGGATTCCGGGTAAGGATAATGAACTGAGTGCCAACGTACTGCTGATGAGCCTACCCAAACACTCGTTTGCGGTCGAGGTGGAGGGTACGAATACAGCCGGTGACCTGGGTGCCGCAGCATCGGTGTCATTTACGGACAGGAACCTGTTCCGCGGTTCCGAACAGCTGACACTGAAAGTCCGTGGCGCTTATGAATCCATATCCAACCTGCCAGGTTATACAGGTGATACCTATCTGGAATACGGATTTGAGGCTAACCTGGATTTTCCTGAGTTCCTGATGCCGTTCATGTCGCAGGAGCTTCAGCGCCGCAGTCAGGCTACATCTCGTTTGAGCGCCAAGATCAATACCCAGCTTCGTCCCGAGTTCCAGAAAACCATATTTTCTGCAGGTTGGAGTTACAAGTGGGGAGAAACCTGGCAGAGAACACACCAGTTGGATGTGGTCGATGTGAACTATCTTGTGGTGCCATGGATATCGGACCACTTCAGGGAAGAGTATCTGGATCAGGTTACATCGGCCAGATCTATCCTTAAGTACAACTATGAGGATCTGCTTATTACAAAGTTCGGATACACATTCTATTATTCGAATGCCAGAATCAACTCGGTTGAACCTTTCCAGTATACGGTCCGTATAGGTGCGGAGACATCGGGCAACATGTTCAATCTGCTTGCCGAACCGCTGGGATTCAAAAAGAACGAGAGCGGACAGAGAATGGTGATGGGAGTCGCGTTCGCCCAGTATGCAAAGCATGATTTCTCAGTCACTGCCAACTGGAGACTGGACAGGATGAACAACCTGGTGGCACATCTGGAGTGGGGTATAGCAATTCCTTACGGCAACTCTACCAGCTTGCCCTTTGAAAAGCGTTATTTTGCAGGAGGCGCCAACAGCGTCCGCGGTTGGGCCGTGCGTGAACTTGGTCCGGGCAGATATCAGGGTGATGACAAGACCATAGACTATATCAAACAGTCCGGTGACATAAAACTTGGAGCGAGTCTGGAGTACCGTTCCAAACTGTTCTGGAAGGTCAATGGTGCCGCATTCGTGGATGCCGGTAACATATGGACCATACGTGAATATGCCGAGCAGCCCGGTGGTCTGTTCGAATTTGATTCATTCTACAAGCAGATAGCCGTGTCATACGGACTGGGACTCAGATTTGATTTCGGATTCCTGGTCCTGAGACTTGACGGTGGCATGAAGGCTTATAATCCTGCGGGAAGTACCACATACCGCAGGCTCCCGCTCGTTCATCCCGATATGAGCAGGGACTTCGCGTTCCATCTGGCTGTGGGCTATCCGTTCTAAACCAATCAGAGAGACACATTATGGATATGAAGAAGGTAAAAAGACAACATAAAAATGAAGATCTACTTTATGAGTTTGTCAAGTGGAAGCAGCGGAAACTGCTACTATCTTGGCACAGACGAACATGCAATCCTGATTGATGCCGGCATCCCGGTAAAACAGATTAAGGGCTACCTCAAGGATGTAGGTATCCCGTTTGAGAAAATCATGGCAGTTTTCGTGACCCATGATCACGCTGACCATATCAAGGCGCTCGGTAATCTGGGCGAGAAGTGTGCAATCCCGGTTTACGCCACACGCGAGACTCACGAGGGCATAAACAACAACTACTGCATGACCGAGAAACTATGCAGCAGCGTGCATTATGTCGAGAAGGAGGTGCCGTTCCAGTTTCACGATTTTGTGATTACACCGTTTGAGGTTCCTCATGACGGGACCGATAACGTCGGCTACAGGGTTGAGATAGACGGCAAGGTGTTCTGTTTTGTGACAGACCTTGGACATATTACCGAGACTGCATCCAAGTATATACTTCAGGCAAACTATCTTATCATGGAGGCAAACTATGATGAGGATATGCTGCGCATGGGTAACTATCCGCAGTTCCTCAAGGACCGTATTACAAGCCCCCGCGGACACCTGAGCAACAAGACCACGGCAAAGTTCCTGGCCGAGAACATGCACCCGGGACTCAAGAACATCTGGCTCTGCCACCTGAGTGGCGAGAACAACCACCCCGAAATAGCCTACAAAACCGTAGAATACGAACTAAGAGGAGTAGGAATCATCCCCGGAAAAGACGTCCAGCTCTGCGCCCTGAAGCGCACCACCCCCAGCGAACTCTATGTTTTTGAATAGGAACGCGAATCCCTGTTTGGTCTCCTATTTTTGTACGCGATCAGGGATTCGAACCCTGGACCCATTGATTAAGAGTCAATTGCTCTACCAACTGAGCTAATCGCGCAACAACGCTTTCTCGTAAAGCGATGCAAAGGTAGTCCTTTTTGTTTGTACTCCAAAACTAATTGCCAACTTTTTTACAAAAAAATATGGCTCCGAAGAAATCTTCAACGGAGCCATATTTCAAGTATCTGTCAATCAGTTCTTGTCCTCGTTGTTGTCATAGACTGACTTGGGTACCCACTCCATGTAGTCAAACAGGAACTCGGCATTTCTGTCGTCCATGATCTGCTTGATACGGAGATAATGGTCCATGTTGCTCTGCAGATAATCAGTCATAAGGATTATACGAGCCATTGTATTCTGCTGGCGATGTGTTTTTGAACCACCGGTAATGGTCTGTACTCCGGATCCCTTCATCCAGCCCTTGTTCTTCATTGACTTGTCAAGGGCGTTGATGAGTGATTCGTCACCAGCCAGTTCATCGCTGTCATCATCCTTCCAACCTACAGTGGCGTCAGTAGGCTCAATGCGAAGGTCAATAGGTATACCCAGCGGTTTCCAGTCAGTACGCTCAACTTCCTTTCCTACAGGTATTGAAGCCAGATAGTTCTGAATGATACCGCAGTGGCTGTTTGAACGGAAGGAGAGTCTTAACTGCCATGTTCCGTCATGTGGTACGGGAGGAAGTTTGACATACATATCAAACTGACCCTGAATATCGACACCGTCTCCCTCGTAAGCGTAACTGCTGCCTTTCTTGGTGGGACGTACCTGAAGTACGTAATCCTGATGATAGGAAGCAAAGTTCTTGGGGTTCTTGAATCCCCAGCTGTAGTCGCCGTCTCCTGTGGGGGAATTGTCAAACTGACGTGCACCAGATGTGATGAAGTCAGGTGATATGGTAGCGCAGTCAATTCTCAGACGACGGTCCAGAATGTCTTCACGAACGGTTTCGTCATATAAGAGGATGTTATCTACATAGTGGTAGACGCCATTCAATGCGCTGTACTTATCTACACCCATTTCCTCCTGAGTCAGAATCTTGACTCCTCTGTATTTGGGACCACTGAATCCTACGGTTCCATTGCCTTCATCGCCACGGTTGTTTATGAAAACCTTACCCATATCCATCTCCAGATTCTCATTGATGAGGGTCGTAATTCTCATGAGACTTCTGGGAAGATAAGTTTCAAAGTAATCCTCCGGGCTGTATTTCTTGTCCTGCTTTTCGCCGAATGTAAAGAGACTGTGGTCTTTCATGACATCCTTACGTCCGTTGATTCTTGACAGGTCAACCAGGAAAGGCAGAATGTGATATGACAGGAACTTGAACAGCGGGTTCTGAGGATTGGTGTAATCATTCAGGATAGAGTCCGGCAGGAGATTGTCCGGATTGTAGACTTTGTTCGCCTTGTCGAACATGTCCGGAATGACATTGTTGATACCGTTCTTGCTGAATGTTGCATCGGTGGGAACAAGCAACGTGAAGTTTGTCTTTCTCTTGTCCCAATAGTGAACGTTCCAGGGGTTACCGGCCTGGGTCAGCTTGATACCCTTGGTCACTGAATCCTCACCGATCTTATAGGTCATGTCATACCATTCGCTCAGGATGCTGTGGAATCCGCAGAGTTTGAGAGCCTCACTGAACAATACAGTGTTGGGATCTTTGTCCACAAGGTCGTATACATAGTCTCCGCCAAAGTCAATGCAGCGGTCTATGAAATGAACCACACCGTTCTCGCAGGAGTCATCCTGCAACTCGACTATTGCATTGTTCAAACGTCTTTGCAAAGCTACGACTGAGTCTCCCAGCTGCTCTACATGGGTTGAGTCCAATGTGAGTATGAGGAAACGGTCATTCAGATTGACTTTAGGTAACAGTCCCGGATCCAAATCGCCCAGATAGCATGTTATGTCAAGCAGATGTGTCCATGCCAGAGTATCGCAGTCTTCCTTAGGCAGGTCTTCGACGGTGTTATATGTTACGTCCAATCCCATCTTTCTGGCAAAAGCCTCACGTTCCTTCAGGAAATCTGCAATGGCATCGTTGTTGGGGGCAAAACATGTGTTATAGCCGTAGATGCGGAGGTTGTTCCACATTCCTGATCTCTGGAGTATGCGAACAAAATCACTGTACTCCGGCCTGCGGGCCAGATCATCCGCTACTGTCTGTCCGGTAAAGGTATAGTATGTACCGGGGTGTTGCTCTTCCCAGCATCCTGATAGGGTAAGGGTGCTTAATGCCAGAGCGATTAAAGAACAAGGGAGTAAAAATCTAAGTTTTCTCATATAGCAATTAATTACCTCTATTAAGGTTAGTATATCAGGTTAGCGGCAAAGTTAAAATAATAATCAGAATTTAAAGAAATTTTTTGCGTTAAAGTACGATATGTCCTCCACCATCTGTTCGATGCGGGGCATCTCGCTAACCGGAATTTCGCCTTTTTCCACATCGTTTCCTATCAGATTGCACAGTAAGCGGCGGAAATACTCGTGGCGTGCGTAAGATACGAACGAACGGCTGTCAGTAAGCATTCCGACAAAACGTGAAAGCAGTCCCAGCATACTCAGAACCTGCATTTGCTGCTCCATTCCGTTCTTCTGGTCCAGGAACCACCAGCCGGCTCCAAGCTGTATCTTGCCGGGTACGCTTCCGTCCTGGAAGTTGCCTATCGTGGTGCCTACCATCTCGAAATCGCTGGGGTTCAGGTTGTAGATGATGGTTTTGGTGAGTTTGTCCATGCTGTTCAGCCGGTCCAGATAACGGTTCATGGCCTTGGCGGTCATTACCTGTGACATTGAGTCAAATCCGGTGTCCTTGCCGATAAGCTTAAACATCTTGGTGTTCTGATTGCGGATAACTCCGTAATGGAACTGCTGAGTCCAGCCGGTGTCGGCGTCCATCTTGCCGAACTCAATGAGCATGGCGCTCTTGAACTTGCGTATCTCCGGCTCGGTTAGCTCTTTGCCTCCGTATACTTTGGCGAATATGGCATCCAACTCGGCGGTTGTGAAGTCATCGGCATAGAACTCCTCCATTCCGTGGTCGCTCAGGCGGCAACCCATCTGCTCAAAGTACTTGTGACGTACCAGCAGTGCCTTTACGATATCGTCAAAGCAGTTTATGCTAACTCCGCTCACCTTGGCCAGTCTGTCAATGTAGTCGCGGTAGGCTGCGGGGTTCTCTACTGTCATGGCCATATCGGGACGCCATGTGGGCAGAACCTTTACCTTGAATCCGCTTTCACGTACCTGCTTGTGGTACTCCAGTGAATCTACGGGGTCATCGGTGGTACATACAGCCTCAACGTTGTAGTGCAGCATCAGGTTACGGGCACTGAACTCCGGGCTGGCCAGCTTCTCGTTGCACTCGTCATATATCTCCTTCGCGGTGTCGGGATTCAGGACTTTTTCTATTCCGAAACAGGTCTTGAGTTCCAGGTGCGTCCAATGATAGAGCGGGTTACGCATGCAGTAGGGCATGGTCTCGGCCCATTTCTGGAACTTGTCCCAGTCAGATGCATCACCGGTGATGTATTTCTCGGCCACTCCGTTGGTTCGCAGGGCACGCCATTTGTAATGGTCGCCTCCCAGCCACAGCTCGGTTATGGAACGGAACCTGTGGTCCTCGGCTACCTCCTGCGGGTTGAGGTGGCAGTGGTAGTCTATGATGGGCAGTTTCTTTGCGTGATCGTGAAAAAGATGCACTGCAGTCTCGTTCTGCAGCAGGAAATTCTCGTGAATGAACGGTTTCATATAATCGGTTTTTTTGTTATTCAAACAGACGGGCTATATGCCTCTCAAGTATGTTCTCCTTTACCTGGGCCGCTATGACGCTGCTGTTGCGTTCCAGCGCATCATAGTACTCGGTGCCCAGTTCGGCGGCTATCTTGTAACTTACATGTACCAGCTGGCGGAAATCAGGATTGTACAGTTCGTCCTGACGGTTGTGGCGCAGTGCACGTGCATACTCCGTGCCGCTCCAAGACGCTATCTGCTCTGCCGTGGGCAGGTTTGCGGGGTTGATGTCAATCACGGTAGCGTAGGGTGCGCAAAGCTCTTCCATACGTCCCAGAGCCGAGATTGCTATCTTCTTGGCCAGATTGAGCGCGTTTTCATCGGCCAAAGCCAGTCCGATGTTCTCCTCCAGCCATGTGGTGCCGGCGGTCTTGATATGTATGCCCTTGTCATACTTACGGATAAGACGGCCCATGATGGGGTAGATTGAGAACTTGTCGCTGCCGGAATGGATGCTCAGCTTGAGCCCCTGGGGCAGGCCGAACTCCCTGACGGCGAAATCAATCACCAGAAGGTCCTCGCGGAACTCTTTCTCAAACTGTGCGGTATCACCTACATAGTCCACGCCCTTGTTGAAACGGCCGGTAAACTTGGGGGCTATGGTCTGGGCGGGAACGCCTTCCTGCGCCAGAGCGCTCAGTATGAAGAATATCTCAATGGGAGTCTGGGGAGAGTCAACCTCATCCATCGATACCTCGGTGACAAAATCATCGCCTCCTCTATTCTCTGCTATGTGCCGATAAATGCGGCCTGCCTCCTGTACGGCGAACAGGTATTTGGAGGCCATCTGCCCGATGAGTTCCCGATCTATCCTGAAGGGCTGGCCGATGCCCGGAACAATCAGGTTTCCGACATACTTGAGGTTGCTGTCGGTGAATGCGGCAATATCCTCTTTGGCGGCGGACCTGCCTATGTAGTCAGCCACATCAATTGTAAAGAAATCGGAAACACTTGTAAACTTGTCTACATTGCTCATGTTAATGTGGTCGGCATCAACGAAATAGGGCTGTCCGTAACCCAGAGAATTGACGGCGTCATCGGCCTCGCGGCGGGTATCGGCCGGACTGGTGTTTACAATCTGATGTTCGCGATTGGACTTGTTCCAGACGGGAACGAAGTTTATACCATATTTTATATATGCTTCTGTAAGGGCAGAGAGCTGGGCATTGCCTTCATGTGAGAAACGGTCACCAATGCCGAATGAGTATTTTCCTAATTCCTTCATGTGTGAAATGTATATTATTGTGAAGTTTATTCAGATATGTCAAAACCGGCCTCCCTTAGAAAGACAGTGGCTCTTCCTGAGGGGTCATTCAGGAGTTTTACCGTAAATGCAGGGAATTCACGTCTTGTCTTATATTCGGAACGGAGCCTTTCGAATCTTGAGACGTCGGCCCTGAGTTCTGCATCATCCTGCATTACGTCATAGGTGTGAAGGATGGCATCGGCAAGTACCTCCTGTGGCTTGCGGTCTGCCGCATCGATTGTGAATTCCAGAGGCTGCAGGGGTGCAGGCAGGTCTGTGGCTTGCCAGTCACGGCAGGCCAGGTCAAAGAAACGGCCAAATGCCTGAACGCACATTGTCGTGCCGGTGGCCTTGCCGTCGGCTGAGTAACCTGCTATGTGTGGAGTTCCTGTAAAGAGAGAGCCCAGCAGTTCCTTGTCTATGTCGGGCTCATTTTCCCATACATCCAATGATGCTGCCTGCAGGGAACGGGTTTTAAGCGCCTGTTTGAGCGCTTTGCAGTCAACCACCTCTCCACGGGATGTGTTGATGAGTATCCGGCTGCCGTTCATTGCTGCCAGACGGGCGGCGTCAAAAAGGTGATATGTGGAATCCTCTCCGTCATATGTGAGCGGAACATGACATGTTATGATGTCACAGTTTCCGATTATCTCATCAAGTGAAACGAAACCGTTACTGCCTTCACGTCTGGCACGGGGAGGATCGCACAGAAGCACCCTGAAACCCAACAGTGCCGCCAGACGGGCGACTTTACTGCCTACGTTGCCGACGCCGACTACGCCCAGGGTCTTCTGCTTGCAGTCAAACCCCATGCGTTGTGACATGTTTGCCAGGAGTGATCCCATATACTGCTGTACAGACCATGAGTTGCATCCCGGGGCGTTGGTCCAGGCAATGCCGTTTGATTCACACCATCCAGTGTCAATATGGTCGAATCCTATGGTCGCGGTTGCTATGAAACGCACTTTGGTCCCTTCCAGCAGATTGGCGTCACAGCGGGTTCGGGTCCTGACGACAAGGGCATCGGCATCAAGTACGTCATCGCGGGTGATTCTGCCTCCTGGCAGATATACGACATCGGCATACGGTTCAAGTACGCCATTCAAAAAGGGAATATGTGAATCACATATTATTTTCATCCTTAAGCTTGATGTCTGATTTTACAAAGTTCGCTTTTTTACCTCAAATATCAGTCATATTATTCTTGGAAAGTGCCGTATGAAGAAGCTGATTCTTAGGAGTTCTCTCATAATGCCGTAAATGTAGTAAAAACCTTATTGATGTCTTGTCTGCATGATGAAAAAATGTTAAGTTTGCCATACGCTAACCCGTAATATGTTACTATCCAGAATTAAAAAGGACCTGGTTCTGTTATCCGGTATGCTTTGCCTGATGTTGATTGTTGTGTCATGCGATCCGGTAAACAGGCATGACCACCTTCACAGGACTTCGAGTATGAACAACTGGGGTGGCCAGAAATCAGGCCGTGAGTATTCCGTGCTTGTACTCCATTCATACAATGATATGGGGCAGGAGGGTAGTTATTTCAGAATTTACATGGACCGTTGTTTCAGGCGTCACGGGATGAATGTCCATGCCGATCATATATACCTGGACCTGATACATAAGGAAACACCGTTTGTTTCCACATCGGGCGTGGATATGTTTGTGGACACAGTGTGCAGTTACAATCCTGATCTCCTGCTGATAAATGACGATTTGGCTTTCCATTACATAATGGAGCATGAAGATACACTGTTCAGCCTCTTCCCGTCTGTTTTTGCCGGAGTGTCTGTGGTATCATACAGCCACCAGGATTATCCGCTGCTTACCGGATGGCGTGATCCGGTGGATCTGGCTGCCAACTGTAATCTTTTCCGTAACCTTGGCTTCATGGGCAGTCCGCTTGTGGAGTTGGACTACGGTGGTTATCAGGATGATTTGAGGGAACAACTTTTCAGCAGTATATCCGATACTACCGTATTCATAAACAATTCCGGATTCAGGATCCATTATAATGATCCGTCGTCGGCCGTTCATGATGACCGGATTGTGGTGAGTTTCGTCACTATGGCCGATCCGGACAGGAACAGGCCCGATAATCCGACAATTTCCGCCACGGGACAGTACAACGAAGGGATGAGAATATCGGACCTGGCCGAATCATATACGTTCGAGGGCCGTCAGGGACACATTCAGGTTAAGTATGACCTGTTCAGCAATAGTCTGATAGACTTGACGCGCGAGCCACAGATTACCGCTATCCGCGAGCAGTTCGGTAGTTTCAGTAACCTGTTGGGAAACGATGAGATGGAAAGCATGCTCAATGAATACGAGCGTCCCAAGTTCCTCTGCGGCTATTTTGCAAGTGTCGAAACCCAGATTGTGGACCAGGTTCATTCTGCCATCAGGATAATGCAGGGCGAAAGACCTGTGGATATTCCTGTGGAAACCCACCAGAAGGATTATTACATGGACTGGAATGCCATGATCCAGATGGATCCGCCATTTAACTACAATGACTACAGGGAGCAGTTCATCATAATCAACGTTCCGTTTTATGTCGAGTACAGGATGCTGTTCGTCCTTCTGGTTTCATTGGCGGTCATTCTGATGGCTGGATTGATATCGTATCTGACATCGGTCAGGTTCAAAAAGAGAAACAGCAAGCGTGAGGAGGCTATCGGAGTACTTAAGAGAGAGACACAGCGCTGTATTCTGGTTCTGGAGGGCAGCGACTCCATGTTCTACAAGGTGAAGGACGGTCGTATAGGTTTCCTGCACAGTTCGCAGAGAGATAAGGAGACTCATGAGTGGCCGATTGAAGAATACCGGAAAAAAAATATCGCTCCTGAAAGTTACGGGTCCTTTGACATCTGTGCCGGAATAGTACCTGCTGAATCCGAAAAGACCAAGGTGAGGATACGCGCCAAACTGTTGGATAATGTCTGGCACTGGTGGGAGGTGACGTTCCGCAGGAATGACAATGGCGATATGATCATCGGTCTGGCAATCAGCATAGACAAGGTGGTGGAGTTTGAACGCACCTTGCAGGAATCGGCTGTCAGGGCAGAGGAGGTTATTTCAAAGGAGAATTTCATTGCAAATATAACCCACGATATCCGCACTCCTCTGAATGCCATCTCAGGATTCGCCCAACTTCTGGCCGATGAGTGCAGCCCCGAGGACAAGACGCTTTTTGCAGACCTTATCAGGGATAATACCGAACAACTGCTGGACCTTATTGACGAGGCTGTACGTAAACCGGCGGACAGTACTGATTCCATGTCTTTCAAGATGCGTCTCATCAGTACGGCCAAATTGGTTCAGGACAGTTACCATACCAACCGGATACTGTGTCCTTCGCATCTTAAGTTCAAGTTTGAGCCGTATCAGGGAGATGATGTCATGATTATGGCTGATCCTATCCGAACCAGCCAGGTTATAAATAATTTCCTGAGCAACGCCTTCAAATATACGCTTCAGGGTTCTGTGACTCTGGGCTGGCTGGTTACTGAAGACGGCGGTTCGGTCGAGGTTTATGTGGCCGATACCGGCATAGGAATCAGCGAGGAGGACAGCAAAGTGGTAAGGGAGCGCTTTGGAATGGTAAAGGGCAATTATAAGGGCACCGGTTTGGGCCTTGATATTTGCTGCTCCATAATTGAGAAGCAGAACGGTGAGTACGGATTCACCAGCAAACTTGGGCAAGGGAGCCGGTTCTGGTTCCGCCTGCCGACAGGTAACGTTCAAAAGGATAAACAGTCATGAGGGTAAGACGTTACATATTGATTGTTTTGCTGCCGCTGCTGCTGATGGCAGGCTGTTCCGGAGACCGGATGGCCCGTGATAACGGTAAGGACTGCAACGTGCTTTGCCTGTTTGTTTACGACTCCATATTCCAGAACTACAGAAATTATGAGACACAGTTTGCTGCGTCACTCAGGGAGAATGGTATCAATGCCGATATAAGGAACGTGTACTCTGCCGGTCAGCTTGACCTTGCCCAGTCTGACGCCTTCGATGCTCCGCTCAGGAAACTGTATGAAGAGAACTGGGTTCCGGATGTGATATGCTGCATTGATGACCGCACTCTGAGCCTTTATCTTAAAGGTATGTACAGCAAATGGCTGCCTGCGGTTGACAGTGTTCCGGTTGTGGCGGCAGGTCTTCGTTGTCCGGACTGGACACTGATAAGACGCAGTTCCAATATCGCGGTATGTACTGACCTGCTCAATTTCCAGCGGAATATTGAAATAGCAGTCCGTATGGCTCCGCTTGTTTCGGTGCCCGGATTGCCCATGTATCCGAATGTGGTCGTAATGGAACTTGATACCACCGAGTATGAAAGGCGTATCAGGGAACGTCTGCGTGCCGAACTGGACCGTCCGCCGTATGTGAACAATATGGATTATCACGTAAAGGATCTCCCGCTCGAACAGATTTCAGAGAGGTTTAAGGATTCCATATTTGTAAACATATTCTCAAACGCCTGTCCGGAGCTCAACGATTACCGTAGTGACGGTGATTATCATACCCATAGAATCAGGGTCCTGAACAGTCTGACCATGACTCCGTTCATTACCGTCAAGAGAGATATTGAAAACGAGCAGGTGCTAAGTAAGACTCTTAAACCGCAGTTCTCGGCTGTACGTGACGGTTTCGCGGACGGATCGCGCCGTTCATTATGCGGATATTTCGCCTCGTATGAAACGGTTGCCCGCGACCAGGCATCGTATGTGGCACGGGTCATGAAGGGAGAGGAGGCCGGCAGTCTGCCCATTATGGAGCATGAGGCCAAGGCTTATATGTCCTGGAGAGCCATGGAATTGCTTGATATGGATTATGATGACTACTGCAATGATTTCGTGATAGTGAATGCTCCCTGGCGCGTTCAGCATCCCGTTCAGTTCGTGATGTTCATCATCTTTGATATACTGGTGTTCGTGGCGTTGCTCCTGTATGTGCTGTACCTTCTTTTCCGTAAAAAGGATGTGGATCTGCAGACGGCTTTGTCGGACCTGGAGAATGAGCGTATAATGCTGGATATGGCACTTCAGAATGCCGATTGTATCGTTATAGGATCCCCCAATGAACTAATGGAACTGCAACCCATGCTGCACCCCGAGGATTCGGATGCATTTGCCGAGATACTGACCAGACTGGCATCGGGCAAAGAATTGTCAACCAAGGATTTCCGTCTTTCAAGAGACGGAGGTGAAACCTACAAGTGGTGGCAGTTCAGACCTAATGTCACAACCGATGCCGATGAACATCGTACGGATATTTTGGAATCACTCTCCGGTATATTGATAGACATCAATGATTCGGTGCTGTACAACGAGTATATGACCGAGGCGGCACTTGTGGCTGAGGAGATAACCAGCAAGGAGACCTTCCTGATGAATATCAGTCACGAGATACGTACTCCACTGAATGCGATTCTGGGATTCGCCCAGTTGCTCAGTACCGACGACGGACTGATTGACAGCAAGGAGAGAGAGGAGATCGTGGGGCTGATCCGTGAGAATTCGGCCCTTCTGGGCGAGATGATCGAGGATATTCTCCAGTTCTCACGTTTTGAGAGTGGCAGAGTGGATGTGAATCCCATTGAAACCGAGATAGCTCCGCTGATGAAACAGATTTATGACAATTGGAAGGATAGTGTTCCCAAAGGCTTGAAGTTCAGGCTTGAAACCGGACGTGAGGGCATCTTTGCAATGATAGATCCTGCCAGGGTGGAGGCCATAATGGGTCAGTATATCAAGAATGCGTTCAAGTTTACCGAGAAGGGTTCCGTATGGATGAGCTGGAGTTACAGCCTGGCTGACGGGACGGTGCGTCTGTCGGTCGATGATACGGGATGCGGAATCGAGGAACGCAGACTGGGCAAGGTCTTCAATATTTTCTGGAAGGACAATATGTTCAAGACAGGTGTGGGACTGGGACTTACCATAGCCAAGATGTTTACCGAGAAGATGGAAGGAGAGGTCGGCGTGGAAAGCAAGCCCGGTGTTGGCAGTTGTTTCCATTCCACGTTCAAGGCATATATCAGGAACTGATTTGTAGTATTATGGGTATCAAACGTATTGTCGCGCTCTTTATGATTGCCGTTTCGGTCTGTGCATCGGCCCAGATCCGTAACCGTCTTGGGGTTGGCAATGAACTGTACCTGAAATATGCGAACGGCCGTATCAGGCAGTTTGACGAGTCGAACATCCTGCTTGCAGACACTATTTACCGTTACGGAGTCCATAAGAATGATTCCCGTATCAGGATGCTGGCACTGTCTCTTGAACTGCCTCCGCGGTTCATTCGTGATGACAGGGAGCGTGTGGATGAGATTGTGGGTGAGCTCAAATCCATGGCAAACTACAACTCCCGTATGCGGGAATTCTATTTCCTGACCATGTATGACTATTGCAGTATGCTTATCATGGCGGGACGGATCCAGGATGCCATGCTCGAGGCCCGGGGTATGTCATCGGCCGCGGCCAATTCAGGGAGCAGTCTGGGGCAGATGTATGCCCATAGAGTGATAGGACTCATACAGTCTTACCGTTCCAACTCCGAATTGGCCGTATATAATTTCAAGAAAGCCACAGAGTACTGCGTCAAAGCCAAGGAGGAACAGGAACTCCCCGTCATTTATAATATGATAGCCCGTGAACTTATCAAACTGGGCCGTTTCGATGAGGTGGAGGAGTACTGCTCCATGGCTGAGGAGTTCCAGGATTTCTATCCGTCACTGCGTGTCAAGACCCTGATGACTAAGGTATATCTCTATGATGCCCAGGACAGGGCCGATGATTTTGACCGCGTTTATCAGGAACTTATCCATAATCCGCTGTACCGTTCTCAGACTGACCGAGATACCAGGTTAATGATAGACATATGCTGGCTGCGCTCGCGTGGCAGGCTGCAGGAGGCGTTGCAGAAATCTGATTCTCTGGCTACCGATAAGGAGCGTTTCGGTCAGAAACATCTCATTTACGCCCTGGATAATGATTATCTTAATGCCTACAGCCAACTCAACGGCCTTATGGCAGCCAAGGACTCCATATACATCGCAGTTCAGAATGAGGATATGGCTGTTCTGGATGCCGAGCTTAACAATGCACGGCTCAGACTTGAGGCACAGCGCCTCAAATCACAGCAGGAGATGTCCATCATGTTCGGATTCATAATCCTGTTCATGCTTGTAACGGTGGCCATACTCTTCTCGCAATGGAACCTGAAAAACAATCTGGACCATATGCGTGAACGTAACCGTCGGGAACTTGAGGCACGCAACGCATACCGCAAGGCTATAGACTCCAAGGAACTGGAGAATGAGATGAAAACCAATATATTACAGAACCGTCAAACAAATATGCCGTTATGAAATCCGGAATAAAGTCATTTCTGGCCAAGAACCGTTATATAGTATTCGCAGTGTTGTGTTTCCTTACAGGTGGCATTCTGGCTCTTATGAGCATCATTCAGAAAGTGCCTCTGCTGTTAGGCGTACTTGGGGTCGTGATACTGACCGGTGCCATGTTCTATTATTGCCTCAAACTCGTGACCGAAAAGACCTATCGTGAGTACTACGAGGACAGTTACAAGATAGAGCATGAAACCATTGAAGAGGAGATAAAGAAATCAGTTACATATCACCGTTATCAGGAAGCGGTGCTTAACAGATACGAGTCGGCATGCCGCGATCTGGGCATTGGCAAAGAGCAGAGCGAATGGCTCCTGATGCTGCTGATGGATGAAAAGAAGAAGGCGGATACCGAAATGAAAGAGAAGGGTATCCACATCTGATTACTTTTTACTTTGAAGCCAGCTCCACAAGTTGCAGCTGGGTGATTACGCAGCTGGTCAGTTTTTCCAGAATAATGGGTTTGGTAATAAAGTCATTGGCGCCCATATTGAAGCCTTTGACAATATCCTCATTTGAATTCAGGGCTGACAGGATCACGACTCTGAGATCCTTTGTTTCGGGATTCTCACGCAGGCGTTTAAGAACCTCATAGCCGTCAATCTCCGGCATCATAAGATCCAGAAGTACAAGACTGGGCTTTTGTTTGGCAATGAAGTCAAGTGCCTCCCTGCCGTTTGCGGCAGTACTGATGCTTATGTTAAGTCTTGAAAGAATTTTGCTTATAAGCAGCAGGTTCATGGGGATGTCGTCAACTGCCAGTACCGTATGCTTGGATAAGTCGATGTTCTTGATGTCGGTCGGTGTCATAATGATAGTCCTTTATCTATTTACTGCAAATATAGTCAACAAAACGGAATAATCAAATATTGTCAAGCTGGGATGTTACACTTGACAGCAGAAGATCCATGATTATCGGTTTTTTGATAAACCCCGCTGCACCCAGTTTAATGGATTGCTCAATATCCTCGGGCGATGTGTAGGCTGAAACTACAATGATGGCGGTATCCTTAAGTTCGGGATCGTTCTTGATGGTCTGCAGAACCTCCCAGCCGTTCATAACAGGCATCTGGATATCCAGAAGTATCAGCTCAGGTTTTGAACTGCGTACTATGTCAAGGGCTTCCTGACCGTTTGTGGCAGTCAGAATCCTGACGTTGGTCCTTGTGAGCATTGTCTTAAGGAGTATTATGTTGACAGGTATGTCGTCAACTATCAGTACCGTATACTTCGAATAATCTTTCTTGTTCTCCGTTGTCTGCATAATGTTGGTTTTTATGAGTTGGTGGCCAGCCAGGCTTTTGGGGTGACACCTGTTGTTTTCTTGAAAACACTGTTGAATGCCGAGGCGGTCGGGAAACCGCATGCAGCAGCAATATCTGACTGTTTGGCATCCCGGTGGTGCAGAAGGTATTGCTCGGCATAGTCTATTCTCAGTGTATTGATATAGTCCGAGAAACTCATGTTGTAGGTGTTGTTGACCAGCCTTGACACATATGTGCGGTTGGTGTCAAGCATGGTGGCTATATCGGCCAGTCGGACACCCTGTTTCAGGAACAGTTGTTCCGATACTATCAGATCCTCGAACCTTATTCTGAGAGTATCTTCATCGGCCAGGCTCTGATGGATATCGGCCTCCTTTATCGGACTTATGTCCGGAATCCGCTCCGGCATCAAATCGGTTTGGGCTCTCTTCTCTCCTTTGAAAATGCCGGAGTAGGAGAGCATGAACAGAATAAATGACAGGACAACCGATACCGTCGCCTTTACCCAAAGAGGCCACAAGGCCGATATCTCCACTATTCCGTAGAGGGTTGCTGCGGCCAAAACGTTCAAGTACTGGATCCGGTGTCCCTCTTTAACTGCTTTTATGACCAGAATGATCCAGAACGCTATGATCTGGATGGCAAGAATGGTATAGTAGATCCAGTATGAGCATAGATATATTATTTTCGCGGCTTTATCGGAATCATATGCTGCCGGATTCCTGATGATTTCTATGAAACCGTCAGATCCCGTGAGAATAAGCAGGATAATCTGAGCTACCAGCAGGGATACGGGAACGGCGATGAATGCCTGAAGATAGGATTCTTTCTCCCTATCTGCTGAAATTGACCTGATATAAGCCAGTGCTGCGGGTATTATAAGGAGTGCCGAGAATTGTTTCAAAAGGAATAGAGAAAGCATTGCGCTGCCTTCAGTGCATGTCAGCCCGGCATTGGTAAACAGTGTAATTCCGGTGACAGCCATAAAAAGCTCAAGAGCCTTGAACTCGTTGTCCTTTTCGTGGACCAACGGATTCAAGGCAAGCCAGAACAGGCATGTCATGCTTGGTAGGAACAGCAACAATGTTGTCATCATATCCTTTGATCAGAAGAAATCGTTGTCTTCATATATCTTGTTTTCTCCCCAGACACTGTTCATGTCGACATTGTAATTGTTTTCCCAATCACCTACTGTTGCGCTGAATTCTATAGCCTGGTAGAGAGTGGCCAGATCAAGTCCCAGGTGGAATGTGTATTGCTTTCCGCATATGCAACTGTTGCCCGGCAGGACTCCGTAAATCGGGAATTTCTGAACCTGATTCTTGAGTTCGTTGAAATGCTGCCCGTTGTAATCGAATGCATCCACATCAAATATCACCTCTATGTATTGCTTGCCCATTTTGATGTCCTCGGGTACAGCGTAGAAACGGCTGCTGTGCTTGCGGTCAGATACAAGATGGTTCTGTCCGACAAACATCTCGTTCTCTGAACCTACGCCGACTCTGGCATCACCGTTGAATATCCCGATCTCTTCACAAATGGTCTTCTGTACCCATTTGCCTCCGTTGTTTCCTATTGAATCTATGTAGAATCCTTCGGTGGCAAAGTTGTGGGCTATCAGTCTCTTAAGACGTATAAATCCGCGCAAACCGGGATCATAGGTAATATCACATACTCTGAATCCTATATCATTTGTTATATGGCGGAAAACCAAAGGAATTACATCCAGATATGATGTGCTGCGCTGGACGGTCTGTGATACCAGAGGGCCGGCCTGGGTGTCTTTTGCGCTATAGGGTATGATGTATGCCCTGTTGCCAGACATGAATTCGGTTTCACTTACGTAGGGATAATATGCGCTGAGCAGAATATTCTCAGTGCTGTACCAGTTACGTGAATCAAATGTGGTTGACCTGATGCCTGCAGTCTCAAATACACGCTCGTTGTTGATGAGCACGGCATTGGTCTTTGCGTCCACACCCATAAGTCCGAATGGCTTGCTGGGGTCCAGTCTGGCTTCCATGTCCTGATCCGTGGCGAAATTGTCATAACCTCCTTCACCTCTTGTCTTGACCTGGCCATCCCTTGTGATGGTGATGTCAAAGCTTACATCCTTGGTCTTTTCAAAACCGTCGAATGTCTCAAAATTGTCTTCTGTAGTGCATGAAATGATTGTGAAAACACCAATCAATCCCCAAATAGTCCTTTTTATGATTGCTCTTTTCATATAGATTGGATGCATTATCGATGCAAATATAATACAATTTTACGATTTTGCAAAAATTATATTGCGAATTTATCAAAATAAAATTTTTACGATTTAAAAATAAAGCCCAGCAACGCGGCTGGGCTTCATTTTCAAATATGTATGATTGCTACACTTGAATCAATATGCGAACATGGGGTAATCCTTCATGATGCTGTTTACGCGTGCGCGTACTTTTGCTATTACTGCCTCATCCTCGGGAGCATTGAGAACTTCCTCGATCATTTCGGCAATAGTAATCATCAGGTCCTCCTTGGCTCCGCGTGTTGTGATTGCGGGAGTTCCGAATCTGAGACCTGAAGTCTGGAATGCGCTGCGTGAGTCAAACGGAACCATATTCTTGTTTGCGGTGATATCGGCTGCAACGAGAGCCTTCTCGGCAACTTTACCGGTCAGATCAGGATATTTTGAACGCAGGTCAACCAGCATGCTGTGATTGTCTGTTCCCCCTGATACGATTGTGAAACCGCGCTTGGTCAGTTCCTCTGCCAGTTTCTTGGCGTTCTTCTGAACCTGGATCTGATACTCCTTGAACTCGGGCTGGAGAGCCTCGCCGAATGCAACTGCCTTGGCTGCTATAACGTGCTCCAGAGGACCGCCCTGTGTTCCGGGGAATACGGCTGAGTCTATGAGCTGTGACATCATCTTGGTCTCGCCCTTGGGAGTCTTACGGCCACGGGGATCCTCAAAGTCCTTACCCAGCAGGATGATACCGCCGCGGGGACCGCGCAGTGTCTTGTGGGTGGTTGAGGTAACGATGTGGGCGTACTTTACAGGGTTCTCAAGCAGACCGGCTGCAATGAGTCCTGCGGGGTGGGCCATATCAATCATAAGGAGAGCTCCGACCTCATCGGCAATCTTGCGCATACGTGCGTAATCCCACTCGCGTGAGTATGCTGAACCGCCACCGATGATCAGCTTGGGCTTAACTTCAAGTGCCAGCTGTTCCATTTTGTCGTAATCTACGCGACCGGTTTCGGGATTCAGGTCATAACCAACGGCATGGTAAAGGATACCTGATGAGTTTACGGCTGAACCGTGTGAAAGGTGACCGCCGTGTGCAAGGTTAAGGCCCATGAAGGTTTCACCCGGCATAAGTACAGCCTGAAGAACGGCTGCGTTGGCCTGTGCGCCTGAGTGGGGCTGTACGTTTGCGTACTCAGCGCCGAACAGCTTCTTGATGCGTGCAATAGCTACCTCGCAACCGCCATAATAACGCTTGCCGGGATAACCCTCGGCGTACTTGTTGGTCAGGCATGATCCCATGGCCTGCATAACCTGGTCGCTTACAAAGTTTTCGGAGGC
The DNA here is from genome assembly GCA_905234745.1 of uncultured Bacteroidaceae bacterium. Taxonomy (GTDB): domain Bacteria; phylum Bacteroidota; class Bacteroidia; order Bacteroidales; family Bacteroidaceae; genus Colenecus. The sequence continues at coordinate 9,663 of CAJOJD010000003.1, read as the reverse complement.
AATAAGCTCGATGCCTTTAGCTTGGCGCTGATGTTCGCGCTCGATGATGTCAAAAATCTCTTGATCTCTTTTCATTTTTGTTATTGTGTTGGTTTCTTTCTTATCAGAATAATATTCCGTATGAGAATGACATTATGCCCAGACGTCTGTCAAACCTGAAATCCGGAGCAGGCTGCAGGTCATTTATGTCATATATGGGTCCGGTAATGGTGTTTACCGTGGCTTCATATTCAAAATCCAGGAACGTTCTTCCAATCTTTATGCTCAATCCGGCTGACAGACCTATTATAAGTTCCATAGGTTTTTCAGAAACCTGATAAGGATCGAGTTTTTCATATTGGACTGAGTAGAACTTGTCCGGTGTATACCTGAAACGGGCACCTGCAAATGCCGACATGCAGTATGGCGGACGGTTTATGATATGGTAGCCGGCCTGGAACGGGACGGTGAGTGACTCGTATTTGAAAACGCACGACATGTCATTCCTGGTCGTGGCTTCCGGATCCCAACTGTTCATGTCCACATAGAAACAGGACTTGTTGTAGTTTATGCCGACTCCGGTCTGCAGGAAAACGGTTCTGGAATTAAGTCTTAGCAGAAATGTTGCAAAATTACCCACCTGGGTATCCTGTGTGTATTCGGTCAGTGTGTGTCCGTTCATGTATCCGTCCGTCAGATATGAGGCGGTGGCCGAAAAACCTACTTTGACACCCCAGTTGGTAGAGAAAGCCGGCAACGAACTTCTGCCTTGTGTCTGTGCACTGGCAGCAGTGGAAAGCAACAGGAGTGCCATCAATGTCAGTCGGCCTGCTCTCATTTGTAATCAGAGGAGTTTTATTTCACCTTTATGTATGTCTTTGTTGCAGTATCTGCAGCGCAACGTGCCGTTTTCCTTGTCAACCACATCAAACACGGTCTGCATGGGCTCGTGGTTGGTGATGCATTTGGGATTTCCGCATTTTACTATTCCGCGAACCTGGTCCGGCATCGAGATCTTTTTCTTCTCGACTACCTCGTAGTCGCGGATTATGCTCAATGCTATGTTGGGGGCTATTACAGACAGCTTGCTGCATTCCTCTTCCGTGAAATACCTGTCGGCTATCTTGATGATACCTTTGCTGTCCATCTTCCGGCTGCTCAGATTGGCGCCTATGGTAATGGGGTTGTTAATGCCGGTCAGGCCGAGCAGGTTGACTACATCGAAAACCTTGTCTGACGGGATATGGTCGATAACGGTTCCGTTTCTGAGTGCCGCTACCAGCAATTCTGATTTTCCTGTCTTTTCCATATCTGTCATTTTAGAAGGTTAAGTGCATTGCAAATCAGCGCTTCACGTACGTACAGACCGTTTTTGGCCTGCTGGAAATAGTATGCGTGCGGGTTTGCGTCGACATCCTGGGCAATCTCGTTCACACGGGGCAGCGGATGCAGTATCTTGAGATTGGGCTTGGCGCTGCGGAGCATGTCATTCTTAAGGATGAACATATCCTTTACACGCTCGTATTCCATCAGGTCGGTGAATCTTTCACGCTGTACACGTGTCATGTACAGGATGTCGGCATCGGCTATGGTTTCCTCGTCAAAACGGGTGTGCTCCTCGAATTTTATGCCGTTGTTGCGGCAGTACTCCTTGTACTCCTCTGGCATCTTCAGTTCATCGGGCGAGATGAAATGGAACGTGGGGTTGAAGAACCTCATGGCGGTGAGCATGGAGTGAACCGTGCGGCCGTATTTGAGGTCTCCCACAAGATGTATGTGCAGGTCGTCAAGACGGCCCTGGGTCTTGAGCATGGAGTAGAGGTCAAGCATGGTCTGCGAGGGATGCTGGTTGGCTCCGTCACCTGCGTTGATGATGGGCACCGGAGATACCTCGCTGGCATAGCGGGCTGCACCCTCCAGATAGTGGCGCATAATGATCAGGTCTGCGTAGTTGCTGACCATCATTATGGTGTCTTTGAGAGTCTCACCTTTTGATGAACTTGTGGTGGCGGCGTCGGAGAATCCGATTACGCGGCCGCCCAGGCGGTTCACTGCGGTTTCAAAACTGAGCCTGGTTCTGGTGGATGGCTCAAAGAATAGTGTAGCTACGATTTTCCCGTCAAGGATCTTGCTGTTGGGGCTGGCTTCGAATTTGGCTGCATGACCCAGAAGCCAGAGAATGTCTTCCCTGTCAAGCCCTTCGAGCGAAATCAGACTTCTGCCTGTTTGGTCCATTTTATTATAGTTTGTTCGGGAGCACAAAAATACTAAGAAAATAGCAACTATAAGAGTGTCTGTTCATAACTTTCCCTAAAATGCCAAATTTTGCCCGATGAGTATTTCCGGTATGGTGTTTTTGTGTTATTTTTGTATGAATTAGTAATGAGTGATGAGTAAGACAGTAAAGCGTGTTATCCTGGGATTGTGGCTGGTGTTTATAGCCGGTATCCTGACGGTATATTTCATTTTCAGAGGCATCAGTAACGGAAAGATAGGTAATGCTCCTTCGGTCGAGGATCTGGAGAATCCTATTGACAAGTTCGCAACTCAGATAATATCGGCCGACGGCGTTACTCTGGGTACGTTCGCACGCACCGAGGACAACCGCATCTGGGTTGATTTTGACGAACTGTCTCCGTATCTCGTAAAGGCTCTTGTGGCTACTGAGGATGTCCGTTTTCAGGAACATTCGGGAATTGACCTGAAGGCTCTCGTGAGAGCTATTGTCAAGCGAGTCATACTCCAGCAGCGAAGCGCGGGAGGCGGAAGTACTCTTACCCAGCAGCTTGCAAAACAGCTGTACACGGAACACGTTGCCAGAAATTCAGTGCAGAGAGCTTTGCAGAAGCCTACCGAGTGGGTGGTTGCAGTAAAACTGGAACGCTACTACACCAAGGAGGAGATTCTGACCCTGTATCTGAACAAGTATGATTTCGGCAACAGGGCCATCGGCATACACACTGCTTCAAGGACATATTTCGGCAAACTGCCGTCCGAACTCAACGCGGAGGAATCGGCCATGCTTGTGGGTATGTGCAAGAACTCTTCGCTGTATAATCCTTTGCGCAGGCCGGAGAGAACCAGAGAACGCCGTAACGTGGTTCTGAGCCAGATGGAAAAAGCCGGTTTCCTGGGAGAGGCAGAGACTGATTCCCTCCAGGCTACTGATCTTGTCCTGAATTACCATAAGGTTGACCATGCGGTCGGCCAGGCAACATATTTCCGCGAATACCTGCGTTCAAGACTGGGTGCCCCCAAGCCGGACCGCAGTATGAACAAATATTCCCATTCATGGCAACAGCAGCAGTTCTATGAGGATTCGCTGGATTGGGAGAATGATCCTCTTTTCGGATGGTGCAACAAGAATTTCAATCAGAACGGCGAGCCGTATAATCTGTATACCGATGGACTGAAGGTCTATGTTACCATTGATTCGCGTATGCAGCAGTATGCCGAGGAGGCTGTGGCTGCACAACTTCAGGATTATCTGCAGCCTGATTTCTTTGCTGCCAAGAAGGGGCTTAAGACTGCACCGTTCACCAATAAGCTTACGACCGATGAAGTCGATCGCATCATGAACCGTGCCATACGTCAGACTGACCGTTACCGTTACCTGGACGGCAGGGGCGTTCCGGAGGATTCAATCCGCAAGGTGTTCAACACTCCCTGCAAGATGACGTTGTTCTCATATGACGGCGACATAGATACGGTCATGACTCCGATGGATTCCATCCGTTACATGAAATTCTACCTGCGAACCGGATTCGTACGTGCCTATGTGGGTGGTCCCGATTACCGTGCATTCCAGTACGATATGGTTACGGCCGGACGTCGTCAGGTGGGTTCTACAATGAAACCTTATCTGTACACGCTTGCCATGGAGAGCGGTTTTTCTCCCTGTGACCAGTGCGTAAACGAAACGCAGACCATATTGACCGAATCCGGTCAGATCTGGCAACCCAAGGATGACGGAAAGCAGATGCTTGGGCAGCTTGTAACACTCAAGTGGGGTCTTTCCCGTTCCAACAACAATGTTACGGCATGGCTTATGAATCAGCTCAGCCCTTATGCATTCGTCAACCTTCTGCATGAGTTCGGTCTCAGAAACCAGGCTATCGAGCCGGTTCAATCGCTTTGTCTCGGTACTTGTGACGTATCGGTCGAGGAGATGGTAAGTGCATATACGGCATTCGTCAATCACGGCATTCGTACCGCTCCGTTGTACGTAACGCGCATAGAGGATGCCGAGGGTAATATCCTGGCGCAGTTCACAGCCCGCAGCAATGAGGTTGTAAGCGAGGAGGCATCGTTCAAGATGATTGACATGATGCGTGCCGTGGTGAATGAAGGCACCGGAACCCGTCTGCGCAGTTCACGTCTGTTCCCCACGTTCTACACTGTAGACTGCTGCGGTAAGACCGGTACTACCGATAACCACTCGGATGCATGGTTCATGGGTTACACTCCGGACCTCGTGGCCGGTTGCTGGGTAGGAGGTGAGGACCGTGACATACACTTTGATGATATGGATCACGGTCAGGGCGCCCATGCGGCACTTCCCATATTCGGTATGTTCATGGATAAGGTTTATGCCGATTCGGCCGTTCTGGGTTATCTGCCCAGTACAACCTTTGACATCCCGAAAGATTATGACCCGTGTGCCGGATATCTGGATGAGGAGGGCGAAATAATTGACAATTACTCAATAGAATCATTCTGATGGAATTTGCAGCTATCATACCTGCCCGTTACGCTTCCACTCGTTTTCCTGCCAAACCGCTCGCGGTATTGGGTGGAAAACCGGTGATAATCCGTGTTTGTGAGCAGGCAAGCAAGGTTTTTGACCACGTATTTGTGGCTACTGACGATGAACGTATCTTCAATGCGGTCAAGGACGGAGGTTTTACTCCCATAATGACCAGAACCGACCATAAGAGCGGAACCGACCGCTGTTACGAGGCATTCTGCAAGTGCGGAGTCAAAGCGGATGTGGTGGTTAACATCCAGGGTGACGAGCCCTTTATCCAACCCTCACAACTCAAGACAATCAAGGGGCTGTTCGACAGTCCGGAAACTGATATTGCCACACTGGTGAAACCGTTTGCTCCCGATACGCCTTTTGAGAAGGTGGCCAATCCCAACAGCCCCAAGGTGGTTGTTGACGATAATTGGAACGCACTCTATTTCAGCCGCAGCGTCATTCCGTATCTCAGAGGTATTCCGCAGGAGGAGTGGCCCTCACGACATACATACTACAAGCATATCGGACTTTACGCATTCAGGGCTGACGTTCTGAAAGCGGTTACGGAACTGCCTCAGGCTCCGTTGGAGAAAGCCGAGAGTCTGGAGCAGCTGCGTTGGCTGTCGGCCGGATACCGTATCAAGGTGGGAGTTACCGATGTCGAGACCATCGGCATTGATACCCCCGATGACCTGGCTGCTGCCGAGTGTTTTCTGAAAGAGCATTCCCTATGAGATACAGTCCCGGCATACTGATATTTATGCTTTTTGCATTCAGTCCGGCAGCCTGGGCACAGCAGGATGGCAAAAACCGTCTTGTCCTGAGTGACGGCTCCGTGTATACCGGCCAGATGAAACTGCGCAAGCCCAACGGCACCGGACGTACCGATCATGTCAACGGCGATGTCTATGAGGGCGCATATGAGAAGGGTCTGCGCAAGGGAGTGGGAATTTGCCATTATGCCAACGGCGACCTCTATCTTGGTTTCTGGGATAACGACGTGCGTTCGGGTGAAGGTGAGTTCCAGTATGCATCAGGCGATGTCTACAAGGGAAACTGGACAGCCGGTGAGCGTCGTGGCAAAGGCGTCTATATGTGGGCTGACGGCTCATACTATTCGGGCGAATGGGAGGATAACACCCGTCAGGGCACAGGACTTATGTGCTGGCAGGACAGTTCCGAGTATCGGGGATCCTGGCAGGACGGACTGCGTGAAGGACAGGGTGAATACAAAAGCAGGACATACTCCTATGCGGGTTCATGGAAGAATGACCGTGAAAACGGCAACGGTACCTGCACCATGCCTAACGGTGACCGATATAAAGGTCAGTTCCGCGATGGCGTGATATCCGGTAACGGAGAGTATACTTTTGCCAACGGAGATTCCTACAACGGTTCATTCCGTAACGGTATGGCCGATGGCAAGGGCGTTTTCAGATGGGCAGACGGTTCCGTCTATGACGGAGAGTGGAAAGAAAACCGCCGCGAAGGAAAAGGTCAGATGGAGTGGGGTAACGGTGACAAGTATTTCGGTGAGTGGCGGAATGACCTGCCATGGGGTGAAGGCTCAATGAGTCTGGCCGACGGTACCAAGTTCAAAGGCACTTTCGTGAACGGAGTGGTTGACGGCAACGGAGTTGTCGAGGAGGCCGATGGCACACGCCTTGAGGGAATGTTCAAGGAAGGCTTCCGCACGGGCACTTTTACCGTTAAGGACAAATCAGGAAAAAAGATAAGAACGATAATATATTGACATTATGATACTGGATACGCTTGACAGACTTGAGAGCTACGGATACATAAGTCCTTTGATGGACAAGGTTCTGGATTTCTTCAGAAAGACGGACCTTACCACTCTCAAACCGGGCAGGATAGACCTTCAGGGCGATGACCTTTTTGTCAATGTGAACCGTCAGGATGCCCAGACACGTGATGAGGCTCCCATCGAGGCTCATCAGGAGTATATAGACATTCAGGTTCCCATATCGTCCGATGAGGAGATGGGATTCATATCGGCCCCCTTCATGCCTGCTCCCTCAAAAGCATATAATGCCGACAGGGATGTGGCTTTCTATCCCGGTCTGTGCGATACGTACCTCAACGTCAGAAAGGGCATGTTCGTAGTGTTCTTTCCGGGCGAGGGCCATGCGCCAGCCATCACCAGGGATGGTATTTTAAAACTTATTGTTAAGATTAGGAAACCATGTTGAAGATTATAGAGAATGACCCTTGGCTGACACCCTATTCAGGTGCCATAGAAGGTAGGCATGATCATGCCCTTTGGCGTGAGAGCCAGCTTACCGGCGGAAAGATGAGCCTCAAGGATTTCGCCTCAGGCTATCTCTATTACGGGCTTCAGCGTACAGCCGATGGCTGGACGTTCAGGGAGTGGGCTCCGAATGCTACCGAGATATTCCTTATCGGTGATTTCTCAGGATGGGAGGAGCAGGAACGTTTCCGTCTGAGACGCATCAGTGATGCCGGTGATTGGGAACTGCTCATTCCGCTTGGAATGATCAGCCACGGACAGCACTACAAGATGCGTGTCAAGTGGAACGGCGGTCAGGGTGACCGCATTCCGGCATGGTGCCGCAGGGTAGTGCAGGACAATAACTCCAAGATATTCTCGGCACAGGTTTGGGATCCGAGCAAAGAGTATGAGTTCAAACACAACGACTTTAAGCCCAAGCAGGATCCGCTGCTCATTTACGAGTGCCATGTAGGTATGGCTCAGGAGCGTGAGGGTGTAGGCACATACGTCGAATTCAAGGATAACGTGCTGCCTCGTGTAAAGGCTGCGGGTTACAACTGCATTCAGGTCATGGCCATTCAGGAACATCCCTATTACGGAAGTTTCGGTTATCACGTGTCCAGTTTCTTTGCGCCCTCATCCCGTTTTGGCACGCCCGAGGAACTCAAGGAACTGATAGATACGGCCCATGGCATGGGCATATCGGTCATCATGGATCTGGTGCACTCTCACTCGGTCAAGAACGAGTATGAGGGACTGGGTAACCTGGCCGGTGATCCCAATCAGTATTTCCTGCCCGGTGACCGTCATGAACATTCTGCATGGGGTTCTCTCTGCTTCGATTACGGCAAGACACAGGTGCTCCATTACCTGCTTTCCAACTGCAAATACTGGCTGGATGAGTTCAAGTTCGACGGATACCGTTTTGACGGTGTGACATCAATGCTCTACTACAGTCACGGACTGGGTGAGGCGTTCTGCAATTATGATGACTATTTCAACGGACATCAGGATGATGACGCCATCTGCTATCTGATGCTAGCCAACCGCGTCATACATCAGTTCAATCCGGGCGCTATAACAATAGCCGAAGAGGTGAGCGGCATGCCTGGACTGGCTGCCCCGTTTGATGACGGTGGTTTCGGATTTGATTACCGTCTGGCCATGAACATTCCCGACTATTGGATCAAGACCATCAAGGAAAAGAAAGACGAGGACTGGTCCATGGCAGGCATATTCTGGGAAGTAACCAACCGTCGTAAGGATGAAAAAACAATATCCTACGTTGAGAGTCATGACCAGGCTCTTGTCGGTGACAAGACCGTCATTTTCCGTCTGATAGATGCCGATATGTACTGGCATTTCACCAAGGACGGCGGTAATGACGTGACAGCACGAGGCATAGCCCTGCACAAGATGATACGTCTGGTGACTGCATCGACCATCAACGGAGGTTATCTCAATTTCATGGGTAACGAGTTCGGCCATCCCGAGTGGATCGATTTCCCACGTGAGGGCAATGGCTGGAGTCATAAATATGCCCGCCGCCAGTGGAGTCTTATAGATAACAAACAACTGGCTTATTCATGGCTGGGTGATTTTGACCGTGCTCTGATGAAACTCATCGGCTCGGTAAAGGATTACCAGAAGAAAGAGGTAGTGGAGTACTGGCACAACGACGGTGACCAGGTGCTTGCGTTCGGACGCGGAGACCTTGTATTCGTGTTCAACTTCAATCCTACACGCTCATTCTCCGATTACGGTTTCCTGGTACCCCGAGGTTCATATAAGACAGTTCTGGATAGTGATAGTATAGAGTTCGGCGGTTACGGAAGGGTTGATGACAAGATGGAACATTTTACCCTGATGGATCCCTTATATAAAAAGGTGCGCAAGGAGTGGCTCAAACTCTATCTGCCCGCCCGTTCTGCAATTGTACTGAAAAAGGTAAGAGGCAATGGAAAAAAAGTCATGTGACAAGTGCGTCCGTTGGATTTGCGCAATCCTATTCGGGGCTTTCGCATTCTGCTGGCTCTATTTCTTCCAACGGGAACTGCTGCAGGCTGAGAACGGAGTTCTGTTTTCGGCCGATAACGGTCTGAGAATATGGATGTTCAACCATCATCTCCTGGTCAGCCTGGCATTGACGGCAATAGCATTGCTGCTTGCCATTCCCGGCAGGATAGTCCTGCGTTTCAAGAAAGGTCTGTATGCATGTAATTACCTTATCTCTGCGGCTTTCCTTGGGGTTATTGCCGGATATGACGGCTATTCGCTTTTTGGACAGTCATATACCGTATGGATCGTGACAGGTGTTTTGATGCTAGTGCTATTCCTGATATGCAAGATAGTGGCATCGGTCCCCAAGTCCGAATACAATGACCGTCCGCGTACGCTTGCCGGCAACCTTCTTATCCTGTCCGTTCTGTTCGGTATCACCTCATATCTGGGTAACACCGATGAGAATCTTCACCGCCGTCTCCGCATGGAACAACTCTATCATCAGGGTAAATATGAGGATCTGCTGGATTACGGCCGATATGAGGAGGAATCCGATTCCGATATAGATTTGCTTCGTGCCCAGGCCATGCTCGCCCTCGAGGCTGCTCCCAAGGGAAGTGGAATAGGGGATATGCTTTTCAGATACAGCATCTCTGACCCCAAGGCATTGTCCAGGTCACTCAAAAAGATG
>CAJOJD010000002.1:214634-248062 GCA_905234745.1 uncultured Bacteroidaceae bacterium | reverse complement strand
CCGCAAGGCATCCGATATGGTTAAGGCTGTCGAGGAGTCATACGCCGAGGGCGTTACCGACGAGTTCATGAAGCCTATCGTTAACGAGGCTTATGACAGCCGCATCGAGGAGGGTGATGCAATCATCTTCTTCAACTTCCGTAACGACCGTGCCAAGGAGCTCACTATCGTTCTGACTCAGAAGGATATGGATGCCGAGGGTATGCACACCATCCCCAGTCTGCAGTACTACTGCCTGACTCCGTACGATGCTTCTTTCACAGGCGTACACATCCTGTTTGACAAGGAGAACGTGAACAATACTCTTGGTGAGTATCTTTCAGCACAGGGTCTCAAGCAGCTTCACATTGCCGAGACTGAGAAGTACGCTCACGTTACATTCTTCCTGAACGGCGGACGCGAGCTTCCGTTCGACGGCGAGGACCGCATCCTGGTTCCTTCACCCAAGGTTGCCACTTATGACCTGCAACCCGAGATGAGCGCATACATAGTTCGTGACAAACTGGTTGAGGCCATCGGCACCGACAAGTATGACTTCATCGTAGTGAACTTTGCAAACGGTGATATGGTCGGTCATACCGGCGTTTACGAGGCAATTGAGAAGGCTGTCGTTGCAGTCGATGCATGCGTACACGATGTCATCGAGGCTGCCAAGGCTCATAATTACGAGGCTATCATCATTGCCGACCACGGTAATGCAGACAACGCCCTGAACCCTGACGGCACACCCAACACCGCCCACTCACTGAATCCTGTTCCGGTAATCTACGTTACCCCGCGCAAGGATGCCAAGGTTGAGTCAGGTATCCTGGCCGATGTGGCTCCTTCAATACTCACCGTCATGGGTCTGCCCATCCCGGCTGAGATGAACGGAAAAGTCCTGGTAAAATAAAATCCGATAATCAAACATAATCCGACGGCCTGAAAGATGGCCGTCGGTTGTTCTTTTTTCATAATATGAAGCTGATCCCCATTTATACCTGGAACCGCAGTGTCCTTGAGTTTAACCGTAAAAGAGACCGTATTACACGTCAGCCCTGGTTCCAGGGCGTGTTGCTGCTGCTTTGCGTTATAATTGCAATGCTGCTGGCCAATCTGCCCGCAACACGTCACTATTACCATGCTTTCCTTGAAACCAGCATCCAGATTCACATGCAGAGCCCCGAGGGTAGCGTTGACTGGCTCTTCCCGCATGGCATGACCATCGAGAAGCTCATCAACGATATCCTGATGGTGGTTTTCTTCTTCACCGTAGGTCTGGAGATAAAGCGTGAGGTTGCACACGGCGAGTTGTCATCGGTCAAGAAGGCGTTGCTTCCGGTAATTGCTGCATTCGGCGGCGTGATTATGCCGGCACTTCTCTATACGCTGGTCAATCACGGTACTGTCGAGGCTTCAGGTTGGGGTATACCTACCGCAACCGATATCGCTTTCGCGGTATGCATACTGTCTGTCCTGGGTGACAGGGTTCCCGTATCGCTGAAGGTGTTCCTTACTGCACTGGCAATTGCCGATGACCTTATTGCCATCCTGGTGGTGGCCCTGTTCTACGGCGGACAGATAAACCTCACGCTGCTGTGCATGTCGGTAATGGTGATATTGGTTGCCTGGCTGTTGAAAGATATGGGTCAGAAACATATCTGGGTATATCTGGCGCTGGCTGTAATAGTATGGATCCTGTTCTATTATTCAGGCATTCACGCTACAATGTCGGGTGTGGTTATGGCATTCATAATTCCGTCCAAGGCCCGATATGACCGTCCTTATGTGCTGCACAAAATCAAGTTCTTCTCGCAGAAACTGCTTACGTTTGACCAGATAGACGATGAGACAATGTTCCCCAACGGTCCGCAGCGCCATTTCCTGCGCCGCATACACAAGACCGCCTACGGATCATTGGATATGAGTTACCGCGTTGAGCACGCACTTTCACCCTGGGTAAACTTCCTGATAATGCCCATATTCGCGCTGGCCAATGCCGGTGTGGAGATTCCCGATATATCCTACTTCAACATATTCAATACGACCGGAGTTACCGGCGGAGTAGGCTTGGGCATATTCCTTGGTCTGGTGCTTGGCAAGCCGCTGGGTATCACGCTTTTCAGCCTGGCCGCAATCAAGTCGCGCCTGTGCTCTATGCCCGAGAAAGCCGGTTGGGCAATGTTCTTTGCCGTAGCCTGTCTGGGTGGTATCGGTTTTACAATGTCAATCTTTGTAGACACTTTGTCGTTCCAGGATGCTGAGGCTGTAGAGCAGATGCGCAACGCAGGCAAGATTGCCATTCTGGTCGGATCACTTGCCGCAGGTGCGTTGGGCTCATTCCTTATCACTCTTTTTTCAAAAAAGCCCCAATCCGGTGAATAATCAAAGATTTGGGTTATTTTTGTAATCCAAATCAATGGTTATGGTTAAGAATCTGAATGACAAGGTCAGGTACATCGGATGTGATGACCTGGATCTGGACCTTTTTGAGAGTCAGTATATAGTTCCCGAGGGAATGGCCTACAACTCATACCTTATTCTGGATGAGAAAGTAGCCATTATGGATACCGCCGATGCCCGCAAGGCCGATGAGTGGAAAGCCAATCTGAAGGAGGCCCTTGGAGGACGTACCCCCGATTATCTTGTTGTACATCATATGGAGCCGGACCATTCGGCCCTGATAGAGTGGGTGCTGGGTGAGTTTCCCGCCCTTACGCTTGTGGCCAGCGCAAAGGCTATCCAGATGCTTGGTCAGTTCTTTGAGAACCTGAACGTTGACGGCCGTACCCTTGCGGTAAAGGAGGGCTCGGAACTTGAACTTGGCAGTCATAAGCTTCGCTTTATAGGCGCTCCTATGGTCCACTGGCCCGAGGTGATTGTTTCATTCGATGAGGCCGATGGTGCTCTTTACAGTGCCGATGCACTGGGTAAGTTCGGCGCCTTGAGCAAGTGCGGTTTCTACGGTCGTGACGATGATGACTGGGCTTGCGAGGCTCGTCGCTACTACTTTAACATAGTAGGTAAGTACGGCAATCCCGTACGTACTCTGCTGGACAAGACCGCGCAGTTGCCAATTAAGACCATACGTCCGCTTCACGGACCAATACTTGAGGATAATCTTGACGAGTATCTTAATCTGTATAATACCTGGTGCCGTTATGAGGTTGAGACCGAGGGTATATTCATAGCCTGCGCATCAATCCACGGCGGAACTCTGGAGGCAGCCGAGAAGCTGGTCGATATCCTGCGTGCCAAGGGTGCCCCCAAAGTCGAGGTAAGTGACCTTTGCCGTTCGGACTTTGCCGAAAACGTTGAGGACGCTTTCCGTCACTCAAAACTGGTACTGGCAGCATCGTCATATGATGCAGGCGTATTCACTCCCATGTACGAGTTCCTGCATCGGCTCCAGATCAAAGGATTCTGCAACCGTAAGGTGGGTATCATAGAGAACGGCTCATGGGCTCCGTCGGCCGGCCGCGTAATGAAGGAGATGCTCTCCACTATGAGCAACATAGAGATTGTAGAGCCTATGGTTACCATCAAGAGTCGCATGAAAGCGGCCGATATCCCGGCTTTGGAGGCTCTTGCTGATGCTATAAAATGACACGGATATGAAGAAGATCTTAATTGCAGCCCTATCCTTGTTTCTGCTGACCGGATGTGAGGAAATCGTCGATGATTACATCGTTGACTGGGCACCGGTCAATATATACATCTATGCAACTGATTCTGTCGGTAATTCCATAATCCAGCCGGAAATGCCGGGTATGTCACTGACCTACAAAGGTGAAACATATACTGTCAAGGATTTGAACGAAAAAGGCAACCAGGTCCAGACCCGAGCGTATATGGCAACAATACAAGGATTATATGTACAGCGGGACTATGACACATACCAGTCTGAATACAGACTTGTATTCGGCGAGATAGACGGTGCCGCCGATATGGACGAGGATATCACACTGAACTGGCCCGACGGATCGACCGATGTCATTCACTACCACTGCTCGGACCACAAGGAGGGCCGCAACCCCAAATGCAACCGCAGCTGGAAGTTGAACGGTGAGCCTCACTACAGCAATTCCTTTTACTTTACCGGCAAAAGTCTGAAGTAACTTTCTGAGAGGAATCATAAGACTTGCACACAAAGGAAACAGCCTCTTTTGTGTGCTTTTTTTATCCTTTTCAAGAAAAAACTATGATTTATAGTTAATTTTTCGTCAAAAATGATTCAACTATAAAAAATAGTCGTATATTTGTCCCATCGGAAACAAGAAAACGATCGTAAAAACTATAGTTTGAATGAAAAGATTAAGTAAGAAAGAAGAAGAGATCATGGAGCTGTTCTGGCAAAACGGAGCCATGACCGTCGGTGAGCTCAGGGAACTCTTGCCGGAGCCCAAACCTCACCAGAACACCATCTCCACCCAGGTGCGTCTGCTGGAGTCAAACGGATTCCTGGGTCACGAGAAAGAGGGTATGGGGTACCGCTATCACGCAGCCATCGGCCGTGACGAGTACAGCAACACGTCAATAGGACGTATAGTGTCGCACTGCTTTGAGAACTCGTACATTGATGCGGTTTCGGCGCTGGTCAAGGATGACAAGATAAGCGTCGATGAACTTGAGGATCTCATAAAAAGGATCAAGGAGGAGTCATAAATCCTCAACAAACCCGATCATACCTTTTACTAATAATTAATTCAAGAGAATATAATGGAGGCATTGTTAATATATCAGGTCAAGGTGGCAGTTCTTGTAGCCGTGCTGTTTGGCGGTTACCGTCTGCTGCTGGGACGTGAGACGTTCCACCGCTTTAACCGGTTGGTTCTGATAACCATTGCTCTTCTCTCCTTTGTTTTGCCTCTCTTCCATATTACAAGACAACCCATTGCAGCCGATAATGCAGGCGCAGTGGAAGAGAACACCCAGTTGGTTGTATCTGACATGGATGCAACAGCCGCACAGACATCTGCACCCGTAAACCTGTTTGCAATACTTTTGGTGTTGTACGGGGCAGGTGTGCTGTTCGTGCTCATTAAAAAGGGTTTTTCAGTATGGACTATGTCACGCATCATACGCAAGGGCCGTTATGCCGACCGCGCCGAAGGCGTTGACGTAATCGAGTCCGACCAGATTCCCGGACCGCTCAACTGGATGCGGTTCATCGTCATGCCGCACGAGTGGCTGGAATCTGAGAACGCATCGGTCTGGAAACATGAGAACCTGCATGCACACCGCTGGCACTCTCTGGACCTTCTTATGGCCGATGTCATGACGGCATTCCAATGGTTCAATCCGGTAATGATACTGCTGCGCAAGGAGTTTGAGCTCATACACGAGTATGAGGCAGACCGCGCGGTGATTGACAGCGGAGCCAATCCCAAGGAGTATAAACTCATGCTGGTTAACGCAGTAGCTGCCAGCCGCGGAATGGCTATGACCAGTTGGCTTAAGCAATCCAACCTAAAAAAGAGAATAGATATGATGGACAAAAAGCAATCAAACGGATGGAGCAGGCTCAGAGTCCTGTTCATCCCTGCAATCGCGTATTTCTTCTTGTTTGCGACTGCAAATGTGGCTATGGCCGAGGACAGCACTTTCCGCTGGCCGGTATTTGAAGACGGTAAGACCTGGATTTACCAGGACGGAACCTGTAAAGTAAGAACTTTCAACGGTGTCGAGGCCAGCATGAAGGTCAGCGAATTGGCAGATTATCTTGCCAACTACAAGGATTTCAAGACCACCCGCATGACCCTCATGTACACCTATCCCATTGAAGGTCTGGCCGAGGTCCAGCCTCTGGCCGAGCAGCTTGTGGCAAAAGGTATCCGCATAAGCGTTGCCAACAACGACGAGATCCTTACCCAGATGACCATGCCTGAGTATCGTGCCGCACGCATATTCGACTTGGGCGGCGGACAGTACAGGTTTGAGTTGAACTGCAACCTTAAGTCAAATAATCGCTTGGCAGCAATGTTTGGTGACAGCTCATACATCAAGTATCCCACACCTTCAATTACCGGTGATATCAATCTGATGAAGAAGTGGATAAACCTGTTCGATGGACACGGCGTATCCATTTATCCCGATAAAATGAGTGCTAGGGATGCGGACATCCTGTCCCAAGCCACTTTTGGCCGTGGTATTGATCAGTTCTCAATTGTAACCGATATTGAAGAAGAAGAAATCAGAGCTGTGCCAGTAGGAATTGGTGTATCTATTAATCCCAGAAGTGGTTTTGATCATAATATCACCATCATTCCCAAGAACTTCAACATTGAAAGCCATTATCCGGGTATGGATGCAAAGACAGCGGCAAAGCAGATGCTGTATGACCTGACAGAGAAGTATTATGGCAAGGGATTGCATATCCACGACCCCAAGGTTTTCTATAATCCCGAGGATGACTGGATTTACATGAATCTGGTCAATGCCGATGATGAATTTATTATGGTGTTCACCACCCATCAGTACAGGGATCAGTGGGTGACCGGTTTGAGCGAATGTGAGATTGAGGTTAACGGCCAATGGATTAAAGAGATAAAGAATGAAGGAATGGACGATTTCCTGAATCACTATTTCTGGAATCCTACATACGGATTCGTTTGTCAGACCATACACTTCCCGGCTCTGCCCAAGGATGTCAAGAACATCAATTTCAGGGAGAAGACGCTGAACATAAACATGAAGAAGATCCAGGTGACAGAGGATGTCAGCATGTTTGATAATGTACGCAGTATTGAAGTTAATGGACATACCTATCTTAAGACCACACATCTCAATGATGATGTCAAGGATGAGTTTGCCGCCGACAGGGTTGATTTTGGCGAGGATGAGACAACCGTCTACTGCCTTATGTACATCAGGGCAAACCACTCGTTCCCCGGACATATAGGCAATGACTACAAACTGACTCTTGCCAACGGAAAGGTTCTGGATGCCATAAGGATTGAAGGACTTCCGGTAAATGAGGACTTTGACCGTCACGGAGACTGGGTATCATCTCCTTATCAGGTGATATTCCCTGCCATTTCCGAGGAGGAGTGGGATGAGGGTATTCCTACGCTCTCCGGATCGGTATGCCATGAGCCGGTAAGCATCAAGCTGTGGCAACCGGGAAAGCCTGAAGGAATAACGATAGAAAATGTTGGTGATATTATCCAGGGTACCTATAGTGCTGAAGTCCATACAGCTGTTGTAGAGGATGATGAGGCTATCGGTTTCAAGCCATTGAAGATAGTAAAGGTTACTGTTGATGAAAAAGAAAAGATAACATTTGCCGGTGACGAATCCGGTCTGTTCCCCAATGGCAAATATGATTTGGTTTGGAAACATCCGTCAGAGATAAAGGAATTGAAAGGAACCGATATGGCAAAAGATCCTGATGCGCCAGACCTGTTGGTTCTGAAGATTAAGAAGAACCAAATGATATTCAGAGTCATAGAGGAGATTATTGATAAGGATTCTCCATATTACGATAACTACGGAGGAAGAAATCATTTCTATATCATGGCT
Source organism: uncultured Bacteroidaceae bacterium (assembly GCA_905234745.1). Classification (GTDB taxonomy): domain Bacteria; phylum Bacteroidota; class Bacteroidia; order Bacteroidales; family Bacteroidaceae; genus Colenecus. The sequence continues at coordinate 240,562 of CAJOJD010000002.1, read as the reverse complement.
CCAGTCAGATTCGGAGTTGAAGAAATAAAGAACGGTGATATCATGCAGATGACTCTGGAGCCGATAGTGGAATAAAAAAGAAACGCGGGACTGTGAATCCCGCGTTTCTCTTTTTATCTGTTCAGATTATTTTTTCTTTGATGCCTTGGCGCGCTGAGCGTCCAGGAAGTCGGTCATCTTCTTGAGGTTCTCCTCGGTGTACATAGCGGCGCCGCCGTGGCTGCCCTCGGGTACGCGTACTATGTAACTCTCTACGCCTGCCTTCTGCATCTCGTCATAGAGGTACTGGCTTACGCATGATGCTACAATGGGATCTGAATCACCGTGGAACATGTAACCGGCCACATCGTTCTTATCCAGGAAGCCGGTGGCACTCAGCAGCATGAACTTATCCTCGTTGCCCTCCTTGGGAGCGCCGATAAGCTGCTCCTCGGGGGTGTTACCGGGACCACCGAATATCATGGCGTTGCCGCAGTCCATGTGCAGAAGCTCTGTGGGGCCTGACCAGTCGCAGAATGCGTTGACCATGCTTGACTCCTTGGTGTAGGGGCCTACGTTACCCTCAATATCATACTCGGCAGTTCCGCGCTTGGCAACCTTGACACCGTTTGACAGAGCTGTAACGGCACTCAGATGACCACCTGATGAGAATCCTGATATTGCGATGAATGAGGTGTCGAATTTGTACTTGTCGGCGTTAGCGCGGATAAAGCGGATAACGGCCTTGATATCGTTAACCTGTGCGGGCCACTTGCCGTCAGCGATTGAACGGTGGTTCGGGCAAACTACTGCATAACCGGCATTGAGCAGAGCCTGACCGATTGTGGTTACATCGGCCATACCCTTGGAACTGTTGCTGCCCCAAGCACTACCGTAGATGTGTACGACAACGGGATACTTATCCTTAACCTCCTTAGGCAGGTAGATGTCAAGCATGTGATAAACCTGACCGTCGTCACCGGCGTAGTTGATGTCAGTGAATTTCTCGGAGCACTCAACCTGAGCAGCACCCTGAGGACCACCGAATCCGCCGAAACCGCCGAAACCGCCCTGAGGCATTCCGCCGCCGAATCCGCCCTGAGGCATACCACCACCAAAACCACCGCCCGGGAACTGGGCGAAACCTGTAAGCGACATCATAATAGCCGCTACGAGAAGAATGTTCTTTTTCATTTTATTGTGTAATTAAGAAGTAATGTTCCGTATATAATACCTTACAAGTCGGGCAAAGTTAAAACATTTTTCAGAATAAGTAGTACATCATCATACCCGATGCCAGCAGTTTCATGCCGGTACCTATCAGAAAGCCCAGAAAACAACCCAAAGCCGATTTCAGCGCATCACCTGCCGGTTTGTTCTCCTGAAACATCTCTGCCAGGAATGCGCCTATAAGGCTGCAGGGAATCATGCCTAACGGAGTAAAAAATATACCTATTATCATGCCGATCATGGCACCCCTGCTGCCGGCTTTGGACCCGCCCGCCAGCTTGGTTACCTTGGCCGGAACGATGTAATCCAGGATGGTTACAATGATGGTAATTCCCAGCCAGATAAGAAGAAACGTCATTGTCATGTCCGATCCTCCCATCCTGTGACTCAGATAAATGCACAGCAGGCCCACCCAACTGAGCGGCGGTCCGGGCATACCGGGAACTATACTGCCTATTATGCCTAAAACGCACAGAATAAAGGCGAGGACTATCAAAACGGTTGACCACATGATTTACAGAATTTGCCGCTAAGATAGCAATAAAATCATTAAATTTGCCCTCCGATGGTACAGATCCAAGACACGATAGTATCGCTCGATGTCATAACCAAGGAGTTCTGCTGTGATTTGCGCAAATGTCACGGAGCCTGCTGCGTTGAAGGCGATGCCGGCGCACCCGTAACTACCGATGAGATTGCAGAGATAGAACGGATCCTGCCGGTTATCAGCGATATGTTATCGGCCGATGCCCTTAAGGCCATTCAGGAGAAGGGTATTGCCTATCCGGATCCCGAGGGCGAACTGGTTACCCAGATTGTGAACGGCAAGGATTGCGTCTTTACCTGCTACGATGAGAACGGATGCTGCTACTGCGCGATTGAGAAGGCTTACCGCGAGGGAAAGGTCAGTTTCATGAAACCCGTTTCATGCCACCTTTATCCTATCCGCGTAAAGAAGATCGGTCCGTACCTGGGTCTGAATTATGACAGGTGGGATGTGTGCCAGGCAGCCGTTATTAAGGGACACAGGGAACATATCCCGGTTTACAGGTGTCTTAAGGAGCCTCTCATCCGCCGGTTCGGACAGGATTGGTATGATGAATTGGAACTTACCGTAAGTGAAATGAAGAAACAGAACATAATATGAAAAGAAAGGTATTACTGTCTGCAATGATCGTGGCTGTACTCTGTTCAGTCATGTTTACGTCATGCAGTGATTACAAGGAACTGCCGTTCGGCGGAATGAACGGACGCGTCCAGAAAGTAACCATCTGGCACCTGATGCCCGAGATATGGTACGCCAACCAGCGCGGCAGCGATATCATGTACATCAACACATCTATTTATGATGTTTACGGAAATGAGATATACTCGGCCGTGCAGGACAGCGCAGAGCGTTTCGTGACTCAGGCCGAAAGCCTGTTTGAAGGTGACGTCTGTGTACGCAGTGTCCAGAAAGCCGGTACCCGTCCCGTTGCACGCATCTCGCTGATGGCCGAGAACAAAGGAACTCTTGAGTACAACAAGGAGATGAACGGCCGTACAACCCACATGAAGGTAAAGAAGAGTTCTTTCTTTAACAGGCACAAATCCGTAGTAACAGAGGACGGCGAGGTAACGACCATCAGCATAATCAAGACAGACCGTCAGGGATATCCCGCCAAGATCATCATCAAGGAACCCAAGACCGGCAACAAGACCATCGAGACCAACATCTTTGATGAAAATCACAACGTGATAGAGAAGCACATCCTGACTCACAACGGGGCCGATGGCAAGGAAGAGGAGACTGTAACCTATACCCAATACGGTGATCTGGACGAGCACGGCAACTGGAAAGACTGCCGTACCTACAACGAGTACCGTCTGCCGGTCGAAGTACTTGTGCGTGAGTTCGAATATTGGGAATAAGTAGTATCTTTGCCTAGCAAAAGATACAATGTTTCGTTAGCTCAGCCGGTTCAGAGCGCTTGCTTCACACGCAAGAGGTCGGCGGTTCGAATCCGCCACGAAACACAAAGCAAATTCGCCCCAAACGCGGTCCCGGAGGGCCGCCAAGCGAACAAAGTGAGCGCTTTCGCGTAGCGAAATAAAAGAAGGTCGGAAAAAGGATCATAAAAAGAGAGCGGTCATGCGACCGCTCCCTTTTTGTGATCCTTAGCAGATTTGAACTGCTGACCTCTTGCCTGTCAAGCAAGCGCTCTAAACCAACTGAGCTAAAGGATCGGTACTGCCCTGAGGCGCTGCAAAGGTACACCAATTTCCCGAATCTGCAATACTTGGCGGTTCTGCTATATTCGAATATTTATACTATATTTGAGGCATTAAAAAGGATTTTCAAGACTAACCAATATAAACTTATGAAAAGAACTTGCTTGTTTTTACGTAAAGCACTCTTTGCAGTAGCCTTTTCTGCATTGTTTGTAGCCTGCTCAGACATATGGAGTGAGCAGCACCCGGGCACATATTATGTGTTCCAGGGACAGACCGTAGTCGATTACCTTGAGCAGGATACGGCCCAGCGTTTTGATTCGTTCCTCAAGGTCCTTAAGAAAGCCAGAGTATACGGTGAGTTGGAAACTTACGGTAATTACACCTGTTTTGCTCCCACAGACAGGGCTTTTGAGAAATATCTTGAATCAAGAAACATAAGTTCTGTCGATTCGCTGTCGTTCGAGGATTGCGATACCATAGCCAGAACCCATCTTATCAATACCACCCTGTTCCTTAAAGACCAGAATGAGGGCGGTCTGCCATCGGTCAACAGGCTTAACCGTTTCCTTGTCATGGGTTACATGGAGGATACCCTGTCCAACGGCATCATCAAGGCACGCCCCACAATCAACAGGGAGAGCATAGTGATAGACGATGATGATACCGTGCAGAATGGTGTAGTCCATGTGGTGGACAATGTGATAAGGGTATCGGGTGATTACATTTATGATATCGTCAAGTCAAATCCCAAAGTGAGCCTGTTCTACAATGCGCTGGATCTGGTATGTCTTCAGGATTCGCTTCAGAAATGGCATGACAAGACTTATTCGGTAAGTTACGACTCGGCTTATGAGGGAATAATCAAGCAGGGTGGCGGTTCCGACTATACCATCCGTTATGTCCCGGAGAAGAATTTCGGCTTTACCATCATGGCCGAAACGGATGATGTTTACAGGCAGCATGGAATAGAGACTCTTGAGGATCTGATAGATTATGCCAACAGGGTGTATCATGATTCCTACAAGATGGAATATGATGCATTAGGTGACAAGTATGACACCATATGGTCCGATGACCGCTGTCCGCTGCGCCGTTTTGTACGTTATCATATACTGCCTTTCAGCGTGCCTTCAATCACGAACTTCAACTGTCGCGAAGATATCATAAAGGCCAAGGTGGTAACTTCACTACTTGATGCCGAGGATTACTATGAGACCTATCTCCCGCATTCACTGATGCGTTTCTCAAGAATCATGGAAACCGGTGATTACAACGGCGTTTACATAAACCGTCGCGGCGTAGGTCCTGACGGTGCAGGTGAGATAGGCCGTGATTTCTATCGTGGAATAAAGATAACGGAGGTTGAGGCTGAAACCATGAACGAGGGCTGCAACGGCTATATGTTCTATATCGATGACATTCTGGAGTACTCTGATTTTATAAGGAACAGCGTTCTTGACCGTCGTCTCAGGATTGACTGCTGCACTCTTTCTCCGGATTTCATGACATCGGGCGCACGCCAGAAAAAGACCGAGAGCAATTATGAGGGTGTAGGATTCCTGCAGCCCACGAATTTCCATTCGTTCAATCAGGATTACTGCATGTGGGTGGACGGACTGGACCTGCAGGGTAATTATGACATCATGCTCAAGCTGCCTCCCGTACCGCATGACGGTACCTGGGAACTTCGTCTGTCGTACCGTGGATCGGCCGGTTGCGGCGTTGTCCAGAATTATGTCGGTGATGACCCGCTCATGCTCGCTCCCTGCGGAATACCCACAGACCTGCGTTATTCGGCTGCCGATAACCCCAATATCCGTTGGAAATCCGATGATGATTTCAACGGCGACACCATTGCCATTGACGCATATGACAAGGCTATGCACAACCGCGGATACATGAAGGGTCCGGACTCCCATTACACGGGCGATATGAACTCCGATGGTCAGACGTTCCGCAATTACAACGGAGGTCTGATAGCACGCCGTATAATCACGACCGATTACTTCAAGGCCGACAAGACCTACTATCTGCGTATGAGGCTTGTATTGGAGAATCCCAACGCCGAGATGAACTTTGATTACATGGAGTGGTGCCCCAAGAGCATATTCGCATACAAGGAGGATAAGCATTAAGCGTTCCGTTTTGGTATCCCCGGATTACAAATGGGGTTAAAAATGTATAATTGTAGTAATAATATGTGATTCAGAAAGTTGACATCGCTACAATGAGGCTGAGAAATGTGTAATTTCGCGGCCGAAAATTGAAAATGTAGTAAAACAACGTCGGTAAATGGCCGGCAAAATGATGTCAACTTTATGAATCTCAAAGGTTTCCAACCTAAACTGTTCTCAACTCTCAAGAACGGTTACGACAAACAGACTTTAGTCCAGGACCTGCTTGCAGGTGTAATTGTCGGCATAGTGGCTCTGCCGCTTGCCATCGCATTCGGTATTGCATCGGGAGCAACCCCCGAGGCCGGTATTCTCACTGCTATTGTAGCAGGTTTCATCATCTCGTTCTTTGGAGGAAGCAAGGTGCAGATTGGCGGTCCTACAGGAGCGTTCATCGTAATCGTATACGGTATCATACAGGATTACGGAATGAGCGGTCTCTGCATAGCCACATTCATGGCAGGCGCGTTCCTCATTCTTATGGGTGTCCTGCATCTGGGAACCATAATCAAGTATATTCCTTATCCCATTGTAGTGGGCTTTACAAGCGGTATCGCCCTGACTATATTCGCTACACAGATCAAGGATCTGTTCGGACTGCAGATTGAAAACGTTCCGGCAGGTTTCCTTGACAAATGGGTTGTCTATTTCCGTCACTTTGACACCGTGAGCTGGTGGTCACTGCTGGTGGGTGTGGGCAGCATACTGATAATCGTATTTACTCCCAAGATTAGTCGTAAACTTCCGGGTTCTCTGGCGGCAATCATCATAATGACCATTGTCTGCCTCATTCTGCGCGGCGTAGGCGTGGAGGGCATAGAGACCATCGGTGACCGTTTCTCAATAAGCACTGAACTGCCTCAGGCCGAGGTTCCCAAGATCAACTGGGACAGCATAGTACGTCTGGCACAGCCGGCTATGGTGATAGCAATGCTGGGTGCTATTGAGTCCCTGCTCTCCGCAGCGGTAGCCGACGGTGTGATTGGTGACCGTCATGACAGCAACCAGGAACTTGTGGCACAGGGTATTGCCAATATGGTTTCGCCTCTTATAGGCGGCATACCTGCCACAGGCGCTATAGCACGAACCATGACCAACATCAACAACGGCGGGCGCACTCCCGTGGCCGGTATTGCGCACGCCATTGTATTGGCTCTCATCTACCTGTTCCTGATGCCGCTGGTAAAGTTCATTCCGATGGCTTGCCTGGCCGGAATTCTGGTAGTCGTATCATACAACATGAGTGAGTGGCGCAGTTTCAAGGCCATACTCAAGAACCCCAAGTCCGATATCATCGTACTTCTGGTAACATTCTTCCTGACAGTGATCTTTGACCTTACCGTTGCAATCGAGGTGGGCGTGCTGATTGCCTGCCTGCTCTGCATGAAGCGTATGGCCGAGACCACCAACGTATCGGTCCTGAGCGATGAGATAGATCCCAACGCCGATAGCGACGTCCAGGGCAATCTGGATCATCTGACAATCCCTGAGGGCGTAAAGGTGTATGAGATAAACGGTCCGTACTTCTTTGGAATAGGAAACAAGTTCGAGGAGATGATGGGTGATATGGGCGGCCGCGCCAAGGTCCGCATCATCCGTATGCGTAAGGTTCCGTTCATTGACTCTACCGGTGTGCACAACCTTCAGAACATGTGCCGTATGTGCTCCCAGATGGGCGTAAAAGTAGTTCTGAGCGGCGTCAATCCCAAGGTGATGAAAGTCATAGAGGACGCCGGAATGGATGATGTAGTAGGAAAGGAAAACATCTGCAGTCACATCAACCTCGCCCTCCAACGAGCAGAAGAGATCCTAGCCGCACAAAGGGTCTGACCCCTTTGTGTCAACAAAAAACGACCTTTGAGCCAAGTCTCCCCGACACAAAGGGGTCTGACCCTAACGTGTCGTTTTCAACAGATTATAAAGTTGGCCTGAACCGGTGCTTTAACTGGTTCAGGCCAACTTTTTGATTAACAACCATCTGAGTTATCAACAGGCGGTTAAAAACTTTTTTAAATAAAAAGTGGGTTAAAGTGGGTGAAAGTGGAGCGAAAAGTTATAACTTTGGAACCGAATATCGATTACCAGCAAAAAATGAGCTTCATAGGACAGTTCCCGGTACGGCTGGATGCTAAAAACAGAGCGTTTATGCCGGCAGGTTTCCGCCGTCTGCTGCAACAGGCGGGGGAGCAGACTCTGGTGGTCCGTAAGGATTACTTTGAGAACTGTCTTGTGGTTTATCCCGCCACCCAGTGGAGGGATGAGATTGCCGGAGTACGCGCCAGGTTGAACCGTTTTGACGGAAACCAGCAGATGGTGTATCGTAAACTGGTATCTGAGGCTCAGGAGGTGCAGTTGGACAGCAACGGACGCATTCTGCTGCCCAAGGCACTGCTCGACAAGGTGGGGATTAAGCAGGATGTCCTGTTTGTGGGCATGGAGCAGACCATAGAGATATGGAATCCCGATGTTGCTGCAGGTAAGGGTGACCAACCCTTCATGAGCGATAGAGAGTTTGCTGATAGTCTGAAAAAGTTTATGACTGAGTGATACGAATTACATACATAACAGGTAAGTGGACACAAGCGGGACATATCATGTGCCTGTCCTTCTCAAGCAAAGCGTAGAAGGGCTTGTAGCAGACCCTGACGGGGTCTATGTGGATGCCACCTTCGGTGGTGGTGGCCACTCGCGCGAAATAGTGTCCAGACTCAGCAGCAAAGGTCATCTGTATGGTTTCGACCAGGATGCCGATACCATGAACAACATCATCAGGGACGACCGTTTCACTTTCGTCTACTCCAATTTCCGATACATGTCCAATTTTATGCGCTGGTACGGCCATGAGAAGGTTGACGGCATACTTGCCGACTTGGGCGTATCATGGCATCACTTTGATGACAGCACCCGCGGGTTCTCGTTCCGCTTTGAGGGTCCCATTGACATGCGCATGAACCAGAAGGAGGGGATGAAGGCATCGGACGTACTCAATGACTATCCGGAGGAGAAACTGGCACAGCTGTTCTGGCTGTATGGCGAGTTGCAGAACGGACGCCAGATTGCCGGTGCCATAGGCAGGGCCCGCAGGAACTGCCGTCTTGAGACTGTGACCCAACTTCTGGATGCGGTTCGTCCGGTTATCGGCCGTGAACGTGAAAAGAAAGATACCGCCAAACTGTTCCAGGCACTGCGCATGGAGGTGAACCATGAGGTTGATGCCCTGCGTGAGATGCTTACCGGTGCGGTGGGACTGCTTGACAAGGGCGGCCGTCTGGTTGTGATAACCTATCACTCCATCGAGGACCGCATGGTCAAGAACCTGATGAAGAGCGGAAACATTGAAGGTGATATAAAAACTGATTTCTACGGAAACCGCATGGTGCCGTTCAAGGCGATAGGGAAGCCCGTTGTTCCCGATGCCGCCGAGCAGGCTGCCAATCCGCGTTCCCGCAGCGCAAAACTGAGAATAGCAGAGAAGGTCTGATATGGAGGACAATACGCAGAAAAGCCAAAACAGGAAAGGACTGATGCAGTCCATGCCTGATCTTATCCAGCGCAATTTCTGGTTGCTGCTGGAGATACTGGCATGCGTGATATTCTACATAGGCAACCGATATGCATACCAGCGTGACCAGGCTTATGCCGAAAGGCTTCGTCGTGAACTGGTGGATATGCAGTACCAGACACTGAATACCACGAGTGACGTATCGGCCAAAAGCAAGCCGTCTTATGTTGAGAAAGTGGTGACCAGAAACGGCTCTGGTCTTCAGCCCAGCACTGAACCGCCGTTCAAACTGCCCAAATGAGTATGATGAAAGGCAAGGACGATCCGCGCAAGCTTGAAAAGAAGAGGGTATCGCGCAAATACCTCTCGCTTTTTCTGCTTATGCTCGTGTGGGGCATACTCATCATTGCAAAGATGGTCTTTGTCATGTTCGGCGAGAGGCAGTACTGGAACGAGGTGGAGCGAAACATGACTCCGGTCAACAGGGTTATAGAGCCCCGCCGCGGCAACATCCTGAGCGATGACGGCCTGTTGCTGGCAAGCAGCATGAAACAGTACAGGATTTTCCTGGACTTCAAATCGGTAGGTAAGGATACCGATGCGCGTACCCAGAAGGACCAGATGCGCAAGGATACCCTGTTTACGAAACATCTGGCCGAGTTCTCACGCCAGATGCACGAGATATTCCCCCAGTATTCCATTCAGGAGTTTGCCAACCATTACCAGAAGGGATTTGAATCCAAATCACACTCGTGGCTGCTCCTGCCCGGAACATCAAGGAACTCATACCCCATTTCATACAACCAGTACAAGTCACTCGTAAAGACCGTATGGCTCAAGCCCAAGTATGAGATGTGGTTCTACAGCGCCGAATCCAAGATATCACGCCAGAAACCTTTCGGTGCACTGGCTGCCCGCACGATAGGAAGCATGTATGAGGCCAAGGACTCGGCACGTAACGGTCTGGAGCTCTCATTCGACTCGCTTCTGCGCGGAGTTCCCGGACGCGGACATCAGGAGAAGGTACAGAACGTGACCCGTATGGTGGCCGATGTCCCCCAGATTGACGGTTGTGACGTACATACCACTATCAACGTGGACATGCAGGATATTGCCGAGGTCGCACTGCGCAAGGTGATGGATACACATAACGCTGCCTCGGGCATAGTAGTTCTGATGGAGGTCAAGACGGGAGACATCAAGGCCATGGCCAGTCTTACGAAAACCGGTCCCGGTCAGTTTGACGAGATACAGAACAATGCGGTGAGGGAGATATATGAACCCGGTTCCACATTCAAACCCGTATCGATGATGGTGGCGCTTGATGCCGGCAAGATATCACTGACGGACAGCGTCTATTGCGAGAAGGGTCTTTATACGGGATTCGGCGGTTCCAGGATGACCGATTCACATGAATACGGATGGCTGGACGTACCGCACATAATAGCCAACTCCAGCAACATAGGAACGTCAAAACTGATACATGCCGCATATAAGGATAATCCGCAGGAGTTTGTAGACGGCGTTTACCGCACGGGCATAAATACGCATTTCGGACTTCAGCTTACAGGTACGGCGGCTCCCGTGATACGACGTGAGGGTTATTGGGACGCAACGCGTCTGCCTTGGATGTCGATAGGATACAACACCCAACTACCGGTAATAAACACGCTGGCTTTCTATAACGGCATAGCCAACGGCGGCTGTATGGTCGCCCCGCGTCTGGTAACCAAGGTTACCCGTGAGGATGAGGTTGTCCAGGAGTTCCCGGTAGAGGTGGTAGTACGACACATGTGCAAGGACGAAACGCTCGAAAAGGTAAAAAGCATGCTGGAACTTGTGGTGCTTGATGGTACAGGCAAGAACGCCTCTTCCAAGTACTTCACGGTTGCAGGAAAGACCGGTACTGCACAGCTGTCACAGGGTGATGCCGGCTACAAGAACGGACCGCGCAGATATATGGTATCGTTCTGCGGTTACTTCCCGGCCGATAATCCCCAATACTCATGCATCGTGTCGGTACGTACAGACGGCGGTTCAGCGGGTGGTGCCACATGGGCTGCTCCCGCGTTCCATGAGATATCCGAGAAGGTTATGGCAAACCTGAACCTGAGGGATGTGTATGAGGCATTTGATTCGACAAAACAGTTCATACCCAAGGTAATGCCCGGTGATCTTGCAAAGGCAAGCACCGTACTCAAGGGTCTGGGCAAGAAGGATCTGATGCGCCGCGTGGACCGTTCGGTTGCAGACAGCATATGGGGCTCGGTATCTTCGGATTCGGGCCGATACGTGATGCATTTCGTGGAGTACGCCGAGGGCGTGGTTCCCGATGTTCGCGGGATGGGGGCATCGGACGCCCTATATCTGCTGGAGCGTATGGGAATGAGAGTGAGCATTGACGGAGTAGGTAAGGTCAAGAGCCAGGTGCCTGCACGTAATACCCGCTTCAAGAAAGGAGACAGGATACAGTTAACATTATCAATGTGATATATATGGTGACAATTGGAGAGCTTATTTCAGGACTAAAGACGGTGAGGACGGTTGGTGATACCGGCATTGAGGTTACCGATATACAGTTGGATTCACGCAAGGCAGCCAAAGGATGCCTGTTCGTGGCTATGCGCGGTACGACCGTCGACGGCCATCAGTTCATACCCAAGGCCATAGAGCTGGGTGCCACATCGGTCCTGTGTGAAGTCATGCCCGATGAAACCGTCAGCGGAGTCACTTACGTTCAGGTACCCGACTGCGAGGATGTGGTAGGCACGGTTGCCACACGTTTCTTCGGCAATCCCACCGATAAGGTAAAACTGGTGGGTGTGACCGGCACTAACGGCAAGACCACCATCGCCACATTGCTCTACAACATGTTCCGCAAGTTCGGATACAAGACCGGTCTGCTGTCGACAGTCTGCAATTACATAGACGGCGAGCCCATCCCGGCCGATCATACCACCCCCGATGCAGTGACGCTTAACCGCCTGCTGGGACGTATGGCCGATGAGGGCTGCAAGTACGTGTTCATGGAGTGCAGTTCACACGCCATCGTACAGAAGCGCATAGGCGGACTCAAGTATGCCGGCGGAATATTCACTAATCTGACGCGTGACCATCTGGACTATCACAAGACTGTCGAGAACTATCTCAAGGCCAAGAAGAAGTTCTTTGACGATCTGCCCAAGGATGCTTTCATGGTTACCAACCTGGATGACAGGAACGGACTGGTTATGGCACAGAACACCAAGGCTAAGGTCACCACATACTCACTGCGCAGCATGAGTGATTTCAAGGGTCGTCTGCTGGAATCAGGTTTTGACGGAATGCTGCTTGAGATAAACGGACGCGAGGTGTTCCTCAAGTTCATAGGAAAGTTCAACGCAAGCAACCTGCTGGCCGTTTACGGCACGGCAGTCAATCTGGGCCGCGACCCGATGGAGGTGCTTACCGTGATGAGTACCCTGGTTCCGGTGAACGGACGTTTTGACGCAATACGCTCACCCAAGGGATTCACCGCGATAGTGGACTACGCGCATACTCCCGATGCCCTGACCAATGTGCTGACTACCATAGTAGATGTATTGGACGGTAAGGGTCAGATCATTACCGTAGTGGGTGCCGGCGGCAACCGCGACAAGGGCAAGCGTCCCCTTATGGCAAAGGAGAGCGTAAAATACAGTGACAAGGTGATAATCACATCCGATAATCCCCGTTTTGAGGAACCACAGGATATAATCAACGATATGCTGGCCGGTCTTACGAACGAGGATATGCAGAAGGTGATATCCATCGTGGACCGCCGCGAGGCTATCCGTACCGCCTGCATGATTGCAGGAGCGGGCGACGTAATCCTTGTGGCAGGAAAGGGACATGAGGATTATCAGGAGGTAAAGGGAGTCAAACACCATTTTGACGACCATGAAGTAATTCGTGAATGCTTTTAATAAAGGTATATGCTGTACAGCCTGTTTGAATACTTGAAGAATGCCGGAGTAGATATTCCGGGTGGTGGAATGTTCAGTTACGTGACATTCAGGGCCATATTCGCTCTGGTGCTGTCACTGGTGGTTTCATGCTGGTTCGGCAGTCATTTCATTGACATGCTCAAGCGAAAGAACATATCCGAGACTCAGCGTGACGTCAAGCTGGATCCGTTCGGCGTGACCAAGAAGGGTGTTCCCACAATGGGTGGCGTAATCATAATCGTGGCCATTGTGATTCCATGCCTGCTTATAGGTGACCTGGGGAACGTCTACATGTGGCTCATGCTTATAACCACCATAATCCTGGGTGCCATAGGCTTTGCCGATGACTACATCAAGACTTTCCGCAAGAACAAGGACGGCCTGAACGGCTGGATAAAGGTGGCCGGACAGCTTGCCTTGGGTCTGATAGTGGGCCTTACGTTGCGTTACAGCCCCCAGGTGGTCATTAACGAGAAGGTAGAGACCCGTATTGAGAACAACACCGAGATAGTTGTAAAGACTCCCGATGTGAAATCGACCCGTACCACGATTCCGTTCTTCAAGAACCATAACCTGAATTATGCCGATGCTTTCAGCTGGCTGGGCGACAAGGCCAAGTACCCCGCAGGCTGGGTGTTCTTTGTACTGCTCACCCTGTTTATCGTGACTGCGGTATCGAACGGTTCCAACCTGAATGACGGTATGGACGGCATGGCTGCGGGCAACTCGGCCATAATAGGAGTTACGCTGGGCATACTTGCGTATGTATCCAGTAACGTGGTTACGGCAAGTCACTTTGACCTTATGTACGTACCCGGAAGCCAGGAGGTGGTGGTCTATATGGCCGCATTCGTGGGTGCTTTGGTAGGCTTCCTCTGGTTCAACTCATACCCGGCACAGATATTCATGGGCGATACCGGCAGTCTGACCATCGGAGGAATCATTGCCGTAGCTGCGCTCTGCATACACAAGGAACTGTTGCTGCCTATCCTTTGCGGTGTGTTCCTGGTAGAGAGCCTGTCGGTCATATGCCAGCGTTTCTATTACAAGCTGGGCAAGCGCAAGGGCGTGCATCAGCGTATCTGGAAACGTACTCCCATACATGACCATTACCGTACAAGCATGGAGCAGGTGCTCAAGGCTGACCCCACCAGCACCGTCAGGTTCCACGGCAATGACAACAAGTTACAGTTTGAGACCAAGATAACGCTCAGGACCTGGATCATAAGCATAGGTCTTGCGGCACTTACAATATTGACCTTGAAGATAAGATAATTGAAATGGCAAAGAAGATCGTAGTTTTAGGAGCAGGCGAGAGCGGTACAGGCGCAGCAATTCTGGCAAAGGCCAAGGGATTCGACGTGTTTGTATCGGACCTGTCCGAGATTAAGGAGCATTACCGTAAGGAACTGGACCTGCGCGGAATAGAGTGGGAACAGAAACAGCATACAGAGGCCAGGATCCTGGCTGCCGATGAGGTGATAAAGAGCCCGGGCATTCCCAAGGAGGCTCCCATCATACAGAAACTGATGGCACAGGGAACCCCCATCATCTCGGAGATTGAGTTTGCCGGCCGATACACCAACGCCAAGATGATCTGCATAACCGGCTCCAACGGCAAGACCACTACCACATCGCTCATATACCATATATTCAAGATGGCCGGTATGAACGTGGGCCTGGCCGGAAACATCGGAAGCAGCCTGGCTTGGCAGGTAGCCGAGAAGAACTTTGACTACTATGTGATAGAGCTGAGCAGTTTCCAGCTGGACAACATGTATGACTTCAAGGCCGACATTGCCATCCTCATGAACATAACCCCGGATCATCTGGACCGTTATGACCATGAGATGCAGAACTATGTCGACGCCAAGATGCGTGTCATACGCAACCAGACCAAGGATGATGCGTTCGTTTACTGGAGCGATGACCCCATCATCACCCGTGAACTCAAAAGATACGGACTCAAGGCTACTCTCTATCCTTTTGCCGAGGCAAAGCGTGAGGATCTGGCCGCATATGTCGAGGACGGAACCCTGTACTTTACAAAGCCCTACGCTTTCAATATGGAGCAGGAGTCTCTCTCACTTACGGGCAAGCACAACCTTTACAACTCAATGGCCGCAGGTATATCGGCCAACATAGCCGGTATCAAGAGCGAGACCATACGCAAGGCTTTGCAGACATTCCAGGGCGTGGAGCACCGTCTGGAGCGCGTTACGAGGGTTAACGGAGTTGACTTCATCAACGACTCCAAGGCCACCAACGTGAACAGCTGCTGGTATGCCTTGCAGAGCATGCCTGTAAAGTGCGTCCTGATACTGGGCGGCAAGGACAAGGGTAACGACTACAACGAGATAGCCGATCTGGTACGCGAGAAATGCTGCGGATTGGTTTACATGGGTCTGCACAACGAATGACTTCTTTGACGGATTCGGACTTCCCGTGGCCGATGTCCAGTCCATGAAGGATGCGGTGGATGCGGCCTACAGGATGGCTCACAGCGGCGATATTGTATTGTTGAGTCCCTGCTGTGCCAGCTTTGACCTCTTTAAGAGCTATGAGGACCGCGGCGACCAGTTCAAGGCGTGTGTGAGAGCATTATAAAACGAGATATGGAGAATACCGAGGATAAACCCAAACGCAGGCAACTGCTTAACGGAGACCGTACCATCTGGACTATGGTCTTCATACTGTGCGCAATATCTCTTGTCGAGGTGTTCAGCGCCAGCAGCCGTCTCACATTCGGCAAGAGCAGTTTCCTGACTCCCATAATATCACATACCATTCACCTGGGCGCAGGTCTGTTTGGAATGTGGCTGGTTCATCTGCTCCACTACAAGTGGTACAGACTGTTCCCGGTATTGCTCGTTCCGTTGTCAATACTGCTGCTTGGCTATCTGTCCATACGCGGTTTGGGCTCATCGGGTGCCGAGCGCTGGATAAACCTGGGATTCTTCCAGTTGCAGCCGTCCGAACTCGGAAAGATAGGTGTCATAATGTCTGTGGCATACTGGCTCTCCAAACTCAAGCCCGAGGATGAACTCAGCCAGATCAATACCTTCTGGAAGATCCTGGGTCTGACAGGTCTGGTCTGCGCACTTATTGTGGGTGAGAACCTCTCGACCGCCGTCCTGCTGGCAGGTGTTATATTCGTGATGATGATACTGGGCGGAATAGCATGGCGCAGGATGCTCGCTCTGACGGGAGTCGTGGTGGGAGCAGGCATTGTGGCGGTGGTCGTGCTGCTGTTCGTTCCCGCACAGACAATCCGTGATTCCAAAATCATACCTTCACGTGCCACCACGTGGCAGGCAAGACTTCAGGATTTCAGCCAGACCAAGAACAAGCCCAACGCATACGAATATGCCAAACTCGTAGCCCCTGAGAAACCGCAGGAGACTCATGCAAACATAGCCATAGCCACCAGCAATGTGTTGGGTAAAGGTCCGGGCAACTCGCATGAGCGTGATTATCTGCAGGAGGCCAGTTGTGACTTTATATATGCCATCATCATAGAGGAACTGGGTGTGGTCGGAGGAGTCGTGGTGATGCTTGTATATGTGATCCTGCTTTTCAGGGTAGGACGTATAGCAACGCGCTGCAAGGAGAAATATCCGGCATTCCTGGCCATGGGACTCGGCATGCTGCTGGGGCTGCAGGCATTCATAAACATGTCGGTTGCAGTGGGACTGTTCCCTGTTACGGGACAGCCGCTGCCACTCATAAGCAAGGGAGGAACATCGGTCCTGATGACAAGCGGATGCATAGGTATGCTGCTTGGCATAAGCAACGTGCTTGACAAGGAGGCGCGCGGAGAGGAGGCATTGGGAACACAGGCCGAAGTGCCGTCGGCAGTTGACGGAAACGAATCATTTGACGAGATTTAAAAAACAACAATATATGGATTCAAAACCTAGAATTATAATAAGCGGAGGCGGTACGGGAGGACATATTTTCCCGGCTGTATCAATAGCGCATGCAATCAAGGCACTCAACCCTGAAACCGAGATCCTTTTTGTGGGAGCCCAGGGGCGAATGGAGATGCAGCGCGTACCGCAGGCCGGTTTCAACATAAAAGGACTGCCCATCTGCGGATTCGACCGCAAGAATCCGTTCAAGAACATTGTGGTGCTGTTCAAGATCATGCGCAGCCAGATTATGGCACGCCGCATCATACGTCAGTTCCGTCCCATGGTTGCAGTGGGTGTGGGCGGTTATGCCAGCGGCCCCACGCTGCGCATAGCAGGAAAAATGGGTATCCCGACGCTGCTCCAGGAGCAGAACTCGTATGCGGGAGTCACCAATAAGATACTGGCCAAGAAAGCGTCAAAGATCTGCGTTGCATATGACGGCATGGAGCGTTTCTTCCCTGCCGACAAGATAATCAAGACAGGTAATCCGGTCCGTCCCACACTTACCAAGGGAGGCATTACACGCAAGGAAGCAGCCGCAGGCATGGGGCTTGATCCCGACAAGAGGACAGTGCTTATCGTGGGAGGCAGTCTGGGTGCCCGTACGCTTAACGAGAGCGTGATGGCCAATCTGGACCTGATACGTATGTCGTATGACGTGCAGTTCGTATGGCAGACCGGAAAGTACTACTTTGAGGAGATGAAGAACCGCCTGGCAGCAGTGGAGCCGGTTGACAACCTCTTCCCTACTGAGTTCGTACAGGATATGGATCAGGCTTATGCAGCCGCCGACCTGGTTATTTCACGCGCCGGTGCCGGAACGATATCCGAACTTTGCCTTCTGGGTAAACCCGTAATTCTGGTTCCTTCACCCAATGTGGCCGAGGACCATCAGACAAAGAATGCTTTGGCATTGGCCGATAAGGATGCCGCAATCCATATCCGTGATGTGGATGCCAAAAAGGAACTGATTCCTGCCGCAGTGGATCTGGTAAAGGACGATGCGCGTCTGGAGCAGCTCCGTGAGAGCATACTTAAACTGGCCATGCATGATTCTGCCGAGATCATTGCCCGTGAGGTGCTCAGACTGGCAGGTTACGGCAGCGGATCGCTGAGCCTTGATGACATCAGATCCGTCTATTTCGTAGGTGCCGGAGGTATAGGAATGAGCGCGCTGGTTCGCTATTTCCTGGCTCGCGGATGCAAGGTGGGAGGTTA
Source organism: uncultured Bacteroidaceae bacterium (assembly GCA_905234745.1). Classification (GTDB taxonomy): domain Bacteria; phylum Bacteroidota; class Bacteroidia; order Bacteroidales; family Bacteroidaceae; genus Colenecus. Next base: position 222,366 of record CAJOJD010000002.1, on the reverse strand, counting down.
TGACCGTACATCGACCGATCTGACATCGGCCCTGATCAAGGAGGGCGCACAGATTGGATTTGAGGATGATGTGGACAAGGTGGATCCCTGTTTCAAGGACCAGTCATCGACACTTGTGGTTTACACTCCGGCTATTCCGGCTGACAATCAGATACTGAGCTGGTTCAACCTGCACTGCTTTGACGTGCAGAAACGCGCCCAGGTGCTGGGTACCCTTACCCGTTCGCTGGACGGACTCTGCGTGGCCGGCACACACGGCAAGACAACTACGTCATCGATGCTGGCATATATCCTGGACGGCACACAGGAGGGCTGTAACGCATTCCTGGGCGGAATACTCAAGAACACGGGCAGTAACCTGATGATAAGCAAAAAGAGCCGCCGCGTGGTAATCGAGGCCGATGAGTTTGACCGCTCGTTCCATCATCTGACTCCGCTGCGTACGGTGATAACGGCCGTCGATGCAGACCATCTGGACATTTACGGTACATATGAGGCATATGTGGAGAGTTTCCGCAAATACTGTTCACTGATAAAACCAGGAGGTGACCTGATACTGCATGTGGGATTGGCAGACAAGTTAATGCCCCAACTCCAGAAGGGCGTGAACCTTTACACTTACGGCGAGGATGAGGGATACTTCCATGCCGCCAACATAAGGGTAGGCAACGGTGAGCTGGTGTTTGATTTCATATCACCGTTCGGCAATATCTCAAATGTGGAATTGGGAGTGCCTATCCCCATCAATGTCACGAATGCCGTGGCTGCAATGGCAATGGCTCAGTTGAGCGGAGCATCGGACGATGTCATACGCGAGCGCATCGGCTCATTCCGCGGATGTGACCGCCGTTTTGACTTCCACGTAAAGAAGGATGACAAGGTATATCTGAGTGACTACGCCCATCACCCCGAGGAAATACGCCAGTGCGCTCTCTCGCTGCGCAAGCTCTATGCCGACCGCAAGCTTACATGTATATTCCAGCCGCATCTGTATACCCGCACAAGGGATTTCTACAATGAGTTCTCGGACAGCCTGTCGTTGTTTGACGAGGTTTGGCTGCTGGAGATCTATCCCGCACGCGAGCAACCCATACCGGGTGTTACAAGCAACCTGCTGGCCGATAACATGAAGCCGGGAGTGTGCAAGGGAATAATATCACGCAATCAGGTTCCTGAGCTGGTCGAGTCCATCAAGGACGATGTCCAGGTGCTGGTTACTCTGGGTGCAGGTGATCTGGAGGATTATGTTGAAACCATAACCAGGATACTGAAATAAGGTGCTTAAGAAGATACTGTCCATATTATCGGTTATAGTGCTGGCCGGATATCTGGGATATTCGGTGCTGGCAATGACAGACAGGCATGAGGATACCCGTCTGTGCCGTGGCGTGGACCTGCATATTACGGACAGTCTCCATTTTGACCTTATCAACGAAGATATGGTGCTTGCCGTTCTCCAGGAGCATTCAGTCGATCCGGTGGGCTTGCCCCTGGATGAGATTGACCCCGAGAAGATTGAGGCAACGCTGCTTATGCATCCGCTGGTTGGCAAAGCCCAGTGTTACAAGACCGGAGGTGACATGCTCAGGATAAACCTGTCCAGCAAGGTTCCTCTGGTGCGTGTAATAAACAACAGGGGCAATGATTTCTATGTGGACAGCAGGGGTGAGATACTCTCACAGCGCTCGCTTGCCGTACAGTTGCCTGTAGCGACAGGATATATCGACAGGCGTTTTGCGGCGAATGAGCTCCTGCAGGTGGTCCGTGCATTGGACCGTTCCGAATTCTGGAAGGCGCAGATTGAGCAGATAAACGTGACCCGTGACGGCCAGATAGAACTGGTGCCCCGGGTGGGTGACCATCTGCTGATTCTGGGTACGGCCGATGACGTGGAGGATAAACTGGAGCGTCTCATGAACTTCTATGAAAAGGGTCTTGACAAGGTGGGCTGGAACAAATACCGTTCAATCAGTGTAGCCTACGACGGTCAGGTGGTATGTAAGAAACGAAAATAATATAGATGGAAGAGAAAGTAATTGTTGCTATTGAGCTTGGCTCATCCAAGATCTCGGGCGTAGCGGGTCAGATCATGGCCGACCGCTCGCTGAAGGTGCTGGCTTATGCTAGTGTGCCATCATCGTCATGCATCCGTCATGGCGCTGTATACAATCTGGACAAGACGGCTAATGCCATAGCCGAGGTGGTGGAACGGCTCAATGCCATCCTCTCCACCAATATTGAAAAGGTCTATGTGGGTTACAATGCCAAGGGCCTGAAGTCGATAATCAGCAAGGTGGAGCATCAGTTTGATGAGGAAACTGTAGTGAGCCAGGAGGTTATTGACGATATGTTCCAGCAGTGCAGTGAGATAGAGTATGACGGTTATGTCAACCTGTTCCAGGAGTCACAGGAGTATGTGGTGGACAACAAACGCGGAACCGAAACCGATCCCATTGGCGTTGCCTGCCAGTCGCTTGGCGGCAGTTATCTGAATATCCTGCTCCGCAAACAGGTGGCCGATTATATAGCCCAGTGCTTCATGATGGCACAGGTGGATATCGTCGACGGTTATGTCACCCCCATGGCTCAGGCCGATGCCATTCTGACCGACGATGACCGTCAGCAGGGCTGTGTGCTGGTTGATTACGGTGCCGATACCACTACCGTATCGGTTTACAAGAACGGTATGCTTCGTTTCCTGCGTGTAATTCCTCTGGGCAGTGCGCTGATAACGCGGGATCTGGCCACAATACTCAAGATAGAACCCGAACAGGCCGAGCAACTGAAGTGCACTTACGGTCTTTGCAACCTGATAGGCAGTCAGGATGCCAGTGAGACAATAGTGATAAATGACCGCAAAGTGCCCCTTAAGGATATCGGTGATATCATAGAGGCCCGTAACGAGGAGATAATACGCAATGTATGCGCACAGATAAAGGCTTCGGGATACGGAGAGGTCCTGTATGCCGGCATAGTCCTGACCGGCGGCGGCTCACAGCTGCGGCAGTTGGATCAGGTGTTCATCAAGCTTATGCCTTCAATGCGCAGGCCTCGGGTTGCAACTGAACCTGCCTGCGGTGTGACATGGATAGAACCCAGTTGGAAACGCGGTGACGGCTCACAGCTGGCACTGCTCTCGGTTCTGGCAAACGGCGATGAGAACTGTTGCGAACTGCCCAAGATGGATGAAATAGAGAACATATCGGCCGAGAATCAGGATAAGGTGGTTCAGATTGATCTCTTTACCGCTGCAGGCGAGAGCGCCCAGGCTGAACGCGACCGCAAGGAGCAGGAGGAACGTGAGAAAGCCGCCGTCCAAAAAGAGGAAGAGGCCGCCGCTAAGGAGGAAGCCGAGAAAAGCCGCCCCAAGAAGGTAAGCGTTTTCAAGCGTTGGGTGGATAATTTCATGAATATGGGCGAGAGCTTCTTTGAGGATAAGGAGGATAAGAGTCAGGATACCCGGAACTAAAAAGAAACGACTATGAACCAGGATATAAGAGAATTTGAGGAGAATGAAATCCTTCCGTTTGATTTTCCTACCGAATCACGTAAGATAATCAAGGTTATCGGTGTGGGCGGTGGCGGCAGCAATGCTGTCAAGAACATGTACCGCGAGGGCATCCATGACGTGGTGTTCGTAATCGCGAATACAGACCAGCAGGCACTTGCTGACTCTGACATACCTATCAAGCTCCAGCTGGGAAGGGAGACCACCAACGGTCTGGGTGCAGGAAATGACCCCGAGGTTGCGCGCAAGGCTGCCGAGGAGAGTCTTGATGATATCAAGGCCCAGTTCAAGGATGATACCCAGATGGTGTTCATCACTGCAGGTATGGGCGGCGGTACAGGAACCGGCGCGGCTCCCGTGATTGCCAAATGTGCCCGTGAATGCGGCATGCTTACCGTCGGTATCGTGACCATTCCCTTTAAGTTTGAGATGCGTCCCAAGATCAAGCAGGCTCTGAAGGGCGTGCGTGAAATGTCACAGTATGTCGATGCACTGCTTGTAATCAGCAATGAGAAACTGCTTGAGATATACCCCGACAAGAGCGTTGCCACAGGATTCCTGCATGTTGACGAGACTCTGACTACGGCAACCAAGAGCATAGCCGAACTCATAACCTGCCGTGGTATAATCAACCTTGATTTCCGTGATGTGAACAAGGTTCTCAAGAACGGCGGCGTAGCGATAATGAGTACCGGTGTAGCCAATGGCGAAAACCGTGTGAACCAGGCTTTTGATGCTGCCCTTAAATCGCCTCTTCTCTATAACAATGATATTCATAAAGCCAAAAAGATCCTGTTCAACATCTACCAGAGCACTAAGCCGGAAAACCAGCTGATGCTTGACGAGATGAATGAGGTGCGTCACTTCATGGACAAGTTTGAGGACAAGAACATTGAGGTTATCTGGGGTCTCGCAAATGATGACACCCTGACCGATGAGGTCAAGATAACCGTTCTGGCTACAGGATTCGGCATGGACAATCTGCCTCTGATGGATGACGAGGAGGTAGTGGATACAGTCATTGAAGGACTGTACGGTGACCGTGTAGACAAACGTCAGCTCTATCTCTTTGAGATGACCGATGCCGATCTGGATAATGACGCACTGATTGATGCCATCGAGGCATCACCCACATATCTGCGTAACACAGTGGGATTGTCTGAGCTTAAGGCTCTGCGTGCTTAACCGAACACCGTCTCAAGTACCTCGATTGACTTGAGAACAGGGAAACCGGGGACATGAAGACGGAAGAATGTGTTGAGCGCATTCAGCATCATGACGCGTTCCTGACCAGTCAGGGGCGCGTCCTTTATTTCGTCATAACCGGAATTCATGAGCAGGTAGAGCTTGCAGGAGAGTTCCGCCGGCATGTATTCGGTATGTTTGGGAAGCAGTGGGGTAAAGAGACCTTCACGCATGTCAAGTACGCTTCCCGGGACGTATTCCTCGATGTTGGGACATATTCCAATATGCCGCGCAACTCCCGTCATGAACGCTATGTGGAAGTTTGAGTAACCGCCTTCAGGAGCATTGTCAAACCATTGGAGCGATTCGGTTAGGAACCGGAACAGGGGCGGATTGTCCTGCTCTCCCTTCAGGGCATATGTGAGAAACTCCGACAGAAACAGCGAGATTGCACTTTTAACGGGATTTCCGGGGATATCTCCATAGGGGGCGCAGTTCTTTATCTCCTTGATATGCTGGAGGGATTCTGTGGGAATGTATTCGGCCTGGAACTCCAGCTGGGTAAGCGGCTGGAGCAGAGTGTTGCGGCCTGCGTTCTTTCCGGTTTTGGAAAGGAACCAGATAAACGGCACCATACCGTGTCCGCTCGTGAATACGTGCGCCACGCTTGTCCGGTCATTATGACGGACAGAGCATATCAGAATTCCTCTTTCAGGTAGCCACATATGTTTCTTTCCGTGGTAGCGAAGATATAAAAAAATAATGGAGAAAGTTTGCCGTTTGGAAAAATGTAACTACTTTTGCATCCGCTTTATAGGGCAGCCTCCTGAGGCTACCTGGAAGGATGGCGCGTTCGTATATCGGCTAGTACTCAAGATTTTCATTCTTGCAAGATGAGTTCGACTCTCATACGCGCTACAAAGAGTAAAACAATAAAAAACGTTTTTTATAATGGCAAACCACAAATCAGCCCTGAAGGCTATCAGAAAGAGCGAGAAGAGAAGACTTCACAACCGTTATTATGCAAAGACCATGCGTAATGCAGTTCGTGAACTCCGCGCTATGACCAACAAGGAGGAGGCTGCTGCAACCTATCCCAAGGTTCAGAAGATGCTGGACAAGCTGGCTAAGACCAAGCTCATCCACAAGAACAAGGCCGCTAACCTCAAGTCAAAGCTCTGCGCTCACATCGCTAAGCTCGCGTGACGCATTAGGGTCTGACCCCTTTGCGTCAATTGGAAAAAAATAGGTTGGAATTTCTTCCAACCTTTTTTTATTGACGCAAAGGGGTCTGACCCCAATGCGTCACGCATCGATGTTTGCGTAAGTTGCGTTTCTTTCGATGAATTCGCGGCGGGTACCGACATCCTCACCCATGAGCATCGAGAAGATGCGGTCGGCCTCGGCGGCATCCTGGATGTGAACCTGCTTGAGGAGACGGTTCTCGGGATTCATTGTGGTCTCCCAAAGCTGCTCGGGGTTCATCTCACCCAGACCTTTGTAACGCTGTGTGATGATGTTCTGCTCAAGTCCTCCGCCGTACTGGTCGATGAAGCGCTGGCGCTGAACGTCGTCATAGCAGAACTCCTTGACCTTACCCTTTGTGCAGAGGTAAAGTGGCGGGGTTGCTATGTACAGGTGTCCGTTCTCAATGAGTTCCGGCATATAGCGGAAGAACAATGTCATTATGAGGGTGTCGATGTGAGAGCCGTCGACATCGGCATCGGTCATTATGATTACCTTATAATAACGCAGTTTGTCATAGTTGGCAGCCTTTGAGTCATCGGGGTTGAGGCCGAAACGTACGCCCAGGGCCTGGATGATGTTGTTTACCTCCTCGTGATCAAATGCCTTGTGCCACATTACGCGCTCCACGTTGAATATCTTACCGCGGATAGGCAGGATGGCCTGGGTGTGGCGGTCACGGCCCTGCTTGGCGCTGCCGCCTGCGGAGTCACCCTCGACGATGAAGAGCTCGCAGTTGGCGGGATCCTTGTCGGAGCAGTCGGCCAGTTTGCCGGGAAGTCCGCTGCCTGAGAGCGGGCTCTTGCGCTGCACGCTCTCGCGGGCCTTACGGGCTGCTACGCGTGCCTGGGCGGCCAGGATAACCTTGTCAACAATCAGCTTGGCCTCCTTGGGGTGCTCCTCAAGATAGAATGTGAGAGCCTCACCAACGGCCTGCTGTACGGCACCTGCAACCTCTGAGTTTCCAAGTTTAGTCTTGGTCTGGCCCTCGAACTGAGGCTCGGCAACCTTGACCGATATCACTGCGGTAAGACCTTCGCGGAAATCCTCACCCTCAATCTCGACCTTGGCTTTCTCAAGGAACTTGTTGTCATCGGCGTACTTCTTGAGGGTACGTGTCAGAGCGGTGCGGAAACCTACCAGATGGGTACCGCCCTCTATGGTGTTGATGTTGTTTACGAATGAACGGATGGTCTCCTTGTACTCGGTGTTGTAAAGGATGGCAACCTCAATGGGAACGCCCTGTTTCTCGGTATTCAGGTAGATAGGCTCCTGGATCAGGTGAACACGGTTCTCATCGATATAGGCAACGAACTCCTTAAGGCCCTCGTTTGAGAAGAATACATCCTTCTTGGGCTCGCCCTCCTCCATTACACGGTAATCAGTAAGGGAGATCTTGAGGCCGGCATTCAGGAAAGCCAGCTCATGCAGACGGGCTGCCAGGATATCGTATTTGTATTCAGTCGTGGTAAAGATGGAGCCGTCGGGCCAGAATGTCTGGCGGGTACCGTTGATATCGGTGGTGCCTACGCACTCAACGCCGGTGACGGGCTTGCCGCATGCATACTCCTGACGATATACCTTACCGTCACGGAAGACCTCCGTGATCATCTTGGTGGAGAGGGCGTTTACGCACGATACGCCTACGCCGTGCAGACCGCCTGACACCTTATATGAACCCTTGTCGAACTTACCGCCGGCATGGAGTACAGTCATAACGACCTCCAGAGCCGATTTGTGCTCCTTGGGGTGCATGTCTACGGGGATACCGCGGCCGTTGTCCTGAACGGTTAT
>CAJOJD010000002.1:166048-214605 GCA_905234745.1 uncultured Bacteroidaceae bacterium | reverse complement strand
CGGCCATGGACTCGTCGATGGAGTTGTCCACTACCTCATATACCAAGTGGTGCAGACCTTTTTCGCTGATGTCACCGATATACATTGCAGGGCGTTTGCGCACTGCTTCCAAACCCTCCAGAACCTGGATGTTCTGCGCGGAATAGTTGGCCTGTCCGTTGTTGATCTCGTCTGTCATTTTATGCATTTTAAAACATACAAAGATAACAAAAAAGGTTCATACCACATTGTTTAAAAATAATAATTTTAATAGCATTTTCAGTAATAATAAAAGGCGAAATGCATACATATCGGAGCGATTTTGTATTTTTGCGCCGATAATGAGATGCATTCCGCATAAAAATACAGAAAATCATGAATTCGAAAGTACCAGTAGGTAAAAAGATCCGCTCTCTGAGAGAGTCAAAACAGATGGAGATAGAGGTGCTGGCCGAGCGTGCACAGCTCTCAGTGGAACAAGTCAAGGCAATCGAGTCCGACGGTCCCCTGCCCGGTCTGGCTCCCCTGATCAAGATTGCCCGTGTTCTGGGTGTCCGTCTGGGTACTTTCCTGGATGACCAGCAGAGCGTGGGTGCGGTGGTAAGCCGCGCACAGGACGAGCGTGAGAGCGTCCGTTTCTCGAACCATGCAGCCGAGGGTCATGAGAACATGATTTACCACTCTCTTTCGGAGGGTAAGGACAACCGTCACCTGGAGCCGTTCGTAATAGACATACTGCCCGATGAGAACCCCAAGTTCGACCTCTCTACCCATGAGGGCGAGGAGTTCATATACGTGCTGGACGGTCAGGTTGAGATCAACTACGGCAAGAACACCTACGTTCTTGAGAAAGGTGACAGCATCTACTACGATTCAATAGTCAAACACCACGTACACGGATACAACGGTCAGAAGGCCCGTATCCTTGCAGTGGTTTACACCCCGATCTGATTATGTACCAGTTATCGGAAAGAACACTCGGAGACTGGCTCGAGCATTGGGCGCAGGTCTCCCCAGACCGCGAATACATAGTCTATTCGGACCGCGACCTCCGTTTTACCTGGAAACAGTTCAACGAGAGGGTCGATGACATGGCACGCGGCCTCATAGCGATAGGAGTCACAAAAGGTACCCATGTGGGTCTCTGGGCCCAGAACGTTCCCGACTGGCTCACGTTCCTCTATGCATGCGCCAAGATAGGTGCCGTCTGCATCACTGTGAACACCAACTACAAGCAGAACGAGCTGGAGTATCTGTGCAAGGACTCCGACATGCATACCCTCTGCCTTACCGACGGCACATGGGAGAGCAACTACGTGGACATGACCTACACCATGCTGCCTGAGCTGCGCGAATGCCAGCGCGGACATCTGGAGAGCAAGCGTTTCCCCAAGCTCAAGAACGTGGTTTACATCGGCCAGGAGAAATACCGCGGCATGTACAATACCGCCGAAATCCTTCTGCTGGGTGAGAATACCGATGATGACGAGTTCCTGCGCCTCCGTAAGTCCGTTACCTGCCACGATGTGGTAAACATGCAGTATACATCGGGTACAACAGGATTCCCCAAGGGAGTCATGCTTACCCACTATAATATCGCGAATGACGGATTCCTGACCGGTGAGCATATGAAGTTCACCCAGGATGACAAGCTTTGCGTATGCGTTCCGCTGTTCCACTGCTTCGGCGTGGTACTGGCAACCATGAACTGCCTTACACACGGCTGTACCGAGGTCGTTGTAGAGCGTTTTGACCCGCTGGTTACGCTTGCATCGGTCCACAAGGAGCGTTGCACCGCACTTTACGGCGTTCCTACCATGTTCATTGCCGAGCTGAACCACCCCATGTTTGATATGTTTGACCTGAGTTGCCTGCGTACGGGTATCATGGCAGGATCTCTCTGCCCGATAGAGCTGATGCGCAAGGTCGAGGAGAAGATGTATCTGCATGTCACCAGCGTATACGGACTGACCGAGTCTTCACCCGGCATGAGCCAGACCCGCATAGACGATCCCGATGAGGTCCGATACACTACCGTGGGCCGCGACTACGAGTTCGTGGATGTGAAGGTGCTGGATCCCGAGACCAACAAGGAGGTTCCCGTCGGCGTTCAGGGCGAGATGTGCTGCAAGGGATTCAACGTGATGAAGGGTTACTACAAGAACCCGGAGGCTACTGCCGAGGTTATCGACGAGAACGGCTATCTGCACTCCGGTGACCTGGGCGTAAAGGACGAAAACGGCAACTACCGCATAACCGGCCGCATCAAGGATATGATAATCCGCGGTGGTGAGAACATCTACCCGCGTGAGATAGAGGAGTTCCTCTACCATCTGCCAGGCGTACGTGACGTTCAGGTGGCAGGCGTTCCATCCAAGAAATACGGCGAGGAGGTGGGTGCATTCATCATCCTGGATGACGGCGCCAAGCTGACCGAGGAGGAGGTACGCGACTGGTGCCGCGGAAAGATTGCCCGTTACAAGATACCCAAATACGTTTTCTTTGTCAAGGAGTATCCTCTGACAGGAAGCGGCAAAATACAGAAGTTTAAACTGCGCGAGCTTAGCCTGAAGCTTTGCGAGGAGCAGGGAATAGAGGTTATTTGATATGGAAATCAACGAACAGATCAAACAGATGGCCATGCGTCTGCGCGGACTCCGCGAAGACCTGGAGATGACCGTCGAGGAGGTGGCCCAGAAGTGCGGCATCACACCCGAGGAGTTGAAACAGTATGAGTCGGGCGAATCGGACATTCCGATGAATTTCCTTTGCAACGCCGCGAATGTCCTGGGCGTTGAGCCTCTGGAACTCTTCTCGGGCGACGCTCCCAACATGACCAGCTACTGGCTGGTGCGCAAGGGCAAGGGCCCGGTAATAGAGCGTCAGAAAGCCTATAAGTACCAGGCACTTGCAATGGGATTCAAGCACGCCAAGGCATCGCCCTTTATCGTGACCGTCGATCCCAAGATGGAGAACGAGATGCACCTTAACTCACATGAGGGTCAGGAGTTCAACCTGGTGCTCAAGGGAACCCTGTTCCTGAGCATCGGCGGAAAGGAACTCATCCTGAACCCCGGCGACAGCATATACTTTGATTCAACACAGCCCCACGGCATGAGGGCTCTTAACGGCGAACCCGCAAGGTTCCTTGCCATCATATTCTAAACCTGCAGATGTTAGAGAAATACCTAAAGAAAGTTGAGTTTGATTCACTGGAGGATTTCCAGAAGAATTTTGAGATAATAGTACCGGACAACTTCAATTTCGGCTACGACGTGGTCGATGAGTGGGCGCGTACCAACCCTGACAAGCTGGCCCTTCTCTGGACCAACGACGAAGGTGCCGAGGTCCGCTACACGTTTGCCGACATCAAGCGCAAATCGGACCAGGTGGCATCGTTCTACCAGACGCTGGGCATTGGCCGCGGCGACTGCGTGATGATGATGCTCAAGCGCCGTGCGGAGTTCTGGTTCTCAATCGTGGCTCTGCACAAGCTGGGTGCCGTGGCAATTCCCGCAACCCATCTGCTCACACCTAAAGATCTGATATACAGGGCCAATTCAGCCCAGATCAAGATGATTGTATCGGCCGATGAGCCCATCATGATACAGCATGTGAACGACTGCCTAAAGGATGCGCCTTCGGTCAAGGTGCTGGTGGCAACCGGTTCTTACTGCGAGGGCAACTGGCACAGCATGGACGAGGGCATGAAGAACGCTCCCGAGTTTGTGCGTCCGGCTCATGTGAATGACAATAACGACATATCACTGCTTTACTTCACTTCCGGTTCAAGCGGCAACCCCAAGATGGTGGCTCACAATTTCCTCTATCCTCTGGGTCATATCGTTACCGCCAAGTACTGGCACAATGTGAACGAGCAGAGCCTTCACCTTACCGTGGCCGATACCGGCTGGGGCAAGGCCGTTTGGGGCAAGCTTTACGGACAGTGGCTGTCAGGTGCGGCAGTGTTCGTGTATGACCACGAGAAGTTCACTCCCGCCAACATACTGGCTGCAATGGCCAAGTATCACGTCACATCATTCTGCGCTCCTCCCACAATCTACCGTTATCTGATCCGTGAGGACCTGAGCCAGTATGACCTGAGCGCACTCAAGTACTGCACCACTGCAGGCGAGCCGCTCAACCCCAGCGTGTTTGATTTCTGGAAGGAGCATACCGGTCTTGACATACATGAGGGATTCGGCCAGACCGAGACCGCCATGACCATCGGCACGTTCCCCTGGATGAAACCCAAACCGGGTTCACTGGGCGTACCCAATCCGGCATATGACATGGACCTTCTCACGAATGACGGCCGTTCGGCTGAGGACGGTGAGAGCGGTGAGATAATCCTGCATACCGACAAACGTATTCCTCTTGGTCTTTTTGAGGAGTACTACCACAATCAGGAACTTACCAAGACGGTTCACGACAACGGCATATATCATACCGGTGATGTGGCCTGGCGTGACAGCGACGGTTACTACTGGTTCGTGGGCCGTACCGATGACGTCATCAAGAGCTCCGGTTACCGTATCGGACCGTTCGAGGTTGAGAGTGCTTTGATGACTCATCCGGCAGTCGTTGAGTGCGCCGTAACGGGTGTGCCCGATGAGGTTCGCGGACAGGTTGTCAAGGCTACCATCATTCTGGCCAAGGAGTATAAGGATATGCCTGATAAGGAAGCCCTCATCAAAGACATCCAGAACCACGTAAAGAAAGTATCCGCTCCTTACAAATATCCCCGCGTAGTGGAATTCGTGGATGAATTGCCTAAGACGATAAGCGGCAAGATAAAACGAGTGGAGATAAGAAACAAAGATGCAGCTAAATAAGAAAGGGCGTCCGTCGGGACGCCCTTTCTGTTTATTTTACAAGGTCCATACCGGCCTTGATCGCTTTTTCGTTTAGCGGCAGGTATTTCCAGTTGCGCTCTGATACGGAGTGTTTGATACCTTCCATAACGTACTCCACATCCAGGATGGGGCGGATCTTCATGAACGCTCCAAGCAGGAACATGTTGGCAACCTTAGAGGCGTTGATCTTGGCAGCCTCCTCGATGGCCTTGATGGGGTAGATGGTTATGTCTGTGCGGGTGGGCTTGCGGGTGATGGTGCTGGGGGTGTAGATGAGTACGCCGCCGGGCTTTACCATCGGCTCGAACTTGTCCATGGACTGCTGGTTCAGGATGATTGCGGTGCTGAACTTCTGCAGGATGGGTGAACTGATGCGGCTGTCGCTCAGAATAACCGTTACGTTGGCTGTACCGCCGCGGATTTCAGGACCGTATGACGGCATCCAAGACACTTCCAGACCCTGCATAAGGCCTGAGTATGCAATTATCTTACCCATTGAGAGGACACCCTGTCCTCCGAATCCGGCTATGATTATCTCTTCTGTCATGATGTTCGTGTCTTTTCAGGTTATCTGGGTGCGTTCATGTCCATGACCAGCTTGCCATCGACCTTCATATCGCCCAGAGGGTATTTCTTGAACATATTCTCAACCATCCAGTCATTTGCCTGCTTGGGTGAAAGACCCCAGCCTGAGTTACAGTTGGATACAACCTCGACGATTGATGTTCCCTTCTTGTCACGCTGGTTCTCAAAAGCCTGACGCAGAGCCTTCTTGAGCTTGCGTACGTTGGCAGGAGTGTGCACTGAATGACGGGTTACGTAGCATACGCCGTCCAGCTGAGCCAGAAGCGGGGTGATGTTGAGGGGGTAACCCATGGTCTTGACGTCACGGCCGCGGGGGCAGGTGGTGGTCTTCATTCCCTCTAGTGTGGTGGGGGCCATCTGGCCGCCGGTCATTCCGTATATACCGTTGTTGATGAATACTATCACGATGTTCTCACCGCGGTTGCAGGCGTGCATGGTCTCACCGGTTCCGATGGCGGCAAGGTCACCGTCGCCCTGGTAGGTGAATACGAACTTGTCGGGCTGCACGCGCTTGATGCCGGTAGCGACGGCGCATGCGCGTCCGTGAGCGGCCTCAACTACGTCGAACTTATAGAAATCATAGAGGAATACCGAGCAGCCTACCGGTGAAATGCCGATGACGTCGTGCTCAATACCCATCTCCTCGATAACCTCGGCAATGGTGCGTACAACAACGCCGTGACCGCAGCCGGGGCAGAAGTTGAACTGTTTCTCGGCCATCAGACGGCTCTTCTGATAGACCAGGTTTTCAGGTTTGATTATATCGTTTACTTCCATTGCCGTGCTTATTTGATATTAAAGTATTCGTAGAGAGCGTTCTCAATCTCCTCGGGTGTGGGAACCATACCACCCAGACGGCCGAAGAATCCTACGGGTTTGCGGCCCTCGACTGCCAGACGGATATCCTCAATCATCTGACCGGCGCTGAGCTCTACCGACATGAGACCCTTTACGCGGTTCTCATCGGCCAGGGCGCGGATCTGGTCGTAGGGGAAAGGATAGAGAGTGATGGGGCGGAAAAGACCTATCTTGTGGCCTTTGGCGCGAGCCAGTTCTATGCTCTTCTGTGCTATGCGGGCGATGATACCGAATGCTACGATGATGTAGTCGGCATCCTCGCACTGAATCATCTCATAACGGACCTCGTTCTTCTCCATCTCGCGGTATTTCTTCTGCAGACGGATGTTCACCAGCTCGTGCTCCTGCGGCAGCAGGTTCAGGGAGGTGATGAAACGGCGCTCCTTACCCTCGGGGGTACCGTTGGTGGCCCAGTCGGGATACTCGGTCATGCGGGGACGGGGTGCGGGCAGATAGATTTTCTCCATCATCTGACCCAGTGCGCCGTCGGCAAGGATCATGGTCGGGTTGCGGTATTTGAATGCAAGGTCAAAGCCGAGTGATATGAAATCGGCCAGTTCCTGAACTGAAGAGGGAGCCAGGGTTAGCAGTTTGTAGTCACCGTGACCGCCGCCCTTAACGGTCTGGAAATAGTCGGCCTGGCTGGGCTGGATGGTTCCAAGTCCGGGGCCTCCGCGTGATACGTTGATAAGCAGGCAGGGGAGTTCGGCGCCGGCGATGAATGAAATACCTTCACTCATAAGACTGATACCGGGGCTTGATGATGATGTCATGACCCTGTGTCCTGTAGATGCACCGCCATAAACCATATTGATGGCGGAAACCTCACTCTCGGCCTGGAGAACTGCCATGCCTGTGCGGGCGGTGGCATCGGTCTCCATCAAATACTCCATTACCTCCGTCTGCGGAGTGATAGGGTATCCGTAAAAGGCATCGGCACCGGCGCGTATTGCAGCCTCGGCAATTGCCTCATTGCCTTTCATAAGTCTCATTTCTCTTTCTTCCATAATTACTCCTCTACTTTTACCCTATAGACTGAAATTACTCCGTCGGGGCAGATAATGCCGCAGTTGGTGCAGCCGATGCAAGCCTCGGGGTTGGCCATGTATGCGTAATGGTAACCTTTGCTGTTTACGGCTGTCGACATGCCCAGAACCTGCTTGTCGCAGGTGAATACGCACAGCTCGCAGCCTTTGCAACGTTCAGCGTCAACTGTGACGGCACCTCTAATTTTTGCCATGATAAATAACTGTTATTGGTATGATAATTGGTATAAACTATCTCGGTGAAAGATCCTGGCCCGTAGGGGCTATCTCGGTGAGATTTACCTCGAAAACAAGTGCTGAATTCCCGGGAATCACGCCCCGGTCATTGGATCCGTATCCAAGTCCTGAGGGGATGAGCAGCCTCCAGTAGTCTCCGCAGTGCATGCGCATGACAGCTGTCGTCACGCCGTCAATCAGACCCGATACCAGGAAGGATGACGGAATGTTTACCGTGGGATCCAGATTGGCGGTCTTGAACGACTGGTCCACTACCTGACCTTCTGGGTAGTAGTCGGTAGGTATAAGGCGTACGCGGTAGTTGATGCGTATGCTGTCGGTGTAATAGGGAGATTCAGTTCCGTTTCCCTGCTCAAGAACTTCGCAATAGACGAAAGAGCCGTTTCCCCATGACTTTTCAGGGTCGAGTTTATATGAAAGGATCCTGAAGCGGTCGCCTTTGGCAGGTGCCTGGGGAACCTCATCGCTGTACGCAGAGGCCGATGCCGAAATGAAATCGGAGTTGCGGTTCTTCCAGTTGGCATGATCGTCAAAAACCTCAGTCTCCTTGCATGAGGAGAAAGCGGCGAGAACGACTGCCAGGACTATTGGGAATATGGCCGATAAACGCTTCATGTTCAGAGTGTCTTGAGGACGCTTGTTATGGATACGGTATCGGAAAGTATGTTGCAGAGGTCTGCTATCTTTACGCGCTGCTGCTCCATGGTGTCGCGGTTGCGCAGGGTTACTGTCTGGTCCTCGAGTGACTGATGATCGACGGTTACGCAGAACGGGGTGCCGATGGCATCCTGACGGCGGTAACGCTTGCCGATTGAATCCTTCTCGTCATACTGGCAGTTGAAGTGGAACTTGAGGTCGTTCTGGATTGAACGTGCCAGCTCGGGCAGTCCGTCTTTCTTTACCAAAGGCAGGATGGCCAGCTTGATGGGAGCCAGAGGTGCGGGCAGGTGCAGTACTGTGCGGGTCTCGCCATTCTCAAGGGCCTGCTCCTCGTAAGAGGCGCACATGACGCTCAGGAACATGCGGTCAACGCCGATTGAAGTCTCGATTACGAACGGAGTGTAACTCTCGTTGGTCTCGGGATCAAAGTACTTGATGCTCTTGCCGCTGTATTTCTCGTGCTGAGACAGGTCGAAGTTGGTGCGGCTGTGGATACCCTCAACCTCCTTGAAGCCGAACGGCATCAGGAACTCGATGTCGGTAGCTGCGTTTGCGTAGTGGGCCAGCTTGTCGTGGTCGTGGAAACGGTAGTGGTCTGCGCCGAAACCCAGGGCCTGGTGCCATTTCATGCGGGTCTCCTTCCACTTGGCGAACCAGTCAAGCTCGGTGCCGGGCTTGATGAAGAACTGCATCTCCATCTGCTCGAACTCACGCATGCGGAATATGAACTGGCGGGCAACTATCTCGTTACGGAAAGCCTTACCTATCTGTGCGATACCGAAAGGAATCTTCATGCGGCCGGTCTTCTGAACGTTCAGGTAGTTTACGAATATACCCTGAGCGGTCTCGGGACGCAGGTAGATCTTCATTGCACCGTCGGCGGTAGATCCCATCTCGGTCTGGAACATGAGGTTGAACTGGCGTACATCGGTCCAGTTGCGGGTTCCGCTTATGGGGCATACAATACCCTCGTCCAGGATAATCTGCTTGAGTTCATTCAGGTCACCGTCATTCATGGCCTTTTTGTAACGCTCGTGCAGGGCATCGCGCTTGGCGACGTGCTCCAGTACGTTGTTGCTGGTGGCGCGGTACTTGGCCTCATCGAATGAGTCACCGAAACGCTTGGCGGCCTTGGCGACCTCCTTCTCTATCTTCTCGTCATACTTGGCGATCTGGTCCTCAATCAGGACGTCGGCACGGTAACGCTTCTTGGAGTCGCGGTTGTCAATCAGGGGGTCGTTGAATGCATCGACATGACCTGATGCCTTCCAGATAGTGGGGTGCATGAAAATTGCGGAGTCAATACCTACAATGTTGTCATGCAGCAGGACCATGCTCTGCCACCAGTAGGTCTTGATGTTGTTCTTCATCTCAACGCCCAGCTGTCCGTAGTCATAAACAGCTCCCAGGCCATCGTAAATCTCACTTGAAGGGAATACGAATCCGTACTCTTTACAATGCGCTACAATCTTTTTGAAAACGTCTTCTTGTGCCATAATCAGCCTTTTTTCCGAAAATTTTCGCAAAGGTACTCTTTTATTTAATAAAAGGGGAATAGGTTATCTTAAAAAAGGTAATAATGAGCTATTTGGATGAAGCCGGCATAAATATTGAAAATTGTTGAAAAGTTGACGGCCGAAATGGGGCAAGTTGGGCCCGCGGAATTGGGAATTGTCATTGAAAAGCAGTAATTTCGCGTCCAAAGTTTTTTATGAAAATGAGCGACGAGACAGAGGAATTGGACGAGGAACTCCGCGAACAGGAAAGCGCAGGAACGGATGACGGACAGGAAGCGGGCCATTCATCGTACCATCCGGTGACGGATGACAACGGAATGATACGCCACCAGCTTTCGGGTATGTACCAGGGCTGGTTCCTGGACTATGCATCATACGTTATCCTGGAGCGTGCCGTACCTCATTTCGTGGATGGCCTGAAACCGGTTCAGAGACGTATCCTTCACTCCATGAAACGTCTGGATGACGGCCGTTTCAATAAGGTGGCCAACATTGTGGGCCATACCATGCAGTTCCACCCTCACGGAGATGCTTCGATAGGTGACGCGCTGGTCCAGATGGGACAGAAGGACCTGCTCATAGAGTGTCAGGGTAACTGGGGAAATATCCTTACAGGACACCGTGCTGCCGCACCCCGTTACATAGAGGCACGTCTGTCAAAATTCGCTCTTGAAACTCTCTTCAATCCCAAGACTACCGAATGGAAGGCATCGTATGACGGCCGCAATAAGGAGCCGGTCACGCTGCCTGTAAAGTTCCCGCTGCTGCTGGCTCAGGGAGCCGAGGGTATCGCCGTAGGATTGTCCTGCAAGATACTTCCGCACAATTTCAACGAGCTTTGTGACGCGGCCGTTTCATATCTGAGAAAGGAGGAGTTCCATCTCTATCCGGACTTCCAGACCGGCGGTGCCATAGACGTGTCCCGTTACAATGACGGCGAGCGCGGCGGCATGGTACGCATACGTGCCAAGATTACGAAAGAAGCAGACAACAAGACTCTTGTCATAAACGAGATTCCGTTCGGCGAGAACGTGATGACGCTGTGTGAGTCAATCGTCAAGGCGGGTGAGAAGGGCAAGATAAAGATCCGCAAGGTCGAGAACCTTACGGCCGACAAGGTTGAGATACGCATTTCGCTGGCACCCGGTGTGTCATCGGACAAGACAATAGACGCACTTTATGCATTCACCAACTGCGAGGTGAGCATATCGCCCAACTGCTGCGTGATCGATGAGAACAAGCCTCACTTCCTTACCGTAAGTGACGTGCTGCGCAAATCGGTCGACAACACCAAGGAGCTGCTTCGTCGCGAACTGGAGATTGAGCGCGGCGAGATCATGGAGCAGCTGCACTTTGCTTCACTTGAGAAGATCTTCATCGAGGAGCGTATCTATAAGGACCGTGAATTTGAAGAGGCCCCGACGATGGACGCCGCGTGCGAGCATATCGATGACCGCCTGACTCCTTACTACCCGCAGATGATCCGCGAGGTGACCAAGGAGGATATCCTGAAACTGATGGAGATTAAGATGGCCCGAATCCTCAAATTCAACAAGGATAAGGCCGAGGAGGCTATCGCCAAGATGAAGGCCGATATAGCCCGCATCGACAAGGACCTGAGCAATATGGTTGCAGTCACAATCCGCTGGTTCAACATGCTCAAGGACAAGTACGGTGCACAGTACGAGCGCAAGACCGAGATCAAGAACTTTGACACCATCGTGGCTACGAAGGTGGTCGAGGCCAACCAGAAGCTCTACATAAACCGTGCCGACGGATTCATAGGCATGGAACTCAAGAAGGATGAGTTCGTCTGCAACTGCTCTGACCTGGATGACATAATCCTGTTCTACAAGGATGGCAAGTATAAGGTCGTGAAGGTGGCCGACAAGCTCTTTGTGGGCCAGAACGTGCTCTATCTTGACGTGTTCAAGAAGAACGACAAGCGTACCATATATAATGTGGTCTACCGCGACGGCCGTAACGGTGCTTACTTCATGAAGAGGTTTGCCGCTACAGGTCTGACACGCGACAAGGAGTATGATCTGACCCAGGGTAAGGCCGGCTCCAAGATAATGTACTTCAGCGCCAACCATAACGGTGAGGCCGAGGTTATCAAGATTACGCTCAAGCCCAATCCAAAACTCAAGAAACCGGTATTTGACAAGGACTTCAGCGAGCTTATGATCAAGGGCCGTCAGTCCATGGGTAACCTGCTTACCCGAAACGAGGTCAAGAGCATCGGCCTTAAGGCTTTGGGCTCATCTACGTTGGGTGGCCGCAAGGTCTGGTTCGACAAGGACATACTGCGTCTGGACTTTGACGGACACGGCGATTTCCTGGGTGAGTTTGACAGCGATGACCTGTTACTGGTGATCAACACCAACGGAGAGTACTACACGACTGCGCCCGATGCCAACTGCCACTTTGATGAGGGCATACTACGTATAGAAAAATACAATCAGGGTAAGGTATGGACCGCTGTGCTGTTCGATGCATCACAGAAGGGATTCCTCTATCTGAAGAGGTTCAATCTGGATCCGTCGGCCAAACGTATCAATATACTGGGCGAGGAGAAAGATAATCGTCTGGTTCTGTTAACAGATACGGTTTATCCGCGTCTATTGGTTACATTGGGCGGCGCCGACAGTTTCCGTGAGCCCATGGAGATTGATGCCGAGAGTTTTGTGGGTATCAAGGGTGTCAAGGCGCGCGGACGCAGGGTTACCGCATTCAACGTGAAGGATGTCGAGGAACTTGTACCGCTGCGCATGCCGGAGCCGGAACCTGAGCCTGAGATTCCGGAGACGGATCCTGATGATAATGACAATTCCGCTCAGGCGGACAATGATAATGAAAAGGTGGATGACGGACAGCTGTCGCTGTTCTGATTGTCTGTCATCGGTACTTATAGCAGTACTTCTGGCAGTATTCCCTCTGCAGGCTCACGCCCAGCGGAAGGCTTGGGGACTGCCCGGGTACAAAGAGACCGTCAGTACATTCTCACTGGCAGGCGGAACCACCTTTGCCCGTGACACATATCTGTCGGAATCACGTTACAACGGATGGGCTGTAGGCCTGGAGGGTGACAGCTGGAAGGGTTACAATCCGGATAAACTGTTCAGTTACGGACGGTCATACACATCGGTCCTGTTCAGTTCCCTTAAGAACCATCTTAAAGGCGGCAACACGCTGGAGGTGGGCATAAGCGAAAGCATGGCTTTTCTCTGGCCGGCCGTCAAGAGCGATGCCTGTGACCTGCTTATCGGTCCGGCGGCGATGATGGATCTGGTAGTTCTGTACAACGGACAGAACACCAATAACATGGCCAACGGTGCCGGTCATCTGGCAGCCGGATTGTGCGTAGACAACACTTTCCGTTTCAATATATTCCGGTACGATATGGCATTGCAGGCTACGCTTTATCTGCCGATTGCAGGAGTAGGTTTCGCTCCGGATTATGACATGCCGTACTACTACATGTACAAATACGGAGAGTACGGAAAGGCCCTTCATTTTGTGACTCCGTTCAACAACAGGGCGCTCACCCAGCAGGTCGCCCTGGTACTGCCGTGCCGAGCCAGCCGCATCAGAGTGGGTTATACGTTTGACTACATCGGAAACAGACTTGGAGGCCATACGCGCAGCATAGGCAGCGGAATGTTTACCCTGGGTTGCTGTATGAAATTCGAGACAAAGGAGTGGAAATGATGAACAGGAATCTCAAAAACAGGTTTGTGCTGACGGCGGCATTGGTGCTGATGCTGCTGCCCACCGGTTGTACATGGACCGGCGAGAATCCTGACAGGGAATACGCCAACACTCCCAAGGGAAACTATATGGCCCTGTGGACCATAATGGATGAGCATTACTGCTTCTTTGACCTCAAGAAAGAAGAGTTGGGCGTAGACTGGGATGAAGTCAAGGCCAAATACGCCAAGAGCATATCGGACGATATGTCAGACAGGTCGCTTTTTGAGGTGCTCTGCAGTATGATAGGCGAGCTGCGTGACGGTCATGTGAACCTTACGAGCGTATATGACTACGGCCGTAACTGGAGCTGGAAATATGACTATGCGGCCAATTTCTCAAAGGATCTGCAGACAAAGTACCTGGGAACCGACTACATAATAGCCGGCAACGGCTATTTTTACCGCATACTTGACAACAATATAGGCTACCTGGTGGTCGAGAGTTTCGAGAACTCCATGTCGAGCGGCAGAATTAATGTCATGTTGAGTAATATGGCTCTCTGCAACGGCCTGATCATAGACATTCGAGACAACGGCGGCGGCAGTCTGCTGGCATCGGAATTCCTGGCATCGCATTTTACCGAGAAGAAGGTCACGGTGGGTTACTGCTGCTACAAGACCGGCCCCGGACACAATGATTTCTCAAAACTCTACAGGAATGAACTGAGCCCGGCCGAGACGGATCTGAGATGGATCAAACCGGTGGTGGTGCTTATCAACCGCGGCTGTTTCAGCAGTGCCAATGACTTTGCCTGTGCCATGAAGGCGCTGGACAACGTGACTCTCATGGGTGACACCACAGGCGGTGGAGGAGGAATGCCCATGTCATCGGAACTTCCCAACGGATGGGTTGTAAGACTCTCATCGGCCCCGTCGTTTGATGCCGATAGGAATCACGTGGAGTTCGGCGTTGCACCCGATATCAGGGTCGATATGAAGGATGAGGACATCCAGGCCGGAGTTGACACCTATATTGAGAGCGCCTGCAGATTCATAAATGACAAATTGGTTAACTGATTTATATATGAAAAGAACAAGATTGTTTGTAGTTGCCATTGTGGCCATGCTGCCGCTTATGGCATTTGCCGCCAAGGCTAAAGTTCTGAAGATTGATTTCAAGAATCCTATTGCTGAGCGAAATACAGGAGGTTCACAGTTTGACATCATGTCACTGGTGCAGGGAACTCCCAATTCCGTTACTCTGCTCACTTACGTGCAGGCCATAGATGCAGCCGCCGAGGACAAGAACATCGGTATGATATACATGACCCCCGAGAACGTATCGGCCGGAACCGCACAGCTGGAGGAGATCCGTGCCGCTCTGGAGCGTTTCAGGAAATCGGGCAAGCCCATTGTGGCCTATTGCGAGAACCTGGGCAACGGCTCATACTATCTGGCATCGGTGGCCGACAAGATCATACTTGATCCGGCATCGGAGAGCATGATTACAGGCGTAGGCAGCCAGATGATATTCCTCAAGGACCTGTTCGATGCACTGGGCGTCGATGTACAACTGATACGTCACGGAAAGTACAAGGCAGCCGGTGAGATGTACACCCGCAGCAGTGCCAGCCCTGAGAACCGTCTCCAGAACGAGGTGCTCCTGAATTCAATCTGGAACTCCATGTCAAGCGAGATCGCCGCTTCACGCGGATTCACCCAGGAGCAGTTCAATGAGTGGATTGAGAGCCTGGAGATAGTTCATGCCAGTGAGTTCAAGGAGAAGGGCCTGATCGATGAGACCTGGTACAAGGATGAGGTTGACAAGTATCTTTGCGAGCAGAACGGTGTCAAGAAGATCCAGGAGGTTGGTTTCGTAAAGATCAACAAGTATGCTTCAAAACTCAAAAAGGGCAGCCGCAAGAACAAGATTGCCGTGGTTTATGCTGACGGCGAGATCGTAAACAGCGGATCGGATGCCGACATAGTAGGTTCAAAACTGGCCAACACCCTGCGCAAGGTCCGCGAGGACAAGAAGGTAAAGGCAGTCGTGTTCCGCGTAAACTCACCGGGCGGAAGCGCACAGGCAGCCGAGGCCATCCGTCATGAGTTGCAGCTGCTACGTGCCGAGAAGCCGGTTATCTCCAGTTACGGCAACTATGCCGCATCGGGCGGTTACTGGATTTCGGCCGAATCGGACTATATCTTTACCGACAACAATACCATTACCGGTTCAATTGGTGTGTTCGGCCTTGTTCCCAGCGTTGGCAATGCCATCCGCAAGAACCTCAAGGTGAACATTGAGACCGTAGGTACTTCATCACACACCGACATGATGTCCGGCATGCGCAAACTCACCGACGATGAGGTCGAGTATGTACAGAAGCAGATAGAGAAGATATACGATGACTTTACCAGTCTGGTATCAAACGGACGTGGCATGTCCAAGGACAGCGTTGACGCCATAGGGCAGGGTCGTGTATGGGCCGGTGCCGATGCCCTGAACATTGGTCTGGCCGACAAAAAGGGCGGTCTGCAGGATGCCATTGACTATGCAGCCGAGAAGGTTGGACTGAGCAAGAATGATTACCGCATCAGCCGCTATCCGGTCGTAAAGGAGGTTTCACTGTTCCAGATGCTGTCAGGCGGCGGATCTGATGATTCTGAGGAGAACCTGACCACAAGCGTGGAGAACCAGCCTTCACTCATCGACATGTTCCCGGCTCTTTACAGGATGCGTGAGATGCGTAATCCGTCCATGATGCTCCGCATGGAGAACGTCATTGAAATAAAATGACGCTTTTGCTATTATCGTAAAAAGAGTTACTTTTGCAGCGCGTTCCAGAATTGGGACGCGCTTTTTTGCGGGCGTGGCGGAATTGGTAGACGCGCTAGACTTAGGATCTAGTATCTCAGATGTGTAGGTTCGAGTCCTATCGCCCGTACCAAAATAAAAACAGCCGACCATTTGGCCGGCTGTTTTTATTTTGGGATTCAGATTAGAACTCGTATACGAGACCGAACTCCATAGCGGTGTTGATGTTCAGACCCAGCTTGTTCTTGTAGAGCTCTGCGGGATAACCTGCTATCTCAGGCTCGCTCATGTGTGAGAACTCGAAACCTCTGCACAGAGCCTGGATTGACCAACTGTCTGAGAAGTGGTAGCGAACACCGGGTGATACATTCAGGCCAAGCTCCCAGAAGTTGAAGCCGCTGGGTGATGTTACCTTATAAGCGAAACCGCCCTGAACGAACATGTCAAAGTTGCCATCCTCAATGAATGTCCATCTGATGAAGGGAGCAAACTTGAATGAGAATGCCTGCTGAACTGACTGGTCAGCTCTGTAATAGTGGTTATCTACAATTCCGAGACCGATACCAACCTCGATATTGTTCTCAAGAGCCATACCGAATGAAGGTGAGAAATCAAGAGTCTTAGCCTTGTCGGTAGTGGTGTAGAGTGACATATTGTCAAAACCGATTGAACCGCTGAACCAATACTTGGCGTTTGCAGTCATGCAAAGAGCGAGAGCTGCGATTGCGAATAAAACTTTCTTCATAATGATTGTAATTAAGATTAAATGATTTATAGCCTTTTTTTAATGAAAAAATGTCCTTAAAATGCTTTGTCGTCCATTTTATTTGGGCCAAAAATAGGGAACATTTGTTAAAGCAGCAAAAAAAACACGAAAAAATGTGCTTATAATGCACTTTTTGCGGCTTTTTGTGAGTCTTGGGAACTAAATCAGCCCCGTTTTGAGGATAAAAATGGCATTTTAATTGTTATTTTTGCGGTAATATGAAGGTAGAGGATATATACGGCTTACTTGAAAAGTGCACGGGCGTTACCACCGACAGCCGCAAGTGCGGTCCCGGACTCATGTTCTTTGCCCTTAAGGGGGAGCGTTTTGACGGAAACGAGTTCGTGCGCGGTGCTTTGGAGCAGGGTTGCCCCTATGCCGTAATGGACAATGCGGACCTTTATGATCCTGCTGATTCAAGGATGATCCTGGTGGACAATGTGCTGTCAACCCTTCAGCAGGTTGCGGCTTTGCATAGGCGCACTCTGGGTACCCCGGTGATAGGAATTACCGGAACAAACGGAAAGACCACTACCAAAGAACTTACCAATGCGGTAATGAGTACTACATATAAGGTGCTCTGCACGCAGGGTAATCTGAACAATTCAATAGGCGTACCGCTTACCGTGCTGGGACTCAAGGCCGGGCATGAGTATGCCATAGTTGAGATGGGCGCTAGCCATCCCGGCGACATAAAGGAACTGGTTGAGGTGAGCCAGCCCGATTTCGGACTGATAACCAATGTGGGTAAGGCGCATCTTCTGGGATTCGGATCCTTTGAGGGCGTAAAGCGCACCAAAGGCGAGCTTTATGACTGGCTTCGCGAGCACAACGGCACGGCATTCGTGAACCGCGACAATGAACATCTGCAGCAGATGTGCGCAGGACTGCCTCTTATTGAATACGGAAAGCCCGGTCAGGACGGACTTCTGGTCGAGGGAGAGGTCCTGGAGTGCAATCCCTTTGTCAGGTTCCGCTGGCGCAGCCACAAAGGGAACTGGCACACGGTTCAGACCAGTCTGATAGGTGCTTACAATGTTGACAATGCGCTTGCCGCAATCACCATAGGACTGCACTTCGGGGTGTCTGAGGAGAAGGCATCGGAGGCTGTCGCAGGATATCAGCCCCAGAACAACCGCTCACAACTTATCGAGACTGGCCGCAACCGTCTGGTGGTTGATGCATATAACGCCAACCCCACCAGCATGGCCGCCGCAATTGAGAACTTCAGTATGATGAAGGCACAGGACAAGATGCTTATCCTGGGCGATATGCGTGAACTTGGAGACGTATCGGCCGATGAACACAGACGTATTGTGGGTATGCTCCGGGAAAAGGGCTTTGACTGCGTATGGCTGGTGGGCAGCGAGTTCAAGGCGGTTGCAGGGGACAGCGGATTCCGTCTGTTTGCCGATGTGGATGAGGTGAAGAAGGCTCTTGAGGGTGAGAAGGTAACCGGTAAAACCATTCTTATCAAGGGTTCCAACAGCATAGGATTAACTAAAACAATAACCAATTTATAATTATGAAGAAACTAGCACTTCTTTTTGTCAGTGTTCTTGTTTGCGGCATGATTTCCGCACAGTTGAAGGTCTCGGTTATGGGAGATTCCTATTCGACTTTTACAGGTTCCATGCCCAAGTATTATGACACATTCTATCCCAACCAGTTCTGCGGCGTTACCGAGCAGAGCCAGCAGTGGTGGGCTCAGGTAATAGAGAAGAACGGATGGGTTCTTGAAAAGAACGACTCATGGTCAGGCAGTACAGTCTGCTGCCGCGGTTACAACCACGATGACTATTCAGACCGTGCTTTCGTGACACGTCTGAACTGCATCGGCGCTCCCGACATCCTGTTCATATTCGGCGGTACCAATGACGACTGGACACATGAGCCTTTCGGTGACTACAAATATTCAGGCTGGACCAAGGAGGACCTCTATTTCTACCGTCCGGCATTTGCATACCTGCTTGACAACCTTAAGAAACTCTATCCCAAGATGAAGATATATTCACTCCTCAATGACGGAATGAGTGAGAACCTGGGTGAGTCAATGAGGGAGATATGCAAGCACTATAATGTTCCCGTAATTGCTGTCGAGGGCATTGAGAAGCGCATGAATCACCCCACTGCTGCCGGTATGACCAAGATTGCCGAGCAGGTGCAGGCTTTCCTGGACGCTGAGAAGAAGTGATATGACCAAAATCATGGGAATCATAAACGTGACACCGGACTCCTTCTGGGGCGGGTCACGTGTTCAGGACAAGGCCACACTCGTGGAGCGTGTCCGCTTTATGATTTCCAATGGTGCTGATGCCATAGACGTGGGCGGCTGCTCAACCCGTCCGGGTGCCGTTCAGGCATCGGCCGAGGAGGAGATGGAACGGCTGGAGTGGGGACTTGATGCGATAAGGGCTGAGTTCCCTGATGTTACGCTCTCGGTTGATACCTACCGTCCGCAGATTGCGGAACGTTGCGTGCGTGAGTGGAAGGTGGATATCATAAACGATGTTTACGGGGGTAATGACGAGATGTACAAAGTGGTGGCTGACTCAGGCGTACAATATGTGCTAATGTGGTCGGAAACCATAAAGGAGAATCCTGTAGGAGAGATGATGTCATTCTTTACGCAGAGGCTGCAGGTGATGGAAAAGGCCGGGGTGGATGTTAAGCGCCAGGTGATTCTTGATCCGGGATACGGATTCGGAAAGACCGTTGAGCAGAACTACACCGTGCTGGCCAATCAGCGCAGGCTGTGTGAATTCGGACTGCCGGTATTATCAGCCCTCTCGCGCAAATCGATGGCGTGGAAACTCCTTAAGATAACTCCCGATGAGGCTCTGCCGGCAACCATAGTGATGAACACGGTGGCCATAGAGCAGGGTGCCGACTGGATCCGGGTACACGATGTGGCCGAAGCAGCCCACACCGTGAGGATTATGCAAGCATTAAAAGCAAACGGATAAAGATATGATTGATTACTTTGTTTCATTCGGTATAAAGGACATAATTGACGTCCTTTGCGTATCGCTGCTCCTTTTCTATCTGTACAAGCTGATGAAGAGGACCGGTTCGCTCAACATGTTCATTGGAATCCTGGTGTTCATCCTGGTTTGGATTGTGGTTTCACAGGTCCTCAAGATGCAGCTGTTGGGAGCCGTGATGAACAAATTGGTCGATGTGGGCGTGATAGCCCTGATCGTGCTGTTTGCCGATGACATACGTCATTTCTTCCGCGATATCGGAACCTCGACACGTACCCGCAAACTGTTCCACTGGCTAGTCCGCCGTCACAACGGCCAGGATATGACAAAGTGGGATCCCCTGGTCAAGGCCTGCGAGAGCATGAGCCACAACAAGGAGGGCGCTCTTATAGTTATAGGTGAGACCGATGAGCTGCACGATGTGATAGCTACCGGTGAGGCGGTAAATGCCAATGTCAACCAGTTCCTTATTGAGAATATCTTCTTCAAGAACAGCCCTCTGCATGACGGAGCAATGATCATTGTGGGCGACCGCATTGAATCGGCAGCCTGCATTCTGCCTATCTCGCAGTCCGAGGATCTGCCCAAGTCTTTCGGCCTGCGTCACCGTTCCGCTATGGGTATTGCCGAGAAGACCAATGCCGTTGCCGTGGTGGTATCGGAGGAGACCGGAATCATATCGGTATTCCATAAGGGTTCGTTCCAGCGGGATATGACAGCCGATGCGCTGACGCATTTCCTCTCTGAGAATGTCAGATGACATAACCTATATTATGCCAAACTGTCATAACGGGTGACACATTGGGCCCGTCAGGCGGTTTGGCATATTTTTGGCACTATGCCAGTTGCCCGATTAGGGGCTTTTGAGAAGCAAACAAATAACTAAAACTATAAGAATATGAACATTAAACCATTGGCAGACCGCGTTCTGATACTCCCGGCAGCAGCCGAGGAGAAGACCGTGGGCGGTATCATCATTCCCGACACAGCAAAGGAGAAACCTCTTAAGGGTGAAGTAATTGCAGTAGGTAACGGCACAAAGGACGAGGAGATGGTCCTCAAGAAAGGTGACCAGGTGCTTTACGGCAAGTATTCAGGCACAGAGCTTGAAATTGATGGAGAGAAATATCTGATTATGCGCCAGAGCGATGTTCTGGCTGTGGTTGGCAAATAATAAGGAGATACTATTATGGCAGCAAAAGAGATACGTTTCAATACCGATGCCCGTGACCTGATGCGTCAGGGTGTTGATGAGCTTGCAAATGCAGTCAAGGTTACACTTGGACCTAAGGGCCGCAATGTTATCATAGAGAAGAAGTTCGGTGCTCCCCAGATCACCAAGGACGGCGTTACCGTAGCCAAGGAGATTGAGCTGGCCGATTCATTCAAGAACACCGGCGCACAGCTGGTAAAATCAGTGGCCTCAAAGACCGGTGAGGATGCAGGTGACGGTACTACTACCGCAACCGTTCTGGCTCAGAGCATCGTAAACGTTGGTCTTAAGAACGTTACCGCAGGTGCCAACCCCATGGACCTGAAGCGCGGTATCGACAAGGCCGTTGCAGCAGTCGTTGAGAATATCAAGAAGCAGTCAAAGGCCGTAGGTGACAACTTTGACAAGATTGAGCAGGTTGCCACTATCTCTGCAAACAACGATGCCGAGATCGGTAAGCACATTGCCGAGGCTATGCAGAAGGTTTCAAAGGACGGTGTAATCACCATCGAGGAGGCCAAGGGCCGTGATACATACATCGACGTTGTCGAGGGTATGCAGTTTGACCGCGGTTACCTGTCATCATACTTCGTAACCGATACCGAGAAGATGAACTGCGTTATGGAGAATCCTCTGATTCTTATCCATGACAAGAAGATATCAAACCTGAAGGACCTGCTTCCTATCCTGGAGCCCGCCGTACAGTCGGGCCGTCCTCTGCTGATCATTGCCGAGGATGTTGACTCTGAGGCTCTGACCACTCTGGTGGTAAACCGTCTGCGTTCAGGTCTTAAGATCTGCGCCGTCAAGGCACCCGGATTCGGTGACCGCCGCAAGGAGATGCTTGAGGATATCGCCGTTCTGACCGGTGGATTCGTAATCAGCGAGGAGCGTGGCGTAAAGCTGGAGCAGGCTACAATGGATATGCTTGGCACAGCCGAGAAGATCACCATCACCAAGGACAACACCACTATCGTTAACGGTAAGGGTGAGAAGGCCAAGATCGCTGACCGCGTAGCCCAGATCAAGGCCCAGATCAAGACCACCACAAGTGACTATGACAAGGAGAAGCTCCAGGAGCGTCTTGCCAAACTGTCAGGCGGTGTTGCAGTGATCAAGGTAGGTGCTCCCTCTGAGACCGAGATGAAGGAGAAGAAGGACCGTGTCGATGATGCTCTGTGCGCTACTCGTGCAGCTATTGAGGAGGGTATCGTAGCCGGTGGCGGTGTTGCTTACATCCGCGCCATCAGCGCCCTTGACAAGCTGAAAGGTGAGAATGCCGATGAGCAGACCGGTATCCAGATTATCCGTCGCGCTATCGAGGAGCCTCTGCGTCAGATTGTGTTCAACGCAGGTAAGGAGGGTTCGGTTGTAGTTCAGAAGGTACTTGAGGGCAAGGGTGACTTTGGTTACAACGCCCGTTACGACCGCTACGAGGACCTGATGAAGGCCGGTGTGGTTGATCCCGCCAAGGTTGCACGCGTTGCTCTTGAGAACGCCGCTTCAATTGCAGGTATGTTCCTGACTACCGAGTGCGTAATCGTAGAGAAGAAAGAGGATAAGCCTATGCCCGCCATGAATCCCGGAATGGGCGGCATGGATGGCATGATGTAATGATAAAATTAGCTATATTAGCATCGGCTAACGGAACGAACGCACAGGCTATTATTGAGTCTGTGCGCTCGAACCGTTTAGATGCGGATGTTAAGGTGGTGCTTACCAACAGGGAGGATGCTGGCGTTATTGAGCGTGCGCGCAAGTTGGGAGTACCTGTTGAGATTATTCCTTCTAAGGGACATCGAAATCGGGCTGAGTATGATGCTCTGGTGGTTGAGGCCCTTAAGAAGTATGATGTTGACACTATTGCTTTGGCTGGTTGGATGAGGATTCTGAGTGAGGTGTTCGTGAATGCTTTTGAGGGAAGGATACTGAATCTGCATCCGGCACTACTGCCGAGCTTTAAGGGTGCTACGGCTATTGCCGATGCATACGAGCATGGTGTGAGGATTACGGGTTGCTCGGTTCATCTGGTTACTCCGGAGTTGGATGCGGGTCCAGTGATAATTCAGGCGGGCGTTCCGGTAAACGGAACCGTTGATGAGTTGGAGGCGCAGATTCACCGTATGGAGCACCGCATTTTTCCGCAGGCCCTGCAGTGGTTCTCGGAAGGACGTATAAGTGTTGAGGGCCATAAGGTGTACGTAGCACCGGCACAGCACAAAGTAAAGAAGACTGATTTCATAGAGGGTTGCCTGGTTTCACCGGCACTCGAGGAAAAATTATAAGCTTATGAGTAGAGAAGATACCCCCACGGCTCATATTGCAGCGCAGTATGATGATGTAGCCAAGACTGTTATCATGTGCGGCGATCCGCTCCGCGCCAAGTTCATTGCCGAGAAGTACCTGACTGATCCGGTGCTTTTCAACGAAGTCCGCGGAATGCTGGGATATACCGGTTACTACAACGGCAAGCGAGTATCGGTTATGGGTCACGGAATGGGTATTCCTTCAATCGGAATCTACTCCTATGAGCTGTTCAACTTCTTTGATGTTGAGAACATCATAAGGGTTGGAACAGCCGGTGCATTGAGTCCCGATATGCAGATAGGCGATATGCTCTTTGCGCAGGCTGCCTGCACGGACTCTGATTACGGTCACCAGTACGGTTTCCCCGCCAAGTTCGCTCCGATAGCAAGCTTTGAACTGCTTGAAAAAGCTGCTCAGGTGGCCCGCGAGAATGGTTTTCCGTTCCAGGTGGGCAATATCTACAGTGCCGATGTGTTCTACGACGAATCAGACAGGCAGATGGAGTGGGGTAAGTTCGGTGTGAAGGCTGTCGAGATGGAAGCTGCCGGACTTTACATCAATGCCGCTGCAGCAGGCAAGAAGGCGCTTACCATCTGCACCATATCGGACCAGCTGGTTCACCGCAAGTATGCTTCGACCGAGGAGCGCCGAAGCAGCTTCACCAACATGATGAAGGTGGCGTTGGAAATAGCATAACCTTATGAAAGAGATTCTGCAGCGCATAGAAGGTGCTTTGGGTGGCCGGTATGCTGCGGCAGAGCTTGAATCCATAAAGAAGGCACTGTGTCTGGAATATCTGGGCATCAGTGCCGTCTCGTTTTATACCAAAGAGAAAGTTTCCATAGATACTGTAAAACTGGACGAGGCTTTGGCGCGTTTGGCTAAGGGTGAGCCTTTGCAGTATGTGATTGGTTCCACCCCGTTCTGCGGACTTACTTTCAAGGTTGACAGTCGCGTGCTGATACCTCGCCCGGAGACTGCCGGGCTTGTGGAGTGGGTGGCTCAGGATGCGGCTCCCGGCGGTTCTCTTCTGGATGTGGGTACCGGCAGCGGATGCATTGCCATAAGTCTGGCTCACAGACATCCGGGTTGGATGGTTCATGGCTGGGATATCAGCGACGGCGCTCTTGAGGTGGCTCGCGGGAATAACACTCTTAACGGCACAGAGGTTGAGTTTCGCAAAGTGGATATCCTCAATGCTGAACCTGATTGCAGGTTCAATGTGATTGTCAGTAATCCTCCCTATGTTTTGGAATCCGAGAAGGCTCAGATGGAGGATACGGTTCTGGAACATGAACCTCATACTGCCCTTTTTGTACCGGACTCTGATCCGCTTCTGTTTTACCGTGCTATCGCAGAGTACGGAAAGAAGGCTCTAGTATCGGGAGGCGCACTTTATTTTGAAATCAACCCGCTGGAGGCATCGGCCCTGAAGGCTATGCTGGAGCAGTGGGGCTATCATAATGTTGAACTGCGCAGTGACATTTTCGGGAAACTGCGCATGATAAAAGCTATACTATGACTGAATCTGAAGGAAAGACACTGGCCGAGCGGTACTGCTCGGGGGCGGAGCACTGCTGCTCGGAGGTTAGGGCTATGCTGGAACGGCATGGCGCCGAGAAACCGGACATTGAGAGTATCCTTAAACATCTTGTAAAGGAGGGTTATGTCGATGAGGGCCGATATGCGCGGGCTCTGGTGCATGACAAGGTGCGTTTTGCAAAGTGGGGGCGGGTCAAGATTGCCCAGGCTCTGTGGCAGAAACGTATTCCCGGGGCTGTGGCCGATGAGGCTATGGCCGGCATTGATGAGGATGAGTATATGTCGGCTTTGCGCGAGGTGGTGAAGTCCCGTTTACGTCTCACGAAGGGCGCTACAGATTATGAGCGCAGGATGAAAACCATGAAATCCGTCTGCTCCCGCGGGTATGAGCCGGCTTTGGTGCGCAAGGTTCTGGATCTGCAGGACTCCTTTGATGATTGATTATGGAGTCGGGGGGGTCAGGCGCCCGGGACTTGTACGTAAGCTGTTTGAGTTTGTCTTTCCGCATTACTGCAAGGTTTGCGGGCACAGGCTCGATCCTTCCGAGGAGCAGCTTTGCGTAACTTGTTTTCTGGGTATGCCGCGGTTGGAATACCGTGCGGAGATTCTTAATACTACTGAGAAGTTGCTGCTTACTGAGAAGAGTCTGGTCCGGGCGGCTTCGGTGCTTCATTACAGCAAGGAGAGTGATTATCGGAATATCCTGTTTCATCTTAAGTATTGGCGGCATCCTAAGGTGGGGGTGTGGCTGGCTCGGATTGGGGCTCAGGAACTTCTTTCCAAGGGATTCTTTGAGGGGATTGACTGCATAGTCCCTATGCCTATCACTTATTGGAAGGAGATTAGGCGCGGGTATAACCAGTGCTCGTTCATTGCAAAGGGTATTCGCAAGGCTACTGGTCTTCCCATTGTCAGTAATGCGGTGAAGTGTGTCAAGGCTCATTCAAAGCAGGCGGGTTTGGGCAAATACCAGCGTTGGAACAATGCTCAGAACCTGTTTCAGGTGTCCGATATCGCGGCACTGCAGGGAAAACATATTCTCATCGTCGATGATGTCATTACCACCGGTGCTACGCTTTGCTCTCTTATTGATGTTATAGAGAACACAATACCTGACATTAAAGTTAGTGTTTTTACTCTGGCTGTGGCGGACTAACTGGGGAACGCATTCCGGATTATTTTTTGGGGGTATTGACGTCAAAACTACACTCCGCCAAACCCTCAGTTTTGGGAGACGACGTTCCGAGTCTACTCGGGACCCCTCCGGACCCTAAACGTCGAACTCCTCCTTATAGTCCCCTTCGGGGCCTAACGTTCGTCATACATGCGCCGTTCTTAACGGGATCCTCCGTGGGCCCCTCCCAACGCCTCTCCACTAACGCTCCCAAAACTGAAGGTTTGGCTTCTGCAAAATGAAGCTTCATCATAATTTGCTATCTTTGTGGCCCGAATATGGAAGATGCGGTAAAACATATTAAGATTAGCGAGTTTAATTATCCGTTGCCGGATGAGCGTATTGCTAAGTTTCCTTTGGCTGAGAGGGACAGTTCCAAGCTGTTGGTGTACAGGCATGGGGAGGTTAGTGAGGATGTTTTCCGTAATCTTCCTGAGTATCTGCCGGCGGGGGCTATGATGGTGTTCAATAACACCAAGGTTATTCAGGCTCGGCTTCATTTCAGGAAAGAGGCTACGGGTGGGCCTAAATCTACCGGGGCTTTGATTGAGATTTTCCTTCTGGAACCGGCTGATCCGTCGGATTATCAGGTTATGTTTACTCAGACTGAGCGGTGCTCCTGGTATTGCCTGGTGGGCAACCTTAAACGTTGGAAGGAGGATACTCCTGTACTGCGCAATACTGTTCAGATTGGCGATAAGACAATAACTCTTGAGGCCCGTCGCGGGGCTCTTCATGGAACCAGTCACAGGATTGACTTCTGTTGGGACGGTGGTGTAAGTTGGGCTGAGTTGCTTGAGGCTGCGGGTGAGATTCCTATTCCTCCTTACTTAAACAGGGAGTCACAGGAGAGCGATAAGACTACTTATCAGACTGTTTATTCCAAGATTAAGGGTAGCGTTGCTGCTCCTACTGCGGGTCTGCACTTTACGGAGCGGGTTCTTCAGGATCTGGATGCTCATGGGATTGACCGGGAGGAGCTGACTCTGCATGTCGGTGCGGGTACTTTCCGTCCGGTGAAATCGGAGGAAATCAGCGGGCATGAGATGCATACCGAGTTCATTGCGGTAAAGCGTAGCACTATTGAGAAACTGATTGCCCATGGCGGTGAGACTATTGCAGTTGGCACTACATCGGTCCGCACCATTGAGAGCCTTTATTATATCGGCGTTTATCTAAGCACTCATCCCGATGCCACCGAGGAGGAGATGCATGTGAACCAGTGGACTCCTTATGAGACGGAGCCCGATATGACATCGGTCCAAGCTCTCCAGCAGATACTGGATTACCTGGACCGTCATCATTTGGATGTGCTTAAGACAAGCACTCAGATTATCATTGCGCCGGGTTACAAATACCACATCGTCAAGATGATGGTCACCAATTTCCACCAGCCCCAGAGCACTCTGCTTCTGCTGGTATCGGCCTTTGTAAACGGCGACTGGAAAAAGATATATGATTACGCCCTAACTAATGGATTCAGATTCCTGAGTTACGGAGATTCTTCTCTGCTTATACCTTGACAGTTGCCTAATAGATCTGATATCCCGGAGATCCAAATTCAAATGCAACAGTTTTGTAGCGTTAGTATATCGTATCTGAAAAATTAATATAAATATTTGTTTGTAACTAATCATATTTGTATATTTGCACCATGAATAATACAATTGAGGATCTGGAATTGTACGGATTGTCAAACAGTGACATATCCGTTGATCTTGGAAAGAGGTTCAAACATTATAGAATCGCTCTGAATCTTACCCAAAAGGAAGTATCAGAACAGAGCGGAGTTTCTGTTATGACATTGGTGCGTTTTGAAAGTGGAGAGTTCGGTTCCATTGGACTTAACAAATTCATTGCACTTATGCGTGCCTTACAGTTACTTGAAAACATTGCTGATGTCATCCCTGATATGCCGGAAAGCCTGTATGACAAACGCTCAATACGTAATCAAAGACAAAGAGCAAGCAAGAGAAAATAATGAAAAACAATATAGTAAGCGTTAGATTGTGGGGACATGAGGTCTGTCTGCTTGAATGGAGAGGCGGATATAAACCCAGGTTCGGGAAACTGGGTGCAGTAGTGTCTTTTAATCCAGACTTTCATCATTTAGGACTGGATCCAGATCCTCTGGGTCCATACAGCCTTTCTAAATACATTGTTCAAAAAGGTCTGTCAGATTTATGTAGAGCCACAGAATATGATGGCCTGCCAAGATTTCTGAGCGGTTCTCTACCGGATGATTGGGGCAATAAGGTCTTCTCTGCCTGGATAGAGAAGAATCATTTGCACAGGTCAGAAATAAGTTCTGTTGATAAACTTGCATTCATCGGAAGCCGCGGAATGGGAGCTTTTGAATTTGAACCGCAACTATATAGCCATGCTACTGATGATGTCATTCTACTTGATGAACTCTATTCATTGGCAAGAGCTATACAGGAATCCAGAGAGGATGTTTCAATTGAATTGTCATCGGATACACGTATAAATGATTTGATGTCAGTTGGAATGAGTGCCGGAGGGCAACATCCTAAAGCTATTGTTGCAATTGATTGGGATACGAAAGAGGTCAGATCTGGACAGGTACTGCTTCCTGACAATTTTACGCAGTATATCCTCAAGTTCCGTGATTCAGATAACTGGCCGACTGCCGAAGTGGAGTACAACTATTATCTGATGGCCAAGAGTTGTGGAATAACAATGGAGAAATCACTATTACTGCCGGTTCAGGGAGTCAATCATTTTCTGACAGAAAGATTTGACAGAAAAAACGGACAGAAACAACACACTGCCACCCTACAGTCATTGTGCGGGCCTGTTTATTCTTATGAAGATATCTTCAGGATCTGCCGTATGCTGCATCTTCCGGCTGGCCAGATAGACCAAATGTTCCGAAGGGTGGTGTTCAATTACCTTACAGGGGTATGTGATGACCATGACAAGAACTTCTCATTTATCTTGACACCCGATGGCAAATGGAATATGTCACCGGCATACGATGTGACATTCACCGTAAATCTGCAGAATCCGTTCCGTAGTGACAGACATGCCATGACAATTGAAGAATGCAACAGAAATATCACTATGCCCCAATTCATCAGATTAGCAGAAGGCAATGACATTAGTGGTGCAAAAGATATTGTGCAGGAAATAGCTGATACGGTGTTGTCTTTCCAAAACAAATCCACTGAGCCACAGGTAAAGACAGTATGGAAGGAAATAATCTCGCCATATATCAAGACTCAAACTGATTGTCTGTAAGATACAAGGTGAAACGTCCCTATTGTATACCTGTTCATTCCGTAACACAATACATAGTTTATATTTATCTTTGTATTCCTTAAAGCAGAACAGTATGGAAAGACCCACAGTAGCCTTGATGTATGATTTTGACGGAACATTGTCACCGTCATATATGCAGGAGTATGACTTTATGGATGCAATAGGACTGACCGATAAGGAGTCATTCTGGAAGGCATCGCACGGACTGGCCGAGAAACAGCAGTCCAGTACCATACTGGCCTATATGAAACTCATGGTTGATAAGGCACAGGAGAACGGTATCAGCATCCGCCGCCAGCAGTTCGTGGAGTTCGGTCGCGGAATAGGGTTCTTTCCCGGAGTGGAGCAGTGGTTTGAGCTGATAAACCGTAAGGGCGCCGAGATGGGAGTAAACGTAGAGCACTACATAATCTCATCGGGCCTTAAGGAACTCATAGAGGGTACGAGTATAGCAAAGTACTTCAAGAAGATATACGCCTGCTCATTCATGTATGAAAACGATGCGGCAGTATGGCCCGCAGTGGCAGTGGATTTTACCTCCAAGACCCAGTTCATATTCATGATAAACAAGGGAATCTACAACATCTGGGAGAATGCCAAGATAAACGATTCCATGCCCGATGAAGGCCGTCCCGTCCCGTTCCAGAACATGATTTATCTGGGTGACGGAGAGACCGATATCCCCAGCATGCGCATAGTAAAGACCGAAGGCGGTCACTCAATAGCAATCTACAAACCTAATAATGAGAACAGCCGTGGTCAGGCCGAGAACCTGGTTCACCGCGGCCGTGTGAACTTTGCCTGTCCGGGTGATTACCGCGAGGGCAGCGAGTTGTACAACGCCGTGATTGCCACTATAGCAAAGGTCAAGACCGACTCTGATTTCCATTATCTAGAGCGTCGCAACCAAAAATCCATGCTTGAGGACTGACGCTCAGCACAGTTTACAAAATAAGAAAAACTGTGCAAAACGCTTCGTTTTGTGATTAGCACAAACCATCCACCGGGCCGTTAATCCGTATCTTTGCAGCCTCTATGGATAACTTCAATATTATTGTTTTGGCAAAGCAGGTGCCCGATACCCGTCAGGTTGGTAAGGACGCCATGAATGCCGATGGCACCATAAATCGTGCCGCACTTCCGGCAGTGTTCAACCCGGAGGACCTCAATGCCCTGGAGCAGGCCCTTGCCATCAAGGACCGTTTTCCCGGCAGCACAGTGACAATGCTCACAATGGGTCCTGAGAGAGCAAAAGAGATAGTGATGGAGGGCGTTTATCGCGGTGCCGATGGAGGTTATCTTCTGACCGACCGTCTGTTTGCAGGAGCCGATACCCTTGCAACATCATATGCCCTGTCAACCGCAATCCGCAAGATAGGCAAGTACGATATAATAATAGGTGGACGTCAGGCCATTGACGGTGATACTGCCCAGGTGGGTCCTCAGGTGGCCGAGAAACTTGGCCTGAACCAGATAACCTACGTTGAGGAAGTACTGGATATGGACAGTAAGTCCGTGACCGTAAAGCGCGTCATAACCGGAGGCGTGGAGACCGTGAAGGCTCCGCTGCCCTGCGTACTGACCGTGAACGGAAGCGCAGCCCCCTGCCGCCCGCGTAACGCCAAGTTGCTGATGGGCCGCAAGAACTACGAGGTTCCCGCATGGACCGTGGCCGATGTCAATGCAGATCCCGCCAAGTGCGGACTGTCAGGTTCACCCACCAAGGTAAAGAAGATAGAGAACATAGTATTCCAGGCCAAGGAGAGCAAGCGTTACGGCGACAGCGATGCCGATATAGCCGCTCTGGTAGATGAACTGGCCGTAAACCACATAATAGGATAAGCCATGAACAGCGTATTTGTATATTGTGAACTGGAAGGAACCCAGGTGGCTCCGGTCAGTCAGGAACTGCTTACAAAGGGCCGTTCATTAGCTAACCAGCTGGGCGTTCAGCTTGAGGCAATCGTTGCTGGCAGTGACCTTAAGGGAATTGAGAACCAGATACTCCAGTACGGAGTTGACGTACTCCATATATTTGATGACAAGTGCCTGGCTCCTTATACCACGGCACCTCATTCAGCAATTCTGGTAAAACTGTTCCAGGAGGAGCAGCCGCAGATTGCACTCATGGGCGCAACGGTTATCGGCCGTGACCTGGGTCCAAGGGTTTCATCGGCCCTGGGCAGTGGACTTACCGCCGACTGCACCAACCTTGAGATCGGTGAGTATGAGGACAAGAAGACCGGTCAGGTTTATGAGAACCTGCTCTATCAGATACGTCCTGCATTCGGTGGCAACATCATTGCTACAATCGTAAATCCCGATCATCGTCCCCAGATGGCAACCGTACGTCAGGGTGTGATGAAGAACGAGCCCGCCGGAAAGGGCAAGGGTGAGATAAAGAACCACAAGGTAAGCGATTACGTAAGTGCAGCCGATGTGGCCGTAAGCGTGATTGACCGCCATATGCAGAAGCCGTCACATCATCTGGATACCGCTAGCATCGTGGTTGCAGGTGGTTACGGAATGGGCAGCCGCGAGGGCTTTGACATGCTTTACAAGCTGGCCGATGCCCTGCATGCCGAGGTCGGTGCAAGCCGAGCCGCAGTGGATGCCGGTTTTGTGGATCATGACCGTCAGATAGGTCAGACAGGTATAACCGTAAGACCCAAGCTCTACATTGCCTGCGGTATATCGGGCCAGATCCAGCATATAGCAGGTATGCGTGAGAGCAGCCTGATCATGTCAATCAACCAGGATCCCGATGCCCCCATCAACGCCATTGCCGATTACGTGATTACCGGTCGCGTTGAGGATGTGATTCCCAAACTGATCCGTCACTACAAAGAGATTTCAAAATGAACAGATATAAAGATACCCCTGAACTTGAAGCCCGCATGCACTCTCCGCTTATGGAGCGCATTGTGGAACTTAAGGAGAATTTCTACGCCGAGGCCGGCAAATATGACTACGCACCGCAGAACTTTGATGATGCGATGGACAACTACGACCGCGTGCTGGAACTTACCGGCAGTGTTTGCGATGACGTGATTGCCCCCAATGCCGAGAGCGTGGACCGCGAAGGCTCACACTGCAGCGGTGGCCACGTACAGTACTCTGAAGGAACCGCACAGAACCTCAAGGTAATGCATCAGGCCGGTCTGTCAGGTTTCGGACTTCCCCGTCAGTATGGCGGTCTTAACATGCCTGTAACCGTGTTCAGCGCAGTAAGTGAGATGCTGTCACGTGCCGATGCATCATTCCAGAACGTATGGGGCCTGCAGTCATGCGCCGATACCATCAATGAGTTCGGAAGCGCTGAGCAGAAGGAGAAATACCTTAAGATGGCCAGCGAGGGTGCTACCATGTCGATGGACCTTACCGAGCCCGATGCAGGTAGTGACCTGCAGAGCGTTATGCTCAAGGCAACCGAGGACGTTGAGAACGGCTGCTGGAGACTGAACGGTGTAAAGCGTTTCATCACCAACGGTGACAGTGACATTCATCTGGTATTGGCCCGCAGCGAAGAGGGAACCACCGATGGTCGCGGCCTGTCACTCTTTATCTATGACAAGCGTAACGGCGGTGTGAACGTACGCCGTATTGAGGATAAGATGGGTATTCACGGATCACCTACCTGCGAGCTGGTGTTCACGGGCGCCAAGGCAGAGCTTTGTGGTGACCGCCGTCTGGGACTCATCAAGTACGTTATGGCCCTAATGAACGGTGCCCGTCTGGGTATTGCCACACAGAGCGTGGGTATTCAGGATGCTGCCTGGCGTGAGGCTACAGCGTATGCTGCAGAGCGCCGTCAGTTTGGCCGTAACATTGACAACTTCCCGGCAGTATATCAGA
The DNA here is from genome assembly GCA_905234745.1 of uncultured Bacteroidaceae bacterium. GTDB lineage: Bacteria > Bacteroidota > Bacteroidia > Bacteroidales > Bacteroidaceae > Colenecus. Next base: position 181,237 of record CAJOJD010000002.1, on the reverse strand, counting down.
TGCTGGCTGTGATGAAGGCCAAGATAGAGGCTTCACGCTCACTGCTTTATGAGACCTCACGTTACGTGGATATCTACAAGTCACTGGATGCCATTGCCAAGGTGCGTGCTCTTACTCCCGAAGAGCGTCAGGAGAGCAAGCGTTACAGCCGTCTGGCCGATGCGCTCACCCCCATCTCAAAGGGTATGACAAGTGAGTTTGCCAACCAGAACACTTATGACAGCATACAGATTCATGGAGGTTCAGGCTTTATGCGTGACTACGCCTGCGAGCGCCTGTACCGTGATGCACGTATCACCTCAATCTATGAGGGTACCACACAGCTTCAGGTTGTAGCTGCTCTGCGTTATGTGACCAGCGGAGTGTATTCACAGTACGTGAAGGATATGCTTGCCACTCTGCCTGACTCAGAGAGCAAGGCTGTCATAAGCGCAATGGTGGAGAAACTGGATGCCATGACCGCTCATGTGATGGAACTCAAGGAGACGGAGCTGACCGATTTCTGCGGACGCCGTCTGATGGAGAGCGCCGCTTACAGCGTTATGTGCACTCTTCTGCTTCGTGACTCTATAGAGACTCCTGACCTTTTTGACAAGTCACTCAAGGTGTTCATGGACTATGCAGTCTCACAACTGGAAGGTCATTACCGCGCAGTGATGTCATGGACTCCCGAGAGCATTGAATATTATAAATAATGAGTAATTTTGTGCCAGGAAAACGATTCTGGTGCACAGCAATAAGAATGACATACTGAAGAGTGAGGCCCGTTACAGACGGCTCACTGAAACCCCGGTACCCAGACTGGTACTCAGCCTTGCTGTACCCACCATCATCAGCATGTCAATATCGGCCATCTACAATATCGTAGATTCATGGTTTGTAGGCCACATCAGCACTGTCGCTACGGCGGGTGTCGGTGTGGCTTTCTCATACCAGTCAATCATCCAGGCGGTAGGATTCTTCTTTGGGCACGGATCAGGCAATTACATGTCACGTGCACTAGGCGCTCGTGATGCCGAGGGTGCTGGCAAGATGGCTGCCACCGGATTCTTTTCATCATTCATTGTAGGATTGGTGTTCATGGTGCTTGGAATGCTGTTCATGACTCCGCTGTCCCGACTTTTGGGCGCTACTCCCGATGTAGTTCCGTACTCCAATGCTTACCTTAAGTGGATTCTTGTGGCAACGCCGTTCCTGGTGTCGCAGATGACGCTTAACAATCAACTGAGACTGCAGGGTAACGCCATGCTGGCCATGATTGGTATTGCGGTTGGAATGGTGCTGAACATATTCTTTGACTGGCTGCTCATAAACCATTTGGAGATGGGTGTTACGGGTGCCGCCATGGCAACTCTGATAAGCCAGTTCATATCATGGAGTATCCTGCTGTGGGCTACCACGTTTGACGGCAACGTGCATATAAAACTGCGCAACTTTGCACCGTCACTGGAGCGTTACCGTGAGATAGGAGCTGGCGGACTGCCGTCACTGATGCGTCAGTCGCTCTCCAGCATATCGGCCATATGCATGAACTGGGCTGCCGCAAGTTATGCATTGCAGGGTCAGGAGGCATCGACCATTGCTGCCTTTACGGTGGTGGCCAGGATAATGCAGTGCGCAATGGCGGTGATACTTGGCGTGGGCCAGGGATTCCAGCCGGTTTGCGGATTCAACTGGGGTGCCAGACTGTACGGACGCGTAAGGCAGTCATACAGGTTTACAATACAGGTTTGTGTGATTGTACTTATAGTGATGTCCACATTAGGATGGATATTCGCCCCTGAAATCATATCGTTCTTCCGTGATGAGGATCCTGAACTGATACGCATAGGTGCAGTGGTGCTGCGCTGGCAGTGCGTGGCTTTCCCTCTGGTGGGGCTCACTACGCCTACCAATATGCTGCTTCAGAATATACGCCGTACCGGAAGGGCAACGATTCTGGCTATGAGCCGACACGGATTCGCATTCTATCCCATATTCTTCATACTGCCGGCAATATGGGGACTTGAAGGACTGGAGGCTACTATGGCTACGGCCGATGTGCTTACATTCTCAATAGCCTTGCCCTTTGCAATCAGCATCATAAGGGAACTTTCCGCCCGCGAAAAAGGCGAAATCTCATAAAACTGCATACCTTTGCGGTATGGAACAACTGGAACTGCTTAAGCGGCTCATCGCCACTCCGTCAACCACGGGTTCGGAGCAGGAGGTATCGGCCATTCTGAAGGCCGATATGGAGAGTCATGGCTACAAGCCCGAGTGCATCGGCCTTAATCTGCTGTGCTATGGTCATAGCTATAATCCCGCCAAGCCGACTCTGTTGCTCAACAGTCATATGGATACCGTAAAGCCGGTAGCCGGCTGGACAAAGGATCCGTTCACGCCCACCATTGAGGAAGGAAAGCTTTACGGGCTTGGCAGCAATGATGACGGAGCAGGTCTGGTTTCGCTGCTTTACGCCTTCTATGAGTTGGACAGCAAGCCTCAGTCATACAATCCGCTGTTCCTGGCTACCGTCGAGGAGGAGCGTAACGGACAGAACGGAATGAAACTGGCCGTGAACAGTCTGCCTAAGGTGGATGTGGCTCTTATAGGCGAACCTACGGGAATGCAGCCTGCAGTAGCCGAGAAGGGACTTATGGTGCTGGATTTCACCGTTCACGGAAAGGCCGGTCATGCGGCCCGCAACGAGGGTATCAATGCACTCTACCGTGCTACTGAACTTATAGAGAAACTCCGCTATTTCACGTTTGACAAGGTGTCCGATTTGCTTGGCCCGGTCAAGTTCACCATCACCATGATCAATGCGGGAACACAGCATAACGTGATACCGGACACCTGTACCTTTACGGCCGATGTCCGCACAAACGAGCTCTACTCCAATCATGAGGTGTTTGACCTGATAAGTGAAATATTGCCGGAGTATTGTGAGGTAAAGGCACGCTCGTTCAATCTGAATTCATCCAAAATAGATGTTAATCATCCTTTGATACGCAAGGCGGAGAGTCTTGGCATGAAGCCTTACGGCTCACCAACGCTTTCGGATCAGGCTGTCCTGTCATGTCCGTCGTTCAAGTTGGGGCCGGGCGAATCGGCCCGTTCACATACCGCCGACGAATATGTGACGCTTTCAGAGTTGGAACAGGCTGTTCCATGTTACATTGAGTTACTTGATGGCTTAAAAATCAGTGAATAATAATGCATTTTATGGCCTATTTCAGCCCTTTTAAGTGTTATTAACTGCAAAAATCCATTAAATACCCCTCAATAATATGCAAAATAAAAAATAAAGAATATCTTTGTAGCGCAATCACGAAACGGACACACCGTTAGTGGTTGATAATCTAGATAGATAGTCCTTTTTATAAATATCATTGGGTATCGTTTGATGTGAATCACGCGCCGCCAAAAAAAGAGAAGAGGAACCTTACGGTAACTCTTCTTTTTTTTTCCTATTTTTACCGGACAGAACCCGTAAACAGTCATGATTATGGAAAACGGATACGCTGACGGCATCAGCCGCATAGAGATAAACTCCCTTTGGGGAAGAAAGCACATAGTCTGGAACCTGCGTCCCGATGTGAACATTCTGAGCGGTGTGAACGGAACCGGTAAAAGTACCATTCTGAACAAGACCGTAGCCCGTCTGGACTTCCTGGCCGGCGAGAGTCAGGACGAGAACCCCGAGGTACAGATAGATTATTTCCCCGAAGGGGCTTCAAAGATCAAATATGATGTGATACGCAGCATTGACCGCCCGCTCATGCACAGCAACCTGTTGGAGAAGATGTCCGACAAGAGTGTGGTATCGGAACTTGACTGGCAACTCTACAAACTTCAGCGCCGTTACCTGGACTATCAGGTAAACATAGGCAACCGGACCATTCAGCTGCTGACATCGGGCGATCCGGAGAAGATACGTGAGGCGCAGGAGATATCGGCCCCCAAGATCAAGTTCATGGATTATATGGATGAACTCTTTACGGATACGGGCAAGAAGATAATCCGCAGCAGCAACGAGATCCTGTTTGACCAGTTCGGTGCCACTCTGCTGCCTTACAACCTGTCATCGGGCGAAAAGCAGTTGCTGGTAATAATGCTTACCACTCTGGTTCAGGATATGACCCCGGGAGTCCTGCTTATGGACGAACCTGAAATATCACTTCATATAGAGTGGCAGCAGCAGCTGATACAGCGCGTGCGTTCACTCAACCCCAACTGCCAGATTATCATGACGACCCATTCGCCCGCTCTGATCATGGACGGCTGGATGGATTCAGTTTATGATGTTGAGGATATTACCGTAAAGTGAGGGGCGGTCCGGCATGAAGAGACTTACAGACAATATTTCTTCCCGTTATTTCGAGGCGGCCGACAAACTGTTGCCAAGCAAGCGCAGGGGCCGAATCGTGGCTTTCGTGGAGAGCTATGACGATGTCTCTTTCTGGCGTTTGCTGTTGGATGAGTTTGAGACTCCGCAACGCTATTTCCAGATAATGCTGCCCAATCGCGGGGGCTTGACAAAGGGCAAGAAATCGGCTCTGCGTTCATGCATAGAACATAACGGACTCGGTAAGAATCTGATTGCCTGCGTGGACAGTGACTATGACTGGCTGCTGCAGGGCGTTACCCAGACATCAAGGGATATAATCAGCAATCCGTTTGTCATCCAGACCTATGCGTATGCCATTGAGAACTATCAGTGCTGGTCGGGCAGCCTGCACCAGATTTGTGTGCAGTGTACTCTCAATGACCACCGCCTGATTGATTTCGAGGCTTTCATGGAACTCTATTCAAAGGCCGTATATCCGCTTTTTGTATGGAACGTATGGTTCTACCGCAAGAAACTGCACAACAGTTACAGCATGCAGGACCTGAACCTTGACATAAGGCTCAAGTCGGTCGATGTACGCCGTCCGCAGGGAGCCATCCTGAGCGTGACCGAGAGGGTAAGCCATAAGATCCGCTGGATGGAGAACCATTATCCGGAGGCTGTTCCTGAGGTGGCTGCCCTGCGTGAGGAACTTACATCAATGGGTGTCAGGGAGGATAATACCTATCTGTTCCTGCAGGGACATCACCTTGTCGAGAACGTGGTCATGAAACTGCTTATGCCGGTATGTACTGTCCTGCGTCAGGAACGTGAGGCTGAGATACAGCGTTTTGCAGTCCATAACCAGCAATACCATAACGAAATCAGTGCATATCAGCACAGTCAGATGGGTTTGGCCGAAGCCATACGCAAGAATACTCATTACAGGGGATGTGAACTGTATGAGCGTATGCGCAGTGACGTCAGGGAACTGTTAGTTATGCTTCCAGAAGGAGGGAGTGATAATAAGCAGGACACTGAAGACCTCAAGTCTGCCGACCAGCATCAGGAAGGTTGAGAACCATTTGCCTATCGTAGGCATATCACTCCACGGAATATTACATCCGTTATTACCTATAGTAAGACCGATATTGCTCAGGCATGAAAGCGATATGCCATAAGCCTCGGCAATATCAATTCCTATGGCCAGGTAGAAGAACCAGCCTAAAAATACCAACGCAAAGAAGAATATGCTGAACGTGAGCACGCTCTGTCGGGTTGACGGAGGTACAACTTTTCCGTTGATGCGAACCGGCAGCACGGCGTTGGGGTGCAGTATGCGGTTGAACTCGTTACGCATGGACTTGAACAGGACGGCAATACGTATGGTTTTCATACCACCGGTGGTTGATCCGGCGCAGGCACCGAAGTAGAAGCACAGACCCAGTATCATCCAGATGAACGGAGGCCATTGGGTGTAGTCGGTCGATGTGAATCCGGTGGTGGTTATGATGGCTGTCACATGGAACAGCGCGTTGCGCAGTGATGCCGCTCCGTTGTAGGGGGTCGATACGAATAGACCGATGCCCACGATTGCCGTAAAGAGCAACAGCAGCATGACGTACCACTTGAACTGCGTATCCTCTATCAGTTTACGTATCTGACCGCGGAATGCGACGAAGAACAGCAGTCCGTAGTTGATACCCGACAGGAACATGAAGAATGTGATCACATACTCAATTGCGTGGGAATTGAAGTATGCTATGCTGGCATTCTTTGTTGAGAATCCGCCGGTAGCTGCGGTGGTCAGTGCATGATTGATGCTGTCAAATATTCCCATGCCGCACAGTCTCAAAGCCACGGCGCACAGAAGGGTTATGAGCAGGTAGACGGTGATTATCCATCGGCCGCTTACGCTTATACGTGGGTGCAGTTTGTTCCGGGTAGGTCCGATGGCCTCGGCTGCGAAGAGCTGGACCTCGCCCACACCGAAGATAGGCAATACCGCTACCGTAAAGAATACGATTCCCAAACCGCCTATCCATTGAGAGAAACTGCGCCAGAACAGCAGTCCGTGAGGTATTACCTCGACATCCTGTATGATGGTGGCGCCTGTAGTGGTGAAACCGGACATGGTCTCAAAGAAGGCATCCGTATATGAGGGGATATATCCGCTGATGAAATAGGGCAGTGAACCGAATATGGAGAACAGCACCCAGCTTAAGGCTACGACTATGTAACCGTCGCGGCGGGTCATGGCTCCTTCACGCTTGCGTGCACTCTTGCCTATGAACATCAGGGTCATGCCGCAGCAGGCGCTTATGAGCGATCCCATGATGAATCCGAACAGGTCATCCTCTCCATAGAAGATGGGAAGGAATGCACAGAGCAGGAGAATTCCTGACTCAATCAGAAGCAGGACTCCCAGTATGCGGTGTATGATCTTAAGGTGTATCAATTGAAATACTTCTCTATAGTCTTTATCATTCCTTCAAGACAGAATACCACAACGTGGTCGCCGGGCTGTATCTGAGTGTTACCGGTAACCAGTATGGCCTCCTTGTTCCGGATAAGTCCGCCGATGGTCACTCCACGCGGCAGGGAAATGTCCTTTACCTGGCTGCGGGTTATCTTGGCGCCCTCTTTGACGTTGAACTCGGCTACATCGGCGTTGGCGAATGTCAGGCACTTGACATTGGTAACGTCGGCATCGAGCATCATCTGGTAGATATGGCTGGCTGCAATCTTCTTCTTGTTGATTACGGTGCCGATATCCAGTTTCTCGGCCATATTGATATAGTCGATGTTCTCAACCTCAGCTATAGTTTTGGTTACACCGAAACGCTTGGCTGCCAGACAGGCCAGGATATTGGTCTCGGAGTTGTCAGTCAGAGCTACGAAAGCCTCGGTATTCTGTATTCCCTCGCTCATGAGCAGACTGGGATCACGGCCGTCACCGTTTATAATCATGACTTTGTCATCGCAAAGCTCGGTGAGCCGGTTGCAGCGCTCCATGTCACTCTCTATTATTTTGAGGTTCATGTAATCGGGCATGAGTTGCGCGGTGCGTACGGCTATTCGGCTGCCACCCATTATGATGACATCGCGTACATCGGGAAGTTCCTCCTTTCCGGCTATGCGGCGGATGTGCGGGATGTGCTTTTTCATTGTCATGAAATAGACCAGATCACCGGCCTGCATGGTGTCATTACCGCTCGGGATGATGGTTTCGCCCTCACGCAGGATTGCTACGATATGATAGGGCAGTTCCGTGCCAAGTTCAGCCAGCGGCTTGTTGAGGATCTGTGCGTTATCACGCAGTTTGATACCCATCATGACCAGGGCGCCGCCTGCAAATTCCCACCACTGTCTGATCCAGCTCAGTTTCATGCCGTCTACGATATCCTTGGCAGCCAGAAGTTCCGGATAGATGAGTGAATCCAGTCCGATGCTGTTGAAATACTCCATGTTCTTGGGTTGGAGATATTCATAGTTGTTGATTCTGGCCACAGTCTTCTTTGCTCCCAGATAATGGGCAAGCTGTGCGGAAATGATATTGCGGCTCTCATCGGTTGTTACCGCTACAAACAGGTCTGCACTGCCGGCGCCGGCCTCCTTGAGACCGTGAAGCGATACCGGTGATTCCTGGATGGTGAGCAGGTCAAAACTTGAGTCCAGACGAGCCAGTTTTTCGGGGCTCTCGTCTATCAGGACTATATCCTGGTTTTCGCCTGCCAGAAGTTTGGCCAGATGTATACCAACATTTCCTGCTCCTGCAATAACGATTTTCATTGTTCTTGTTTTGTGGGTTCTGAAGTCAGCTCACGCAGTGTGCTGATGATTGCGTCTTCATCAATATGACAAAGATGCAGAAGTTGAGGCGTGGAACCATGCTCGATGAACCGGTCAGGCAGTCCCATACGCCTGATAACAGGGTTGAAGCCGTTATCGGCCATGTACTCAACGACGGCGGTGCCCAAACCTCCGGTTACCGCGCCGTTCTCAATGGTAATGATACGGCTGTATTTCTTTGCGACTTCCCTTAAGATGGAAGTGTCAATAGGCTTGAGGAAACGCATGTCATAGAGGGCGGCAGTCTTTCCGCTCTCCTTCTCCCATGCGGTTATTGCATGCTCCGCCAGATTGCCTATGGGTCCGATGGAGAGTATTGCGATATCATCGCCCTCCTTGATCTTACGTCCGGTGCCGATGACAACGGGCTCCAGAGGCTTGCGCCAGTCCGGGAGAATGCCGCGGCCGCGCGGATATCGGATAATGAATGGTCCCTGGTCGGGGAGTTGGGCGGTGTACATGAGGTTGCGCAACTCTATTTCGTCATACGGTGACGCTATTGTCAGATTGGGGATGGGGCGCAGGAAAGCCAGGTCAAAGGCTCCGTGATGGGTGGGGCCGTCTTCACCAACCAGACCGGCGCGGTCCAGACAGATAACTACATTGAGTTTCTGTATAGCGACATCGTGTATGACGTTGTCGTAGGCACGTTGCATGAATGAAGAGTAGATGTTGCAGAACGGCATCATACCCTCCTTGGCCAGACCTCCGGAGAATGTCACTGCATGTCCCTCGGCTATGCCTACGTCGAAACAACGGTCAGGATAGACCTTCATGGGTATATCCATGCTGCAGCCTATGGGCATTGCAGGGGTTATTCCTATGATTTTGGAGTTCTCTTTCATGAGTTCCAGGAGGGTCTCGCCGAATACGTCCTGGAACAGGGGCGGCTGACCGTTTCCGTTACGTACTATGCGCTCGCCGGTAACCTTGTCAAAGAGTCCGGGGGCATGCCAGATGGCTGAGTCCTTTTCGGCCGGTTCGTAGCCCTTGCCCTTGACGGTCTTTATATGCAGCAGCTTGGGACCGTGCATGTTCTTGATATTGCTCAGGATACGGACCAGATTCTGGACATTATGACCGTCTACGGGGCCGAAATAACGGATATCCATACCCTCGAACATATTGTTCTGATGGGTGAGCTTTATCTTGATGTGGTTGTTGCGGCGTATGATATTGCGGCGCATCTGGTCGTTCATGAGGCCCAGTTTGTCAAGCGCCCTTGATACGTAGTAGCGGAATTTGTTATAGGAGCGTGAGGTGTGGAGCTGTGTCAGATAGCTGCGCATTCCGCCTACGCTCTGTGAGATGCTCATATCGTTGTCATTGAGGATGATGAGCAGGTCGTTGTCTGTAATGGATGCGTTGTTTATGCCCTCGAAAGCAAGACCTCCGCTCATGGCTCCGTCGCCGATCACTGCCACTACGCGGCGGGATGAGTTGCCGTTGCGCTTATCGGCCACGGCCATACCGAGTGCGGCCGATATGGAGTTCGATGCGTGTCCTGCGGTAAAGGTGTCGTACTCACTCTCCTCGGGTGACGGGAAGGGACGCAGTCCGCCCAGTTTGCGGTTGGTGCAGAAACGGTCGCGGCGTCCGGTAAGGATCTTGTGTCCGTAGGCCTGATGTCCTACATCCCATACGATACGGTCATCGGGGGTATTGAAGACATAATGCAGAGCCACGGTGAGTTCGACAGTACCCAGACTTGAACCAAAGTGTCCGGGGTTTTGGGAGAGCTCGTCTATTATCATCTGTCTGAGCTCGTCACAAACCTGCGGTAACTGCTCCGGACTGAGCTTTTTAAGGTCGTCGGGGGAGTCGATGTTTGTGAGTAGGTTGACTGTCGGTTGTTCCTCTTGCGCGTTCTGCATCCTCACTTCTTTTGTTGTTCAAACGGCAAATGTACCAAAAATCGTATGAATTAATCTCTCATTTATGTATATATTGCTATTTTTTAATATGGTGTGAGGTATGGAGTGACAAATAAAAGGAATTATGGTTATCTTTGACAAACAAGAAACTTACAGGACCAGATGACATATTCCATTGACGATATTGTCTCTATGACCGGAGCCGAAAGGCATGGCTTCTGCCCAGCCAGAATATCCTGGCTCTTGACCGACAGCCGTTCGCTCTGTTTCCCGGCCGAGACACTCTTTTTTGCTCTTGTAACCAAACGCAATGACGGCCATAACTATATCCGTGACCTTTACAAACGTGGTGTAAGGAATTTTGTAGTGAGCTATCTGCCCGACAACATGGGGGATTATGAGGAGTCCAATTTCCTTCTCGTAAAGGATACGCTCGCCGCCTTGCAGACATTGGCTGCCGCACACCGCAAGAACTTTGACATTCCTGTCATAGGAGTGACCGGAAGTAACGGCAAGACCATAATCAAGGAGTGGCTCTATCAGTTGCTGGAACCGGACTATGCCGTAACCCGTTCTCCCAAGAGCTATAATTCGCAGATAGGCGTGCCGCTTTCGGTATGGCTGTTGAACAAGCAGTCCGAGATAGGTATTTTTGAGGCCGGCATCTCCAAGAAGGACGAGATGCGTCAGCTCTGGAAGATAATCAAGCCTACCATTGGCGTGATATCAAACATCGGACTCGCACATCAGGAGAATTTCCAGTCCCTTCAGGACAAGTGCGTTGAGAAACTGCGTCTGTTCCAGGACTGTGACGTGGTTATATATAACGGCGACAACGACCTGATACAGAGTTGTGTGGACAAGTCCATTATAACTGCCCGCGAGATTGCGTGGTCACGCAAGAACCAGGACAAGCCGCTTTATATTTCATCGGTCGTAAAGGGCGAGAACTCCACGGAGATCACATACCGATACATCGGTCTTGAAAACAAGTTCACCATCCCGTTCATAGACGACGCATCGATTGAGGATGCGCTCCACTGCCTGGCGGTGTGTATATACCTGATGGTACCGCCCGAGAAGATTACCGAGCGTATGGCCCAGCTGGAACCGCTTGCCATGCGTCTTGAGGTCAAGGACGGCAAACAGGGATGCATAATCATCAATGACAGTTACAATTCGGACATATCGTCACTTGGTATCGCTTTGGATTTCATGGCCCGCCGTCAGGATGACAAGCAGCGTAGCCGTACACTTATCCTGTCCGATATCCTTCAGTCGGGCTGGTCCGTCCACGAACTGTACCGCAGGGTCGCCCAGCTGGTTGAGAGCCGTGGCATTACCAAACTGATAGGCATTGGCGAGGATATATCGTCCGAGAAGAAGCGGTTTGACGTACAGGAGAAATATTTCTTCAATACCACCGATGATTTCCTGAAATCAGACGTGATGAAGAGTTTCCATAACGAACTGATCCTGATCAAGGGCGCCCGAATCTATGAATTTGACCGCATTGCCGAACGTCTGGAACTCAAGGTCCATGAAACTATCCTGGAGGTCAACCTGCAGGCAATGGCCGATAACCTGGACCGTTTCCGTGGCATGCTCAAGATAGATACGGGTATAGTCTGCATGGTAAAGGCATCGGCCTATGGAGCAGGTTCAATAGAGGTGGCCAAGACGCTTCAGGACCGACTGGTGGATTATCTGGCAGTAGCCGTTGCCGACGAGGGCGCCGAGCTGCGCAAGGCCGGAATCACAACCAGCATCATGGTCATGAATCCGGAACGGACATCATTCGGTACCCTGTTTGACTACAAGCTGGAGCCCGAGGTATACAGTTTCCATCTTCTGGAGATGATTATCCGTGCCGCCGAGCACAACGGTGTGACCAATTTCCCCATCCATATCAAGATAGATACAGGCATGCACCGTCTGGGATTTGCTCCCGATGACATGCCGGAACTTGTACATCGTCTGCAGAAACAGACTGCAGTGATACCCTGCTCGGTATTCTCGCATTTTGTAGGCAGTGACAGCCCGGATTTTGATGATTTCACCAAGCTTCAGATAGAACGTTTCAACAAGGCGGCCGATACTTTGCAGGCGGCTTTCAAGCACCATATCCTGCGCCATATCTGCAACTCGGCTGCAATAGAACGTTTCCCGGATGTCCATTACGACATGGTTCGTCTGGGATTGGGACTTTACGGCATCAATCCGTTGGATAACCAGCCGCTTGAGACGGTATGCACGCTCAAGACCACCATTCTCCAGATCCGCGAGTTGGAGAAGGGTGAGACTGTGGGCTACAGCCGTAAGGGCAAGATAACCAAGCACTCCCGTATCGCGGCCATTCCCATAGGCTATGCCGATGGTCTGGACCGTCATCTGGGTAACGGTAAGGCTTACTGTATCGTGAATGGTCAGAAGGCTTATTACGTAGGTAACATCTGCATGGACGTATGCATGATCGATGTCACGGACATAGACTGCCAGGAGGGTGATACGGTCGAGATTTTCGGCCCCAACCTGCCGGTTCATGTACTGTCGGACATTCTGGGTACCATTCCGTATGAGATCATATCGACGGTATCCATCCGCGTGAAACGTGTTTATTATACCGAATAACTAACCTAAAACAAATATGACAACTGCAAAATCAACATCGGCTCAGCGGATGACAAACTTCCGTTGGGTTTTGTGCGCCCTCCTGTTTGTGGCCACAACAGTCAATTACCTGGACCGTCAGGTGCTTTCACTTACATGGAAGGATTTTATTTCGGCCGATTTCCACTGGACTGACAGCCAGTACGGTTCTATTACAGGTTTCTTTTCCATTTTTTATGCCGTAGCATGCCTTTTCAGCGGCAAGTTCATTGACTGGCTGGGCACACGCAAGGGCTATCTTTGGGCCATCTTCATCTGGTCAGTAGGTGCCTGCATGCATGCTGCCTGCGGTTGGGCATCTCTCAAGTGGGCCGGTGTGGATTCCATGGAGGCTGCCCGTAACTCGGCCGATATCATGCTGATAATATCCACAGTATCGGTATACATGTTCATATTCTGCCGTGCTGTGCTGGCTCTCGGTGAGTCAGGAAACTTCCCCGCAGCCATCAAGGTTACTGCCGAGTATTTTCCCAAGAAGGACCGCGCGTTCGCAACATCAATATTCAATGCAGGTGCATCGGTGGGTGCTCTGGCGGCTCCGGCATGTATTCCGCCTCTGGCAGCCAAGTGGGGCTGGGAGATGGCATTCATAATCATTGGTGCCCTGGGCTTTGTATGGATGTTCTTCTGGTTCTTCTTGTATCAGAAACCCGAGAAGTCAAAGTACGTGAACCAGGCGGAACTTGAATACATACATCAGGACGATGCTGCCGAACTTGAGGCTGTCAAGGCTGCAGAACCCCAGAAGGAGGAGAAGTCAATTCCTTTCTTCAAGTGCTTCTCTTTCCGTCAGACTTGGGCTTTCATCTGCGGTAAGTTCTTTACCGACGGTGTCTGGTGGTTCTTCCTGTTCTGGGCTCCGGCTTATTTCAGTGACCAGTATGGTTACCGTTCGGACTCAAAGGAGGCTATCCTTTTGATATTCGTGCTTTATCTGATTGTTACTGTGGTAAGTATTGGTGGCGGATATCTGCCCAAGCTGTTTGTTGAGAAGAAGGGTATGGAGCCTTATTCGGGTCGTATGAAGGCTATGCTGATATTCGCATTCTTCCCGTTGCTGGCACTCTTTGCTCAGCCTTTGGGTAAGTACAGCGCCTGGTTCCCTGCAATCATCATCGGTCTGGCCGGTGCGGGTCATCAGGCTTGGTCGGCAAACCTCTATTCAACCATTGGTGATATGTTTCCAAAGTCAACTATCGGAACAATTACAGGCGTTGGTACTACAATGGGCGGTCTGGCATCGTTCATGATAAATAAGGGTGCAGGTATGCTGTTTACCAAGAGCGCTGCTTTGGGATCGGCTTTTACATTCCTGGGATTCGAGGGTAAGGAAGCAGGCTATATGATTGTGTTCTGCATCTGCGCCGTGGCTTATCTTATCGGCTGGACTGTAATGAAGTTACTAGTTCCTAAATATAAGCCTATTCAAGTATAGTGGGGGAATTTCCGGGGATTGACGTCAAAACTACGCGCTTCGCGCTATCCCATTGTCCATTGGCCAATGGTATGACCTTTTTTATTTTCGCTATCGCGAAAAAGGGGCCCCTCCCATTCACAGAGACATGGGCGTCTATGGTTTTGACTGCCAATTCCCCGGAAATTCCGTGCAATGAGCAAACTTTTCTGCTGTATGATAATTAAGGAACAATATATTACACTCAAGAACCTGAGATTTTATGCATATCATGGTGCCGAGGCTCAGGAGACTGTTGTGGGTGGATGGTTCACTGTGGATGTTGTTATAACTACAGATGCAACTGTTGCAGTCCAGACGGATGATTTGAATGGAACTATCAATTATGCAATGGTGACGGATGTCGTGAAGGAACAGATGCAGATACGATCCTCATTAATTGAACATGTTGCAGGTCGTATTGCCAAATCGCTTCTGGATGGTTTCCCTTCAATTAATAAAGTTACTGTCACTGTTAGTAAGGAGCATCCTCCGGTGGGGGTTCCTTGCTCGGCGTCAGGTTTTACTCTTACTGCTTCAAAATGAAATAAGGCCCAGGTTGAGGGCCTTATTTCTTTTGGTCGGTTGGCTTTTCTTATCCGCAGCGGGAGGAGCCGCAGTTCTTGCAGATCAAGCAGCCCTCCTGGTAGACCAGGGATTCGCTTCCGCAGACGGAGCACTTCTCGCCCTTGACGGCGGTGCCGTCCTGAACGTATTTCTTGAGGGCGCGTTCCACACCGTTTTTCCAGTTGTTGATATTCTCAGATCCAAGGTCCAGAGAGCCGATGAGCTTGATGCAGAGGTCAATTGGCATCTGGTAACGGAGTACGCCTGAGATCAGCTTGGCGTAGTTCCAGTATTCCTTGTCAAACTTCTCGGACAGACCCTCTATGGTAACCTTGTATCCGCGTTTGTTGGTGAACTGGAAGTCGTATCGCTTCTTGCCGTCCTCATCGATGTTCTTGATGATCCAGCCCTTCTCGACGGTCTTGGGAAGTACGATACCCTCCTCATCGTCCTGCAGACCG
>CAJOJD010000002.1:117732-165966 GCA_905234745.1 uncultured Bacteroidaceae bacterium | reverse complement strand
CGGGCGGACCTCAACAACCTGGCGCGGCTCGCAGTCGCATGGTGCCAGGGTGGGTTCCTTGCCGTCTTTCTTCTCCTTCTCGGCCTTCTTGTCACTCTTGGCATCTACCAGCACGCCGTCACGTGAACCGTCGCGGTACACGGTGCAGCCCTTGCATCCGCTCTTCCATGCCTCTACATAGAGTTGGTTGACAAGATCCTCGGATACGTCGTTGGGCAGGTTGATGGTAACGCTGATTGAATGGTCTACCCACTTCTGCATGGCGCCCTGCATCTTGACCTTGTTTACCCAGTCAACATCCTGGGCGGTTGCCTTATAATACGGTGAGCGGGCTACCAGGTCATCGACCTCCTCGGGGGTGAACTTCTGGGCGGGATTGATGCCGTTCACAACCATCCACTCCACGAACTTGTGGTGGAATACTATGAACTCCTCGAATGCATCGCCGTTCTCATCGGTAAAGGTTATGTTGGCATTCTCGTCATCGCGGTTAACCTTGCGGCGGCGCTTGTAGACGGGCATGAATACCGGCTCCAGACCTGATGTGGTCTGAGTCATGAGACTTACGGTGCCGGTAGGAGCAATGGTCAGACATGCTATGTTGCGGCGGCCGTATTTCTTCATATCCTCATAGAGCTGGGGATCGGCCTCCTTTATGCGCAGTATGAAGGGGTTCTTCTGCTCACGCTTCCAGTCAAATATCTCAAACGCTCCGCGCTCCTTGGCCATCTCGACCGATGAACGGTAGGCGGCAAGGGCAAGTGTGCGCTGAACCTTCTCGGCAAATTCAGTTGCCTCATCGGTTCCGTAACGGAGTCCCAAAGCGGCCAGCATATCGCCCTCGGCTGTGATGCCCACGCCGGTACGGCGGCCCATGGTGCTCTTGCGCATGATCTTCTCCCAAAGGCGTTTCTCGGTGTACTTGGTCTCATCATCCTCAGGATCGCTTGCAATCTTGGCCTGGATCATGTCAATCTTCTCAATCTCCAGGTCGATGATGTCGTCCATTATGCGCTGTGCTATGGCAACGTGCTTCTTGAAGAGGTCAAAGTCAAACTTTGCCTTGGGGGTGAACGGGTTCTTTACGTATGAATAGAGGTTGATGGCAAGCAGACGGCAGCTGTCATACGGGCAGAGAGGAATCTCGCCGCAGGGGTTGGTGCTGACGGTGCGGAAACCCAGGTCGGCATAGCAGTCAGGAACTGATTCACGCAGAATGGTGTCCCAGAACAGTACGCCCGGCTCGGCCGATTTCCATGCGTTGTGGACAATCTTCTTCCAGAGCTCACTGGCCTCTATCTCTTTCTTGTATGTAGGTTTCTTGGAATCAATGGGGTAGCACTGGGTGTACTTGCGGCCCTCGATGGCTGCCTTCATGAACTCATCGTCAATCTTGACCGATACGTTGGCGCCGGTAACCTTGCCGCTCTCCATCTTGGCGTCGATGAATGACTCTGAATCGGGGTGCTTGATTGATACGCTCAGCATCAGTGCACCGCGGCGTCCGTCCTGTGCAACCTCACGTGTAGAGTTTGAGAAACGCTCCATGAAAGGAACCAGGCCGGTTGAAGTGAGTGCGGAATTCTTTACGGGTGAGCCCTTGGGGCGGATGTCTGAAAGGTCATGGCCTACACCGCCACGGCGTTTCATAAGCTGTACCTGCTCCTCGTCGATCTTCATGATTGCGCCGTAACTGTCGGCTGCTCCTTCTGTTCCGATAACGAAACAGTTGGAGAGTGATGCAATCTGATAATTGTTGCCGATGCCGGTCATGGGACTTCCCTGCGGAACGATATACTTGAATCCCTTGAGCAGTTCATGAAGTTGGGCCGCAGTCATGGGGTTCTTGTACTTTTTCTCAACACGTGCAATCTCATTAGCTATACGCCAATGCATGTCATCGGGAGTCTTCTCATAAATTTTTCCGAAGGAGTCCTTTACCGCGTACTTGTTAACCCAGACCTTGGCTGCAAGTTCGTCACCTCCGAAATAGTCCACTGAGGCCTTGAACGCCTCATCGAAAGTGTAGGTTAGTTTTTTGTCGTCCATTTATAATAATACTTGTTTGATGTATGCGCAAAAAAGATGTCCAATCGGGAGATTGGTAACAGCATCACAAATGTATATAATGTGTCAGATATAAACTAATGTTTGCAAAATAAAATTCTGTCAAAAATGAAAGTTTCCCGTTTCCAAGAGCGAAATAGCTGATAATCAAGTTTATAAGAATTTTGGAAATGCAAAAAGTTTTCCAAAACGGAAAATATGGATGGCCGGATGGGTTATTGAGTTGTTATGAATGGGAATTGTATTAAAATAAAAAAGCGGTGAATGAATCACCGCTTTAATCAACTACTGAGTCCTTAAATATCAGCAACGGAGTCCGCTTTCGATATTTTCCATATCGGCCTTGAAGTTCTTGTCTACCTGAATCTGGTCACGAACCATATTGCAGGCGTGCAGAACTGTGGCATGATCGCGCTTTCCAATGTACGCTCCAATCTTTGATGTTGAGTAATCCAGATACTTTTTGGCCAGATACATGCTTATCTGTCTTGCCTGGACGATCTCATGCTTACGTGATTTGGACTGTACGGATGACTCGTCGATGTTAAAATAGTCGCAGACTTTTGTGATAATCGATTCGATTGTGATGGGTTTCTGCTCGTGATGCTGGCTCTTGTCTATTACCTCATGGGTAAGATTCAGGTCAATCTCCTTGCCGTAGATTGTCGAGTATGCCATGAGTGAGACAATCACACCCTCCAGGTCGCGAACATTATCCCTAACCTTATCGGCTATGTATTCGATTACCGGCTCCGGGAAAGTTATACCGTCACGTCTTGTCTTGTCGCGCAGTATGTCCTTACGGAGATTCAGGTCCGGACGTTCCAACTCAGCCACCAAGCCCCATTTGAATCGGGTGATCAGACGCTCCTCAAGGTCTTTCATATCCTTTGGAGGACGGTCGCTCGTCATGATGAGCTGCTTGTGGTTAAGGTGCAGATAGTTGAAAATATGGAAAAATGTGTTCTGTGTCTTTGTGTAACCCGTCAACTCCTGCATATCATCAATGATGAGGACATCAATTGACTGATAGAAATGAATGAAGTCGTTGACCGTGTTGTTTCTTGCAGCATCAGTGTATTGAACCATGAACAGGTGGGCCGATACGTACAGCACTCTCTTTTCAGGATGCAGTTCCTTTACTTTACGGCCGATGGCGGTTGCAAGATGGGTCTTGCCGACGCCCGATGATCCGTAAATGAAAAGAGGATTGAATGCGCTGCCTGCAGGATTCAGGGCAATGGTCTCACCGGCTGTGCGGGCCAGTTTGTTGCTGGTTCCCTCAACGAAGTTCTCAAAACTGTAGTTGGGATCAAGTTGCGGATTGAGGTCCTGAACCAGGGGAGCGTCGTTTACTGACGGTGCCCTGTTACCGGTATCGGCCGTTCCCTTAATATTAGATAAGGTATCGGCTGAACTGATGTTCTGGGTGATGTTGTTCTCCTTGTCGGTGAGGATGCTGTATGACAGTTTTGTGCCCTTTCCGAATACCTTTATAATAGCAGCCTTGATGACGTTCAGGCAGTTCTGCTCAAGGTACTCATATACAAACGGACTGGGAACCTGGAGGAGCAGTTCGCCGTTCTCCAGCGATACTGGCTCAGTAACCGAGAACCACGTATCGAATACTGTATTCGGTACGTTGTCACGGATGAAATCCAGACATAAGCTCCATTGGTTTTTTAGTTCAGTCCCTGTCATATTTTTAGGTTGGATTGGTCGGACTATTCGGTGTCTTTCCATCAACTGCTTTGCAAAGTTGACAATCTTATTTCAATTAAACAAACACGATCCGGTGACCCCAAAATTTGTCTTTCGTAAGATGTTGGGAATTAGGCACTTGGAAAATGGCATCAAAATAGTTGATAAGACACTATTGATTTTTATATTACTCTTGATAATCAGAGAGTTAACCTGTTGATAACTCTTTAAGGAGCGCTTTTTTGCGGTCTGGTTTACCCTTTTTGAAGGTATGCCAAAAC
Organism: uncultured Bacteroidaceae bacterium; assembly: GCA_905234745.1. GTDB lineage: Bacteria > Bacteroidota > Bacteroidia > Bacteroidales > Bacteroidaceae > Colenecus. Next base: position 161,917 of record CAJOJD010000002.1, on the reverse strand, counting down.
GCGCTTTTCAATTGACCGGAAAAAAAACGGAATTAAAGCTCTATTTAGACTATATCTAAAAAGGCGAGCTTAATTCCGGTGTATAAAAAAGGAATATTTTTAGTTTTTCCCGCTTATTTCGCGAGCCTTTTTTACGGTGATTCTTTCGCCTTGATAGACGGCAATTACGAACGCGTCCTTATACTTTTTCTGGACCTCCTTCTTCGTCTCCTGAATGGCATCATAATCGGTGGTGTCACCGCAGGTGTACTTGCATGTTCCGTTCTCGGTGTAGTAGGAGACATTGGGATATGCAGTGAGACGTTTGTCGTTCTCCTTGAGCGGTTTCTTGAGGCTCATGAACTGAACCTTGTATACGGGCAGTTCCTTATCGGCCCCCTTGTTGCCGATGGCCTGCGTTACCGGAACGGCCTTCTCAAGAAGTTTGTTGTGGTAATCCAGATACTCGCAGAATGCAAGGTACAGGCTGTTGCTCATCTCGTCAATTCCTTTCTGTGAGGTCAGGTATTTGCATTCGTTGTCATTGGATATGAATCCCAGTTCTATGAGGATGCTGGGCATGGTGCTTTTCCACAAGACCAGATAACCGGCCTGATGTACGCCGCGGTCGGGGCGCTTGGCGGTGCTTACCATCTGATTCTGCGTGAATGAGGCCATCTTGAGGCTCTCCTTCTGGTACTCGTTCTGCATGAACTCAAAGATTATCATGCTCTCCGGGCTGTTCGGGTCATATCCTTCGTAGTGTGTCTGGTAGTCATTCTCCAGAAGGATGGCCTTGTTCTCCTCAAGGGCGGCGTTCAGGTTGGCGCTCGTGCGGTTCTCCTCAACACCCAGCAGGTAGGTCTCGGCTCCGTTGGCGCTTTTGTTCTTGGCTGAGTTGGTGTGGACCGATATGAACATATCGGCTCCGGCCTTGTTGGCTATGTCGGCACGTTTGTACAACTCGACGAACACATCGGTCTTACGGGTGTAGATGACCTTGACGTTCTTGCAGTTCTCCTCAATGAGCTTGCCCATCTTGAGCGCAATGTTCAGGTTTATGGTTTTCTCCTGACTCTTGCCGTTCACGGCACCCGGGTCCTTGCCTCCGTGTCCGGCATCGATCACAAGGATGAAATTGCCGTCTTTGTCAACAGCTTGAACCGGCATCGCCGCAATCAGGAGTGCTGCCGTTATAAGAATCCATATTTTTCTGTGAGCCATTATCATTGTCCTTTCTTTGATTCATATCGGGAAGGAGTTGCTGCAGTGCTTGATATGAATGAAGCAAACTGTCTGGGTGTTATGTGTACCGGTTCTATCATGAACTCAGGTATGTTGAACGAGTACATGAAACTGCGGTTGAAATCGGGGTCGCGCTGCGGAAGTGCAAACGGTTTGGAGAAACTGCCGTCGTCGTTGAAATGAGCCAGGTACAGACGGGTGAATGCTCCATCCTCACGTCGTGTGCTGAACAATACCCATTTGCCGTTTGAGGACCAGGAATGATAACTTTCAACTTCGGGGCTGTTGAGTTCTTCTGCACATCGTGCCGATCCGTCCTTAAGGTTCATTATCCATAGTTCTGATTCCCTGTGCCATATGTGGAAGATTCCGTAAGGCGCAGCTGAGAATAGAAGCCATTGCCCATCGGGCGATACTCTTGGAAGAGTTGCGCTGAGCTTGTCTTTTGAAGCCATGAAAACCGGTTCGGATTTCCCCCAAGTGCGGGTTTCGGGATCAAATGGTTTGCGGTAAATGTCATACCTGATTTCGCGGCTGTCCAGAAAAACCTTGTCCCTTCGTTCGCTGTCAAACGGGGAGTCATAATCGGCGGATACATAATAGAGCATATGTCCGTCGGGTGACCATGCCGGAAAACATTCAAACTTCAGGGAGTCGTTCTCTATTATGCTGACAGCTCCGTTTTTGATATCGTACAGTATAAGGTCACTCTCCTCATCGGCCACTTCAATGCGGTTGTGGTCTAATGTGTGGATTGACTGGTGGGTCTTGTTCGTAGAGTATGCTATATAGTCATGCGTGGGATGCCAAGCGGGATAGACGCCGGCCGATATCGTAGAATCGGTCTTAAGGTTTATCTTATGCATCTGACCGTCTGTTACCAGGATAGTTCCGCCCAGATACTGGCGTAAGTGGAACTGCATGTTGTCGGTGGTGTAGTTCCTGTAGTGGTGACAGTTTATGCACTGTCCGTTTTTGCCGTTCTGTACCATCTGATTGGCGTAAATGACCTTCTCTTTGAATGATGTCAGATTGCGCTGGTTTATGCTGAGCCTTTCATAGCACTCCACGGATGGCATTATGACCCGGTAAGATATGTAGGGGTCGATTACATCGGATGGGGTTATGGTGAACTGCCTGTAACCTTGCCAGCCGCTTTTGCCCATAACGTACACTTGTACTGCCATCTGACCGTTCTTCTTGAGCTCCTCCCATTTTTTTGCAGGTATAATTACTTTTTCACCTCTTATTACGGTCTTACCGAAACCGGAAGTGATGACGGTAACGTATTTGTCTCCCTTCTCTTCAATCCGGAAATTGAGAGGAGCTATATTGGAGGGTATCACAACGTCTGTATAATCCGGAAATATAGTAGGGGGAGTTTCAAGCCGGGTGAACTGAGTCGGAACTCCGGTACAGCCGACAAGGAACGCCAATGCGGTCGAGATAATAAAACAGTGCTTCATAATCAGTATGTTTGCAGGTCTCTTACAAAGTAGTAAAAATAGTAGAAGGTCTTGCCGTACTTCTGACAGTAGGTGTAATCGGATTCCTTCATGCTGCGTATGGGATGGCTTTGCACATATCGGTTGAAGGCATCATAACTCTCCTTTATCCTGTCATCCAACGGAAGCGGATTGTTCCTCTTTTCAAGAGAGCTGTATAATATAGCCGCTTCCTGAACGGAACGTGGCAATGATTTGAAATCATTTGAATCTACATAATACAGCAATCTCTCCCAAAAACGGCGTATATCCTGGATGTGCATGGCAAAGAGCAGGGCCGCCCTATCATATTCCGGAGTCGCGGCCGAAGGCTGCGGACCAAGGAAGTGATTGATGATGAATGTCTCTGACTTCATCAGGTCGTTAGACATCATGTCTTCAAAACACATGTAAGGTAAGATGCTCTTATACGGTTCATTTGAAGATATGGAGGCTGTATCTGACAGCAGAGCCAGCTGAGAATCTGCCCATTTACGGTAGAAAAGGGTCTTTTCCAGTTTGTTTATGCTTTTGCGTGCCAGACTGTAATCCCCGATCGTCATGGCATGCATGGTGATATACTTGATTGTGCTGTTGCTCCAACCCTGTTCAACGGCGTCTTCCAGGCACCATCTGTAACACATGTTTACGAGTCCGTAATGCAGGTACAGTTGTTTGCCGGATTGGAGAGCCATGGATAATTGTGTCCTGGATTTCTGCAGACGGCTGCCGTTCTTCATGGAAAATGATTCGTCAAGGGCGCGGTTTGTCTTAAGCAGTGCCAGGTCACGGTACAGAATCATTGTACGTGTGGGCTCGTAAAACCGGTTTTTATATTTATCCACGATATCGGCAATCTCATCATCGGAGTGAGCCGATGCTATCTTTCGGGTTCGTGCCGCATAAGTTCTGGCGTCGGACTTTTCGTGGGATTTTACGGCATCACGGAAGATGCTGACGGTGCGCCCCCAGTCGCAATTGTCAACGGCGTGCGACATGGCAAGTTCGGTATGAAAGAGTTCATCCTTGAACCAGAATCCCCAGACTGCTGCAATAACGGCAATATATGCGGAACAGCCTATAAACAGCGTTTTTGCATCGGACGATTTCATACGGGATAACAGGCCGGACAGCCAAGCAAGAAGGATCTGACACAGTAGAGCCAACTGGAATGGTGTCCTGACGGGACGGATCCATTCGTCTTCGGATGAGGTCGGCAGTCCGGCAGTCCAGCTGTCTACAAGCCTGTAAGACGTATAGGCCGGATAAATAACCAAAGGTACGATTATGACAAGGGCGATGGCCGATATGACCATAGCAATCTTAACCTTGCCGGGGGAGTCATTCTGCATCATTGTGTAGAATGCTGCGACAAGGACGCCTGTCAATGAGTAAGTACCAAAGGCCATAAAGCCGGCAATGGCCCAGACAGTCAGGATGCAAATCTTGCCCCACGTTGCATTGAAACGTCTTGTTGCGACCAATGGGATGAGTGATACCATATATCCCAATACGGGAGAGAAGAAATGATCCTGTTCCCTCATGATGAATACTCCGTAACCAAGCGACATGTTGCCGATTACCAGCAAGGCAATAGGAATCATAGCCAGCGGAGCCATGGCGGCGGGAATACTTAGGGATTTGACCGTAATATGGTATGCAAGAAGCAACAGAGCCACCCAGATCAGAGATCCCAGCCATGGAATATGAAGAAACTGTGTCAGGAAGGCCCCCACTAATCCAAGAAAACCGCCGGGATTCCTGAAACTGTCCAGTATGAACTGTCTGTCAAACAGGAACAGGGATAAATCTTCGACTTTTCTGAGATAATACTGTTCTTTGAGTATCAGTACAAACCAAATAATCAATGCCAGGAGAACGGGAAGGTATTTCAGATATCTCCCGGTAAGTTGTTTGAGGTTGGTAGGGGTGACTTGTGACATATAACATTGTTTCGCGCGCGTATGCGCGCAAATTCTGCGTAAAGGTAGTTTTTTTTCCTGATAAAGGCGTTCCGTAAGGCAAAAAACAATTACTTTCGCGGTAAGAGAAACCAAAACCCTTCAATATGAAACGCATTGCATTACTGACCATCCTTCAATCAGTGTTAATTCCGTTAATTGCCCAACAGCCGGTCTGGCTTGATCCCAAGGTGAACAGCGAGAATGAAAAGCCGGATGTGGCCGACTATTTCGCATATGAAAATGCCGAGTCGGCCCAAAAGGGAGAAAAAAGCCTGTCGGCCCGCTTCATGTCAATTGAGGGCAGTTGGAAATTCAACTTCGTTAAGAATGCATATGACAAGCCTGAGAATTTCTTTGCAGAGGGCTTTGATGACAGCGAATGGGTTGATTTCCCTGTTCCCGGACTGTTTGAGATGAACGGTTACGGAGACAAGATATACACCAATGTGACCTATCCCTGGAATAACGAGTATCCCATCAATCCGCCGATCGTAGGTGAGCGTGACAACTACGTGGGTTCATACCGCCAGAGTTTCACCATACCTGCCGCCTGGAAGGGTGAGCGCGTCTATATACATGTAGGTTCAGCCACTTCAAACCTCTGGGTCTGGGTGAACGGAAAGTACGTGGGCTACAGCGAGGACAGCAAGATGGAGGCCGAGTTCGACATCACCGACTATGTCAAGTTCGGTGAGAAGAACCTGATAGCGATGCAGATAATGCGCTGGTGTGATGCCAGTTACATAGAGGACCAGGATTTCTGGCGCTTTACCGGAATAGCCCGTGAGGTCTATCTCTACTCACGTCCGCAGGCCCATATTGATGATTTCCGTGTCGCTACCGATCTGGACGGCCAGTATGTGAACGCCACACTTGACTTTGAGGCATCATTTACCGGAGCCGACGGCAAGACCCTGAACCTGCAGCTTAAGGATGCAGACGGCAAGGTAATACGCGGCGGTTCGGAGACTGTCAAAAACGGTGAGGTAAAGTTCTCATTCCAGGTAGGAAATCCTTACAAATGGACAGCCGAGACTCCGTATCTGTATACACTGTACATGACTCTTCAGGAGCCCGACGGAAAGGTGTTGGAAGTAGTTCCCCAGAAGGTGGGATTCCGTAAGGTCGAGATACGTGACCGCCAGTTGCTTGTAAACGGCCAGCCTATCCTTATCAAGGGTGCCGACCGTCATGAGATGGACCCCTACGGAGGATATGTGGTTCCGCTGGAGCGTATGATTCAGGATATTCAGATCATGAAGCAGATGAATATCAACGCGGTCCGTACCAGCCACTATCCTGATGACCCGCGCTGGTATGACCTGTGCGACGAATACGGCATTTATCTGGTGGCCGAGGCCAATATAGAGGGCCACGGTATGATGTACGGACCCAGTCCGCTGGCACGTAATCCCGAGTATGAGCAGGCTCATCTGGAGCGCAACAAATCAAACGTGATCACATACAAGAACCATCCCTCAATCATTGTATGGTCAATGGGTAATGAGGACGGCGACGGCCAGAATTTCGTGACCTGCTACAAGTGGATCAAGGAGTATGACAAGACCCGTCCCGTACAGTATGAGGGAGCTACCGGATCACCCGACCATTGCGACATACACTGCCCCATGTATGCCGATTACGGCGCAATGGAGCGTCACGAACGCGGCAATGATCCGCGCCCGATGATAGAGTGCGAGTACGCCCATGCCATGGGTAACTCCGAGGGCGGATTCAAGGAGTACTGGGACATTATCCGTGCCAACCGTTCGGTTCAGGGCGGATTCATCTGGGACTTTGTCGACCAGGCCGTATTCGGCAAAAACGCCGATGGAAAGGAGATTTTCCTTTACGGAGGTGATGAAGGCCGTTATCCTACATCGGACCGGAATTTCAACTGCAACGGACTGATCGCACCTGACCGCCGCTGGAACCCGCACGCATACGAGGTTCAGTATTTCTACCAGAACATATGGGTTACTCCCGTTGACCTGAAGAAGGGAACCCTTGAGGTCTATAATGAGAACTTCTTTACCGATCTGCAGGCATACCGTATGGAATATGCGGTTATTGCCGATGGAGAGGAACTGACGCGCGGCGAGATCAAACTGCCAAAAATAGGGGCTCTGCAGAGAGTGAACGTTACGTCATCGGATCTTGCAAAGGCGCTTAAGAAGGCTCCTCAGGACAAGGAGATCCTGGTCAATGTGGAATTCAGGCTGAAGGAGGCCACAGCCCTGCTTGAGAAAGACTTTATTGTAGCCCATAACCAGATACAGGTTTCTGATTATACCTTCCCGGCAATGAATCCTGAAACTGCCGATGAGGAGGTCAGGATGGATGAGGCTGTAGCTTATGTAAAGCTTGAAGCTGCAGGTGTCGTCTATACCTTCAACAAGAATACAGGATGGATAGACTACATTGATGTGGACGGCAGGCAGGTTACCCAGAACGGCAGCCAGCTCAAGAGTGATTTCTGGCGCGCACCCACTGACAATGACTACGGCGCAAACCTTCATACACGCATGCAGGCATGGCGCAATCCCAACCTCAGGCGCACCGCTTTCGAGTGCAAGGTTGAGGATGGTCTTGGCAAGGTCAACGTAAAATATGAGATAGAGCAGCTCTATGCATCGCTTGAACTGGAGTATGTGCTGGGTCGTGACGGCAGAATGTGCGTAACCCAGAAAATGATAACCCGTCCGGAAGAGGCTGCCCAGGCAATGGCTCAGGCTGCTCCTCAGCGTCCGGGTCAGCGCGGCCAGCGCCAGCAGGGTATGCCGGACCTGTTCAAGTTCGGAATGACCATGCAGATGGCTCAGGAGTTTGACCGTGTAGAGTATTATGGCCGCGGTCCTGTCGAGAACTACTCGGACCGTAACAGCTCGCAGTTCCTGGGAGTATATCAGAGCTCCGTTGCAGACCAGTATTTCCCCTACATACGTCCTCAGGAGAACGGAAACAAGACCGATGTACGCTGGTGGCGTGTTACAAATGCCGACGGCATGGGCCTGGAGTTCTATAGTGACGCTCCGCTCAGCATGTCATCACTCAACTACACTACCGCCGATCTGGATGAGGGTCCCAACAAGCATAACATGCATGCGGGTGACCTGACGCCGCGTCGTTATACCGTCGTGCATATCGACAAGGCCCAGTACGGCCTGGCATGCGTAAACAGCTGGGGTGCCACACCGCTGGAGCAGTACAAGCTGCACTATGGTGATTATTCATACAGTTTCGTCATCAAACCGATAAGATGAGCGTAGGGAACGAAAGCCTGTGGATGGGGGTGATAGACAAATATTACTCCGATAACCAGCCTTTGAGAGACCTGCTGCTTCTCCATAGCCGCCTTGTTGCAGACAAGGCGCTCAAGATTGTCGCAGCCCATCCGGAACTGGGTGCCGATGCCGGATTCATAGAGGAGGCATCGATGCTTCATGATATAGGAATTTTCCTTACAGATGCCGATAAGATCCACTGCTTTGGCAAATACCACTACCTGTGTCACGGTTACCTGGGCGCCGACCTGCTCCGGAGCGAGGGTCTGCCACGTCATGCACTTGTTGCCGAGCGTCATACAGGCACCGGTCTGACGCTCAAGCAGATTCTGGAGCGTGACCTGCCCGTTCCCCACAGGGACATGATTCCCGTCTCCGTTGAGGAGAAGATAGTCTGCTTTGCCGACAAGTTTTTCAGCAAGACACGTCCCGAAGAGGAGAAAACGGTAGAGCAGGCGGAGCACAGCCTGGCCAAATTCGGAGAGGAGGGTGTGGCCGTCTTCAGGGAGTGGTGCAGGCTCTTTTACTATTAAAAATTCTGAAAACAGCCCCGCGTGTGCGCTTGTGTGAGCATTTATGGGTACTTTTGCAGTTTGGTACAGAGAAAGCTCATCAGCAAGTGAGGGGAAATAACAGAAAAAGATGGCTTCCGATCCTTATCGGATTGCTTATTCCGGCCGGAATGGCAGTGGCTCAGGTCCCTGTTGATTCCATTGCCGTGGCGGATTCCGTCAATTCCATAGTTCCTGTACCTCAGGATTCCCTTCCGGCAGTACGCGACACAGTCCCTTCAGGTCCCAAAACAAAGAAAGACGCCCTTGATGATCCCGTGGCTTACGAGTCATCGGACTCCATGGTTTGGAACAACGGCGGTTATGCATCCCTGTATGGTAACGGCAAGGTAAACTACCAGAACATCCAGCTTACCGCAGGTGTGATCAAGATGCAGATGGACAGCAGTCTGGTCTATGCCGACGGCGTCTGTGACTCAACGGGCGTGTGGATAGGAACACCTGTGTTCGTGGACGGTTCCACCCCTTACCAGTCAAACCATATCAGTTACAATTTCAAGACCGAGAAGGGTTACATCAATGAGATCATCACCCAGCAGGGTGAAGGATACATGACGAGTGCTGAGGCAAAGAAAGGTCCTGAAGGCGAGTATTTTATTGCCGACGGCGTCTATACCACCTGTGACCAGCATGACGATCCGCATTTCAATATCCGCATTACCCGCGCCAAGGTCCGTCCGGGCCGGGATGTGATATTCGGCCCCGCATATCTGGAGGTGATGGGAGTGCCTCTGCCTCTGTTTGTTCCTTTCGGTTTCTTCCCCTTCCTGGAGGGTGATTACGCATCGGGCATAATAGTACCTACGTACGGTGATGAGATGGAGAGAGGATTCTATCTCAAGGATGGAGGTTACTATTTTGCCGTATCCGATTACTTTGACCTGAAACTCTTGGGCGAGATATTCACCAAGGGTTCATGGGGCGTATCGGGCGAGAGCAAATACAAGAAACGATACAAGTTTTCCGGTAACGTTTATGCCAGCTCCCTTACCACAAAACTGGGCGACAAGGGTCTGCCTGATTATTCGGTAACCAAGGATTACAAACTGCGCTGGACTCACCGCCAGGATGCCAAGGCCAACCCCTACCAGAATTTCTCGGCCAGCGTGAACTTTGCCACCCAGAGCTATGAGCGCTCCAATCTGAGCAGTCTGTACAATCCTTCGCTGACATCGCAGAGTACACGTACGTCAAGTATCAGTTACTCAAGGAATTTCCCGTCCATAGGTCTATCGCTGTCCAGTTCCATGAACCTGTCACAGAACATGCGTGATTCAACTATCGCCGTCAACCTGCCTTCATTGAATATCTCATTGCAGCGTTTCTATCCTTTCAAGCGCAAGAAGGTGATGGGACAGGAGCGTTGGTATGAGAAGATCGCCATGTCCTATTCGGGTTCACTGAGCAACAGCATAACGAGCAAGGAGAGCGAACTGCTGGACAAGAACCTGATCCGCGACTGGAGCAACGGAATGCGCCACTCCATCCCAATCAGTGCGTCGTTCCAGGTTCTCAAGAACATAAACGTGACCCCGTCATTCAACTACAACTCGCGTTGGTATACCTACAAGGTCATGCAGTCGTGGGATGATGAGACCATGAAGGTGAAGCGTGATACGGTTTACGGATTCAACCGCGTCTACAACTATAACTTTGCCATAAGCGCCAACATGAAACTCTACGGTATGTATGCACCTACAACCCTGTGGAAGAAAATGTTCGGCGAGAGGCTGATAGGAGTACGTCACGTGTTTACCCCGTCGGTAAGCTATAGCATGGCTCCCGATTTCAGCGCCGCACGCTACGGCTTTTACGACACGTATACCTACACTGATGACAAGGGTGAGGTCAGGACCGTCGAGTATTCGCCGTTTAACGGATCCATGTACGGAGTTCCAGGCAAGGGAAAATCGGGAACGCTGTCGGTGAGCGTGGGTAACAACATCGAGATGAAAGTGCTGAACAAACTGGGTCGTGATACCGTACACAGCGTTATTGATGAACTGGGAGCATCCATGTCATATAACTTTGCCGCCAAGACAAAGCCCTGGAGTAACCTCAACACCCGACTGAGACTGAAACTGCCCAGAAACCACACGTTCAGCCTGAGTGCCACATGGGCCACCTACGCATATGAGTTCAACGAGAACGGAAGGGTGGTAGTCGGTGACAGGACCGAGTATTCATACGGACGTTTCGGCCGATTCCAGGGCATGAGCCAGAACTTCTCATATACCTTCTCGAACAACACCCTGAAGGAGTGGAGAAGCAAATGGAACAGCCTGTTCCATGGCGATGAGGAGGATGAAGAAGAGGATGAAGAGGAGGAGGATTTCAACGAGAATCCCAATGCCGACAGGCGTATGGTAGGAGCGTCGAGAGCCCCATCGGCCCCGGGTAAGGGCGGAGGTGCAGCTCCTGTCGACGAGGACGGCTACGTGCAGTATTCTCTGCCGTGGTCCTTCTCAATCTCATACGGCATCACCATGAGGGAGAATACCGCAGCGCCCATCAATGTGGATCGCATGCGTTACCCGTGGAAACTGTCACACAGTCTGAACATGTCGGGAAACATGAAACTGACCAACAAGTGGAACATCAACTTCTCGTCGGGCTGGGATTTCAACTATCACGACTTTACGACCACGACCATGAGCGTTACGCGTGACCTGCACTGTTTCAATATGTCCTGCAGCGTGGTGCTGAAGCCGTATACGTCATATAACTTCACCGTAAAGGCGAATTCGCAGATGCTGGCTGACCTGCTCAAGGTCAAGAAGCGTTCCAGCTCAAACAACTACGTCAACTGGTATAATGAGTAAAACAACATAAATGCTATGAGTTACCTGATCATTCCTGAAAAGTACAAACCTCTCATGTCAATGCAGCAGACTGAGCAGGGTATCAAACTTATTAAAGAGTTCTTCCAGCAGAACCTTTCCACCGGCCTGCAGTTGAGGCGTGTCACCGCCCCGCTTTTTGTCCTTAAAGGCATGGGTATAAACGATGACCTGAACGGTGTTGAACGTGCTGTTACATTCCCCATCAAGGATCTGGGCGATGCCAAGGCCGAGGTGGTTCATTCGCTTGCCAAGTGGAAACGTCTTACACTGGCCGAGTATGAAGTAAAACCCGGCTACGGAATATATACCGATATGAACGCCATCCGTGCCGACGAGAGCCTGGGTAACCTGCACTCCCTTTACGTTGACCAGTGGGACTGGGAACGTGTAATTACGGCCGATGACCGCAACATAGATTTCCTGAAGCGCATAGTTCGCAAGATATATTCAGCAATGCTCCGTACCGAGTACCTGATCAATGAAACCTATCCTCAGCTGGAGCCGTTCCTGGCCCGTGAGGTGTTCTTCATCCATTCCGAGGAACTGCGCCGGCTCTATCCCGACAAGACTCCCAAGGAGCGTGAAGACGCCATCTGCCGTGAACACGGAGCCGTGTTCATCATGGGCATCGGAGGCAAACTGGGTGACGGTGTGGAGCATGACCTGCGTGCACCGGACTACGACGACTGGACCACTCCCAACCAGGACGGATTCCTGGGACTGAACGGTGACCTGCTGGTTTGGAATCCTATCCTGAACCGTGCGATGGAACTGTCATCGATGGGTATACGCGTAGACAGGGAGTCCATGCTCCGTCAGCTTGAGCTTTGCGGCAAACAGGAACGCAAGGAACTCTATTTCCACAAGAAACTTCTGGCCGGCGAGTTGCCTCTGTCAATAGGCGGCGGTATCGGTCAGTCACGACTCTGCATGCTGTTCCTGCAGAAAGCCCATATCGGTGAGATTCAGGCCAGCATCTGGCCCGATGACATGCGTGCCGAGTGTGCCAAAGTAGGAATTCAACTTATATGATATGGATGTAAGGATAGACCAGAGTTGGAAGGAACATCTCCAGACGGAGTTTGACAAGCCTTATTTCAGGACTTTGACGGACTTTGTAAAGAATGAGTATGCCCATGGTCCGGTCTATCCTCCCGGACGCCTCATATTCAACGCATTTGACCTGTGTCCGTTTGACAAGGTCAAGGTTGTCATAATAGGACAGGATCCGTATCATGAGCCGGGACAGGCCCACGGACTCTGCTTCTCGGTGCAGGACGGCGTCCAGTTTCCGCCTTCACTGAGGAATATCTTCAAGGAGATAAGCGACGATCTTGGCAAGCCGGTTCCCGTAAGCGGTGACTTGTCAAGATGGGCCAGACAGGGAGTGCTGCTGCTCAACGCAACCCTTACGGTCCGAGCCGGCCAGGCGGGATCACATCAGGGACGCGGATGGGAGGAGTTTACCGATGCCGTGATAAAGGAGCTGAACGCCTCGAGAGACGGCCTGGTATTCATCCTCTGGGGCGGCTACGCAAAGAAAAAGGGAGCCATGATTGACCGCTCCCGTCATCTCGTCCTCTCATCGGCCCACCCGTCACCCCTCTCAGCCTACAACGGCTTCTTCGGCAACCACCACTTCAGCCTCACCAACGACTGGCTCACAAAACACGGAGAGACTCCCATCGATTGGTAGTCTCTCACGTGACCCCGGTGGGATTCAAACCCACGACCTGCAGAACCGGAATCTGACGCTCTATTCAACTGAGCTACGGAGCCGTTACGGCCGCGAAGTTACACATTTATCCGCGATTTATTTTCCTACTGAACAATAAAGGTTTATTTTTGCATGGTCAAATAAGTACTAATCACATAGATAATCAGATAATCCTTTTTAAAATATGAGAAAACTACTCCTTACCGCTCTCCTGACAATGTTTGCGGCAACCGGTATCCATGGCCAGGATAACATGGAAGCTTTCCGCCACTTCTCCGTAGGAGCGGAGGCAGGCCTTCATGGCTTCGGCGTTGAACTGGCCATGCCCGTTCAGAAACACCTGGTGCTGAAGGCCGGATACAACTGGGCACCCGCAGGAAACCTTCTCAGAACCGACCTTGTTCTGGATACTGAGGAACTCCGTGAGGCTCAGGAGCAATGTACGACTCTTACCGCACATGAATTTGAGCACAAGTTCGGTGACGAGGCCATAATCGATGCCGGCGTGGGGCTTAACCTCAGCAATTTCAAGGCAATGATCAACTGGTATCCCTTTGCTTTGGGCCGTTTCTATGTATCAGGAGGTGTCTATTACACTCCGTCATCCAAGAGAGATACTCCGTTCCTGAGTGTCAGCGGTAAAACCACAGAGAACGATTGGGCTGCACTGAAAGAACTCAATCAGGTGGAAAAGCAGTATAATCCTACGGCACCTGAAAGGGAATTGGCCCTCAATATAGGCGATGAGAGTTACCCGGTCATTGAGAAAGACGGCTGCGGATTCATGCAGGCCGATTTCAGGATGGATCCCTTGAAGTATTACCTTGGAATGGGTTTGGGCCGATGCATTCCCAACGGCAGGATAGGCATGCAGTTGGAGGCCGGCGCCATGATCTATCATAACTCGGCTCTTTATTGCCAGGACAAGGAGGTGAACTCCATAACCGAAGCCGCCGAAGGTCTTGACAATGATGCCAAGGAGATTCTTGAATATGTCGACAAGTATCCGATCTATCCTCAGATTACACTGCGTCTGAGTTTCCGGGCACTTTGACCTGATTACTGACTTATTAACCTGAAAACTTACAATATCGAGATGAAGAAAACTTTAGCATTCGTACTCAGTTCAGTACTGGCCTGCATGGGAGTATTTGCCCAGGAAGGCGCCGGAATACCAGATCTTACCAGTCCGGACGGGCGTCTGGTCGTATCATTCAACATTACCGGAACGGAGAATCCTACCTATTCAGTCAAATATGACGGCAAGCAGATGCTTGAGGATTCGCCCATCGGCATCATGCTTGACATGGGTGCAAAACCCACCCTTGAGGGACTGCCCCAGGGACGTGAGGCCGGCAACGGTGATTTCACCAAGAACCTGAGTCTTGTGGAATGCAGGACTGAGAGTGCCCGGGTGGATTACACCATGGACCGTATCAAGACCGCACATGTAAGCCACGCATACAATGCGGCTGTAATTGAACTGCAGAACGCTGTCCGTCAGAACATAGAGTTTGAGTTCCGTGTAAGTGACAACGACATAGCAATCCGTTATAACATCCCCAAGCCGCGCCAGCGCGCAAGCACACGCGTACTGTTTGAGAATACCGGTTTCCGTTTCCCCGACGGAACCACCACGTTCCTGACTCCGCAGAGTGACGCCATGATTGGCTGGCAGCGCAGCAAGCCCAGTTATGAGGAGGGCTACTCCAATGACGGCGAGATGAACGTCCGTTCCGGCTATGGTCACGGTTACACATTCCCTGGTCTGTTCCATGTGGGTGACAACGGTTGGGTACTGCTTTGCGAGACAGGTGTCAGCAGCAGTTACTGCGGATCCCGTCTGGGTGACTGCCAGGACAATACCTATAAGATTGAGTTTCCCATGCCCGATGAGAACAACGGCATCGGAACCGTATGTCCCGCATTCCGTCTTCCGGGTTCTACACCCTGGCGTACCATCACCGTAGGTGCCGACCTGAAGCCTATTGTAGAGACCACGGTCATGTGGGACTATGTGGAGCCGCTTTACGAGGCCCATCACGACTACAAGTATGGCCGCAGCACATGGAGCTGGATCGTATGGCAGGATGCATCATGCAACTGGGACGATCAGGTCAGGTTCATCGACCTGGCATCGGCCATGGGTTGGGAGTATATCCTGATTGATGCAGGCTGGGACGAGAACATAGGCTACGAGCGTATGGAAGAGCTCATCAAGTACGCCAATTCCAAGAATGTTGACGTGTTCCTGTGGTACAGCTCAAGCGGTTACTGGAATGATATAGTTCAGAGCCCCATCTGCAAGATGGACAACTCAATCATCCGCAAGCAGGAGATGGCCTGGCTTGAGAAGGTGGGCTGCAAGGGAATCAAGGTTGATTTCTGGGGCGGCGACAAGCAGGAGACCATCCGTCTTTACGAGGAGGTCCTGAGTGATGCCAACGACCACGGAATCATGTGCATATTCCACGGCTGCACCCTGCCTCGCGGATGGGAGCGCATGTATCCCAACTACGTAGGCTCAGAGGCAGTGCTTGCATCGGAGAATATGTACTTTGGTCAGGGAGCATGCGATGAAGAGGCATTCAAGGCTACCCTGCATCCGTTTGTACGCAACACCGTGGGCTGCATGGAGTTTGGCGGCTGCTTCATGAACCGTATCCTGAACAAGCAGAACAGCGGACGCGGATCACAGCTCAAGACCACTCCGATATTCCAGATCGCAACCGAGGTTATATTCCAAAATCCCATACAAAACATTGCCATTTGCCCCAACAATCTGGAGGATGCTCCAAAGATCTGCATGGACTGGCTGCGTGATGCTCCCACTACGTGGACCGAGACCCGTTTCCTGGACGGTTATCCCGGAAAGTATGTCATCCTGGCCCGTAAGAGCACTGATGGCCGCTGGTTTGTGGCAGGCCTGAACGCTACCAAGGAGCCTGTCAAGGCTAAGATCGACCTTTCATTCCTGGGTGACGGTGAGGTTCAGTTCTATACTGATGACAAGAAAACCCTGGAGCCTACGTTGAGCACGCTCAAGCTCAAGACAAAGAAACCTTACCTGTTTGAGATCCAGCCTAGCGGAGCGACTATGATTATGAAATGACATTAAAAATATGGTATTTATGAGAAAGATTACAGGTGTTATTTTGTGTGTGGCAATGTGCCTTATGACAGCGTCATGCGGCATATTCGGCATCGGAACAAAGAACGGCAGCGCATCGGTCAGCGGACAGGCATCGGGCGCAGCGCTCAAGAGTCTTTATTCCCAGTATAAGACTGACGGTCAGATTGACGTAACCAATCTGAACAACATCATCATGCTGGCTCAGTTGAGCAACGGCATCCAGGGCCTTAAGGGTGTGGATGACAAGAGTGCTTTCTACAATGAGTTTGCCGAGGGTCTGATCCTTGGTTCAGACCGTCTTGTGACAAAGAACACTGCCAGCACGGTTACCAATACCCTTCAGTCACTGGCAAACAGCACTGACCTGTCAACGATAGCCGCTGCTGGAGTTCTTGCAGTGGCAGGTGCCGAGCAGACAGGACAGCAGACTGCGCAGACTGCCCAGCAGACCGTTCAGGAAACAACATCTCAGGTTCAGGCTTCTGCCCAGCAGACAGTTCAGCAGACAACCGCTCAGGTTCAGAGCGCTGCCCAGAGCACAGTATCCGAGGCTGTCGAGATGATTGAGGATGCCAGCGACGAGGTATCCAGCACAATCTCCTCACTGACCAGCATTTTCGGCCTTCTGGGCAAGTGATCCGGTCTGACACGGTCGGAGTTAATTAATAATAATGGCGCGCCCGCGCCATTATTATTTTTATTACCTTTGTAGCCCGTAAATTACGCATCAAAAAAACAATGGAATTAAGCGATCAGGAACAATACAGGAGAGAGAGTTTGAAGCAGTTGCGTGAAATGGGTATTGACCCGTATCCCGCAGCAATGTATCCCACCAACGCTTTCGCCGCCGAGATAAAAGAGAACTTCAAGGATGATGATGAGCCCCGCCAGGTTTGCGTAGCCGGCCGTATGATGAGCCGCCGTATCATGGGTAAGGCTTCGTTCATTGAACTGATGGATTCTACCGGCCGTATACAGGTTTATGTAACCCGTGATGACATCTGCCCTGACGAGGAGAACAAGGAGATGTACAACACCGTCTTCAAGAAACTCCTTGACATAGGTGATTTCATCGGCATTGAGGGATTCGTATTCCGCACCCAGATGGGTGAGATTACCATTCACGCCAAGAAACTCACTGTCCTGAGCAAGTCACTGCGTCCGCTGCCTATCGTTAAGTACAAGGACGGCGTTGCATATGACAAGTTCGATGATCCCGATCTGCGTTACCGTATGCGTTACGTTGACCTGGTGGTAAACGAGGGCGTCAAGGAGACATTCCTTAAGCGTACCAAGGTTATACGCACCCTGCGTTCAGTACTGGACGAGGCCGGTTACACTGAGGTAGAGACTCCTATACTCCAGTCTATCCCCGGTGGTGCAAGCGCACGTCCGTTCATCACTCACCATAATACTCTTGACATTGACCTCTATTGCCGTATCGCAACGGAGCTTTATCTGAAGCGTCTTATCGTAGGCGGCTTTGAGGGCGTCTATGAGATCGGAAAGAACTTCCGTAACGAGGGAATGGACCGCACCCATAATCCTGAGTTCACATGCATGGAGCTCTATGTAGCCTACAAGGACTACAACTGGATGATGGATTTCACAGAGAAACTGCTTGAAAAGATAGCAATTGCAACCAACGGCACCACCAAGGTTAAGGTAGGTGACAACGAGGTTGACTTTAAGGCACCTTACCGCCGTCTGCCTATTCTTGAGGCAATCAAGGAGAAGACCGGTTATGACCTGGAAGGCATGACCGAGGATCAGATGCGTGAGGTTGCAAAGAAGGTAGGCGTGGAGGTTACACCTTCCATGGGCAAGGGCAAGCTCATCGACGAGATATTCGGCGAGACCTGCGAGGGTACGTTCATACAGCCTACGTTCATTACCGATTATCCTGTAGAGATGTCGCCTCTTACCAAGATGCACCGCAGCAAGCCCGGTCTTACCGAGCGTTTTGAGCTGATGGTGAACGGAAAGGAGCTGGCAAATGCATACAGTGAGCTTAACGATCCCATTGATCAGTACGAGCGTTTCCAGGATCAGCTGCGTCTTAGCCAGAAGGGTGACGACGAGGCGATGTTCATTGATCAGGATTTTGTACGTGCATTGGAGTACGGTATGCCTCCCACAAGCGGCATCGGCATCGGCATAGACCGTCTGGTTATGCTCATGACCGGTCAGCAGGCCATCCAGGAGGTGCTGTTCTTCCCGCAGATGAAACCTGAAAGTAAGGATTAAAAACATTTGAGTTATGGCAATTCCACAGGGAAAACTGGCAATTATGGGTGGCGGCAGCTGGGCTACGGCCATTGCCAAAATCCTGCTCTCCACCGAGGATTCCATAAACTGGTACATCCGTCGTGATGACCGCATAGAGGATTTCAAGCGTCTGGGTCACAACCCCGCATACCTCACGGGCGTGCAGTTTGACGTGAACCGCATAAATTTCTCATCTGATATCAACCAGATAGTAAATGACTCAGAGGTACTGGTGTTCGTTACCCCGTCACCTTACTTCAAGAGCCATATGAAGAAACTCAAGGTCAAGTTGCGTGACAAGTTCGTGGTATCGGCCATTAAGGGTATCGTTCCCGATGACAACCTGCTCATGTCGGACTATTTCCACCGCTATTACGGCGTTCCCATGGAGAATATCGCAGTCGTAGCCGGTCCGTGCCACGCCGAGGAGGTTGCCCTGGAGCGTCTTTCATATCTGACGGTAGGCTGCCAGGAACTGGAGAACGCTCAGGATATCGCCCGCAAACTGACCAACTCATACGTAAAGACATCGGTATCAGAGGATGTTGCCGGCATTGAGTTCAGTTCGGTGCTCAAGAACGTATACGCTATCGCCGCAGGTATCTGCAGCGGACTGAAATACGGTGACAACTTCCAGGCAGTACTTATGTCAAACGCCATCCAGGAGATGAACAGTTTCCTGGCTACGGCACGTCCCATGCCTAACCGTGCCGTGAATGACTCGGTCTATCTGGGTGACCTGCTGGTGACCGGCTACTCAAACTTCAGCCGTAACCGTGTGTTCGGAACCATGGTAGGTAAGGGCTATTCCGTGAAAGCCGCACAGCTTGAGATGGAGATGATAGCCGAGGGTTACTACGGCACCAAGTGCATGAAGGAGATAAACGAGCATTACCGCGTAAACATGCCTATCCTTGATGCCATGTACAATATTCTTTACGAACATATTTCGCCGGTAATAGAGATTAAACTCCTTACCGATTCATTCAAATAAGGACTATGATTAAGATTGACATTTCACAGATCAAGGGTTTCATCCGTGAGGATGGGATCAAAGCGCTGGAACCCGAAGTTAAGGAGTCCATCCTTAAGTTGGAGAACGGCAGCGGTGCAGGCAATGACTTTATCGGCTGGATGAATCTGGCCTCCAAGACGGAAAGCGCTCTTCTGGACGCGATAGAGGAGACAGCCGATGTGCTGCGTAAGAACTGTGATGTAGTCATAGTGGCCGGCATCGGAGGCAGTTATCTTGGATCACGTGCCGTCATTGAGGCACTCAGCAACAGTTTCACCCAGTCTATACTGGACGGAAAGAACCCGCAGATACTGTTTGCCGGACACAACATAAGTGAGGATTACCTCTATGAACTCACTGAGTACATAAAGGACAAAAAGTTCGGAATAATAAACATATCCAAGTCAGGTACTACCACCGAGACCGCTCTGGCATTCCGCCTGCTCAAGAAACAGTGCGAGGATCAGCGGGGCAAGGAGACGGCCCGTAAGGTCATTGTCGCCATAACCGATGCCAAGCGCGGTGCCGCACGCGTATGTGCCGACAAGGAGGGTTACCGCAGCTTTATCATACCCGACAACGTAGGCGGCCGATTCTCGGTACTTACCCCGGTAGGTCTGCTGCCTATTGCGGTTGCAGGATTCGATATCCGTCAGCTTGTCAAGGGTGCCGCCGATATGGAGGCTCTTACCACCAGCAAGGCCGCGTTCGCCGATAACCCTGCAGCGATATACGCCGCAGCCCGCAACGCCCTGTACCGCTCCGGAAAGAAGATAGAGATTCTGGTAAACTTCCAGCCCAAGCTCCATTATCTGAGCGAGTGGTGGAAGCAGCTTTACGGAGAGTCCGAAGGAAAGGAGAACAAGGGCATATTCCCCGCATCGGTTGATTTCTCTACAGACCTTCACTCCATGGGCCAGTGGATCCAGGAGGGTGAGCGCACCATATTCGAGACGGTGATATCGGTCGATAAGGTCAAGCACTCGGTTCTTGTTCCGTCGGATGATGAGAATCTGGATGGCTTGAACTATCTGGCCGGAAAGCATGTGGACCAGGTAAACAAGATGGCAGAACTGGGCACACAGCTGGCTCATGTGGACGGTGGCGTTCCGAATATCCGCATAACGGTTCCCGAACTCAACGAATACTGGATAGGCCAGCTCATATATATGTTTGAGAAGGGTTGCGGCATAAGCGGTTACGTGCTTGGCGTGAACCCGTTCAACCAGCCGGGCGTTGAGGCCTACAAGAAGAATATGTTCGCTCTCCTGGGCAAACCCGGATATGAGGAGGAGTCAAAGAAGATTCTCTCAAGAATAAAGAAGTAATCAAAGTAAATGGCATACTCATTCCATAACAAAAGCGCCATCCTGTTTGACATGGATGGCGTTTTGTATGATTCCATGCCCAACCATTCAAAGGCGTGGAGTCAGGCTATGGAGCGATTCGGCATGCATATGACTCCCCATGATGTCTACCTGAACGAGGGGGCTACTGGACACGATACCGTGGTACGGATAAGTCTCCGTGACAGGGGTTATGAGGCATCGGAACAGGAGATAGATGACATATACGGATACAAGGCTGAACTGTTCCGTTCCATGCCCGAGGCACGTGTCATGCCGGGATCGCAGGATGTGTTCCGCAAGGCATCGGCCGCCGGACTCAAGATACTTATTGTTACCGGATCGGGACAGAAGAACCTGATAGAACGGGTACAGAAGGATTTTGAGGGTTTCATTACCCGTGACCGAATGGTGACCGCATTTGAGGTGAAACGGGGCAAACCGTATCCCGATCCCTATCTGAAAGGTCTTGAGATAGCCGGCGTACCGGCAAGTGAGGCTGTGGTGGTTGAGAATGCACCGCTTGGAATACGTGCCGCCGTTGCCGCCGGGATTGATACCATAGCAGTGAACACCGGCCCGCTTGAGGATGAGATACTGCTGGCCGAAAAACCCGTACTGCTGCTTCACTCCATGCAGGAGCTGGCGGACAATCTGGAAAATTTATTTGCTTGAGAGGTATTGGTCAAGGATGACCAGTGCCGTGAGCGCCTCCACTACCGGAACCGCACGTGGAACTACGCAGGGGTCATGACGTCCCTTGGCGGCCATTGTAGTCTCGCGACCGTCACGTGTTACGGTCTGCTGCTCCTGACCTATTGTGGGGGTGGGCTTGAATGCCACACGGAACCTTATGGGCTGGCCGTTGCTTATGCCTCCCTGAATTCCGCCGCTGTGATTGGAAGCCGTGGTTATACGGCCCTCTTCCATACGGAATGAATCATTGTGCTGGGAACCCAACTGTGAGGCCGACAGGAATCCGTCTCCGTACTCGAATCCCTTGCAGGCATTGATGCCGAGCATAGCCTTGGCCAAAGATGCCTCAAGCTTGTCGAATACGGGATTGCCAATACCTGCGGGCAGGCCGTTTACGATACATGTCACGCATCCGCCGGTGGAATCCTGTTCCTTGCGCAGACCTTGGATATACTCCTCCATCTTTGCAGCCAGTTCCTGGTCGGGGCACCTTACGGGATTGTTCGCGGTCATGGCCGATGCAAAGAACATATCCTTGGAGGGGTCTGTGGAGTAGGGGCCTATCTGTGATGTAAACGCCTTTATCTCAAGACCGGGCAGCAGTTTGCGGAAGGCAAGTGAAGCCAGTGCGCCAGCCACGCAGATGGGAGCGGTAACGCGGGCCGATGAACGACCGCCGCCGCGCCAGTCACGTATGCCGTAGCGCTGCTCCCATGCATAGTCGGCATGAGACGGACGGAACATGTCCTTCAGGTCATCGTAGTCCGATGAGTGCTGGTCCGTGTTCCTTATAATAAAAGCAATGGGCGCTCCTGTGCTGACACCGTCAAGAAGTCCTGAGAGGAACTCGACCTCGTCCTGCTCCTGGCGACCGGTAGTAACGGCGCTCTGTCCGGGACGGCGGCGCTGCATGCACTCGCGTACGTAATCAGTATCTACGGTAATTCCCGAGGGGAAACCGTCGAGCACACCACCTATGGCAGGGCCGTGGCTCTCGCCGAATGTGGTCAGGGTAAGGATATGGCCCAGAGTATTCATAATGTCTTATTTTTTGCAGTCTCCGTCGCAGTTGCAGTCACCGTTATTGCAACCGCCGCCGCAACCCTTGCATTTGGGATGCAGGATGGCGTCAATCTCCTCCTGTGTGGCAGGACGTGACTCAAGGATGACACCCTTGAACGTGAGGTTCTCACCGGCCAGGGGGTGGTTCAGGTCAACAGTGACCTTGTCATCGGTTATATTGGTTACCGTAGCGTTGAATGTCTGCTGACCGTCGCTCAGGGGAATGATGGCACCAACTTTTACGTGCTCGCTGTCAAACACACCGTCGCGCAGGAATATGCCTTTGTCCAGGTCAAGTACGTTATCCTTGCTGTATTCGCCGTATGCCTTGTCCGAGGGGATCTCAAACTCGAAAGAGTCACCAACGTTGAGAGAACCTACGTTGCTCTCAAAGAGGTCAAGGGCATAACCTATTCCGGTAATGAATTTGAAGGGGCGCTCGCGTGTGGCGCTCTCGTACTTGTACAACTGACCGTCTGCGTCTTTCAGCATCAGATCATAAGTAAGGCTGATATATTTCTTCTCCATTTCTAAAAATTTGCTGCAAAGGTAGTAAAATTACTTCAGATTCTTGAGAGGGACTGCGGAGCAGGCGTTTGGGGGATCGTTACGGGTGATGAGAGAGATGGTGGGAGCCAGTACGCTAATGGAGATGGGCTCGTGGTTGACTTCGGCACGGATGCCGTTGCCGTAGAGTATCATCGGCACGGGCTTGGCCACGGGCTTGCGGTAAAGTACGGTACTGTCTTTCTCATCGGATATGCCCCAACCGGGAATGGCGTCAATGATAATGTCACCCGACCAGGCCGCGTTCAGACCGTTGCGCTTGCGGACGGCCTCGATATCGGGAACGGTTGACATAAGGTCACGCATTACCAGCACGCTCTTTATGCCGGTTACCTGAACCAGAAGGTCAATGCAGCTTTCCAGTATCTCATGGAGGGCGATTCCCCTCTCTTCTATGAGGTCGTGATTGAGATAAATATGGTTGTGATAGAACGTCCTGATCCAGTTTCCGCTTCCGTATTTTGCCGAAAGGTAGAGTGAAAGCAGGGCCGTGGCACGCTCCATGCTTACCTGGCCGGTGGGGATACGGGTGCCTCCCAACTCGGGAGCGGCGTTTTCCAGATATCCGGTCGATGTAAGGAAGAACAGGACATTGTCCAGGCCCACCTTGGCGGTGATGGTGTTGACCAGCTCCGCTATCGTCTGGTCCAGACGCACGTAGATATCCTGCTGCTCAAGTGACCAGACCGTGTTGGGCGTGTGGCGGAAATTTCCGGCATAGTAGGTGAGTGTAAGCAGGTCCGTGTAGTCATCGTCCCCCATTTCCAACTCTTCGAGGGATGTCAGCGCCATCCTGGTTATCTGGTCATTGGCATACGGGGTGGTAAGGTAATCCCCTATGTTGCCTTTGCGGAGTAAATAAAAAAAAGGGCGCAGACGCTCATGGTCAGATATGGGCAGATATGAGGAGGTGGCCAGGGCCGGTCTCCAATCCTGGAAATACCAGGTGCTGTCATTGCTGTCGTTGACCCATTCGGGGAGTTTGCCGTAATACTCCGACGAACTCCATCGGCCGTCCTCGGTATTCATCCAGACCACCATGTCGGGATCATGCCCGCCGCCCAGTATGGCAGCATCTCTTTCTATGGCTATCGAGCACACCTTGGAACGGCTGCCCGAACCCAGCTTCATCTCATCGGCCAGATTGGTGGAGAGCAAGCGCTTGGGCGATGAGGTTTCGACCGTGTTGATGCCCTTGCAACTGCTGTCGTCAAAAGGTGATGAGGGCATGAGTGTCTTGGGGTTCATCCAACGGCTTGCCACTATGCCGTGCTGGAAAGGTGACGCACCGGTGTGGATTGAAGCCACGGCCGATGCACGGTCCATGTCGTCATAGTCAAAAGTGGCGTTGGTGCGGTTGTATCCGTCGGTCCAAAGGCGTTTCAGACCGTCTGACCCCATGATGGGCAGCAGTTTCTCAAGACACTCCTCGTCCAACTGGTCAACCACGATTCCCACAACCAGCTTGGGGCTCTTCTCAGGTTTGGCATTCAGTGTGCCGGAGAGGGAGAGTGCGGCCAGCAGAACCAGCGGAATGCGTCCGTTGAAGCTTTTGGTTACACCGGTCTTGCGGAACTTTGACAGAAGCTGGAACAGGAAGGTGCTGAAAGACCTCAATGCGAATGTCGCAGTCAGGATCACCATGGCCGGCTCTATGCGTTGCGGTATGGCCGGCAGAAGTATCAGGAACGCGGTGCATACGGCGAATTCGCAGATTATGAACACTGACAGTTTCTTGCGGCGGCTCCTGCGTATGATGAACGGAATGAAGAAGAGCGGCAGGGGATTCAGGATGATGACAAGCCAGTTGGTCCCCACCGTAGGATGCTGCGAGAACAGGAACAGCAGCGCTATGATTATTCCTCCAAGTCCCTGCAGTCCGAACAGGATGGCGTCTACCAGGTAGAACTGCCTCTCCTTGTACCATCCTATCAGTGTGACAAGCAGAACAATCAGCAATACCAGCCACATGGTCTGGATGGGGGTGAACAGAGGATTGCCGAAATCCACTCCGTGATCCGGATTTACCAGTCGCTGGTATGGCAGGACCAAAGGTCTTTGAATGCCGGCCGTATCAGTGATGACGGCGGTTGAGGCCAACTCCTTGAGACGTAACGGAGCGAATGCTTCCTGGCGGTAGCCTACGGGCTCGTCGCCCTCTGCTCCTATCACCATATCAACCGCGAACTCGCTCCAGGGACGTACCTGTGTGTGTTCGGTCAGTATGTCACGGAATGTAAGTTCGGGATCCGGTTTTTTGTATGAAACGGTACCGTTTATGCTCTCCTCTATCTTGTCGAGTGCCATGGTGGCGCAGTTGTTGAAGAGGAAATTGTATCGGTAAACCCTGTTTTCGGGGCGGCTGTTCTCTATGAGCAGTTCGTAGAGCCTGCGCGATTCGTCACGCGTCAGGTTTATCTGTTGTGCGAATACCTCCGATCCGCGCTCGCTGTATTCCCTTAGGAATGAGCGAAGCCTTGTATAACCCAGTATGTAGTCGGTCTGGCCCAATGAGAAACGCCATATGAAATGGGGCGTGCTGAAATCAAAAAGGCCGTAGTTGAAAACCGCATCGGTACCGTTTCCGGCATCCTCTATCCAGATGGCCGTATGGCCGTACAGCTCATAGATGGCTTTGCCGGGCTCACAGGTAAGGAGATATGCGTTTATGCTGTCACTCTGTGCCTTGGCTCCCGGAACAAGGAACAGCAAGGTGACCAGAATGGATAAGAGTTTCTTGTACATGTTTTTAATATTATGGGGCAAAGTTAGTAATTTTGCGCGCAGTATGATACTATTGGCCGATTTTGGAAATACAAGGGTAAAAGCCGCCGTACTGGAAAACGGCAGTCTGCGTCATGTGGAGAACATGATGGAGCTGGATGTTGACGGCGGCATGTGGTGTTCAGTGCACCCTTTGGATCCCGAGGTTGAGGCGTGGATGACGGCTCATGGCATGAAACGTCTTACGGCCGATATCCCCACACCGCTCAGGATAGCATACTCATCACCCGGAACCCTGGGCATGGACCGCCTTGCCGCCGCCGTGGGAGCCTGGTCACTCAAACCCGGCCATGACCTTCTTGTGGTGGATGCCGGAACAGCCGTAACGTTTGATTTCGTATCGGCCGACGGCACCTATAAGGGAGGCAATATCGCTCCGGGTATCGGTCTGAGACTCAAATCGTTGCATGAGCATACGGGCGCACTGCCGCTGGTATCGGCCCAGGGTGAGGTCCCCATGTTCGGCAGAGATACGGAAACTGCCATACGCAGCGGAGTCGTCAACGGATTAAGACATGAACTTGACGGCTATATTGCGGAAATATGCTCCATATATCCTTCCCTTTTGGTTTTTTTAACCGGAGGAGATGCCGAAATCTTTGATATAAAAGCCAAAAGCAGTACTTTTGCGGTACCGGACCTGGTTCTTCTGGGACTGGCCCGGATTACTCAATACAATGAATAGGGTATACAGGAAAATATTTCTTATTCTGGTTTTGTCCGTTTCGTGTCTTCCCGGTCTTAATACAGTCAAGGCCCAGACGGGTGTCAATTCTCCGTATTCCAGATACGGCATTGGACTGTTGTCGGACCAGTCGACCGGAATCACCAAATCAATGGGCGGCATAGGCGCAGGTTTCCGTTACCCCAATGTCCTGAACATGAAGAACCCGGCTTCATACTCAACTGTCGACACGCTGACCTTCATTGCGGATCTTGGATTTGCATTGCAGAACTGCAACTTCAGTGAGAACGATGTCAGGGTTAATGCCCATAACGCCTACATCAACCATCTGGCAATGCAGTTCAGGATACTGCCCAAGGTGGGAATGACGGTGGGTTTCATGCCTTTCTCGAACGTGGGCTACCAGTTCTCCGGAACAGAGGTGGTACGTCGTGACGAGGATGGTGAGATAACGGCCAAGAACACCTATTCAGGCACAGGCGGAGTCCGCCAGTTCATAGGCGGTCTCGGATGGAGGCCCGCAAAGTGGCTGTCAATAGGTGCCAACGCATCTTATCTGAGCGGTGACATTACACACTATATCAGCAACACCTATTCTTCAACGGATGTACAGTCCAGACAGAAGACATACGTAGCCGAGATGTCGGCCCTGAAGCTGGACTTCGGTCTGCAGACAACCCTCTCGTTTGCTGACAACAAACTGGTGCTGGGCGGTACGTTCACTCCTGCGCAGAAACTGAACAGTGATACATATGTTACTGATGTACACTCGGTAAGCGACACCACGATAATTGCCGATGCATTCTCCATCCCGGAGATGCTGTCGGTGGGCTTCACTTACCAGTGGAAGAAAGGTATGTTCGGTGCCGATGTCTCATATCAGACATGGTCAAAGGCCAGCTTCTTTGGTCAGAAGACCGGAAGCGACAGGATATCGGCTGCCGCCGGATTCATGCTCAGGGCCGATGAGACCAACCGCAACCTGCTCAAACGCACTGCCTACGAGGTGGGATTCAATTTTGCCCAGCCCTATTATAAAGTAGGTAACGGCAACGGGCCGATACAGTTGGGAGTAAGTGCAGGTTTCTCGGTTCCCATCAGCAATGCATACAACAGCATGTCATATCTGCACGTATCCGGTGAGTTCGTGAGAGTGCAGCCTATGAGCAAGGGAATGATCACTGAAAACTATATCAGGATCAACGTCGGAGTGACATTCATGGAGCGTTGGTTCATGAAGTTGATGGTTGACTGACAGTCGTGTTGATTTAACTTATTCGTATATTTGCATATCTTATTATTGAAAGTACTAAACTAAACGATATGAAAAAGATTGGATTGATTGCATTGGCGCTTGTGACAGTATCAGGCGTTTACGCACAGAAAGGCGTTGAAGACGGTTCACGCTATGGACATGGACAGGATAGTATCAATACTTTAAAGAACATAAGTATCTATACTGAGTTTGTCAAGACCAAGAACTTTAAGGAAGCTTACGAGTCCGGTTGGAAGGAGGTATTCCACGACGCTCCCCTTGCTTCCGTAAATACCTATACTTATGGTCTCCAGATCCTTCAGTCTCTTTACAACGACGCCAAGAAGGAGAAGAACACAGAGCTCATGACTCAGTATTCAAATGAGCTTTTCGAGGTATTTGAGCAGCGTCTCAAGTATCTGGATAAACTCAACGCAATAGCCAAGAACAAGGTTACCGAGGGCGAGATCTACGGTCAGTACGGTCATGCCTACAGGGTATACAACCCCAAGGTTTCCATAAGCAGGGCTTATGAACTGCTCCGTAAGGCTGTTGACCTGGGCAAGGGTGAGACCCAGTACTACGTTCTGGATGACCTGATGGCAGTTTCCGCTCAGCGTTACACCAACAAGAAGGACAACGAGGAGTACCGCGACGCCCTGATTCAGGACTATCTTGACTGCGCAAGTTATATTGATGAGTTCATTGCAAGTCATCAGGATGACGAGAAGATTCTTGAGAATGCCACCAAGGTTAAGGAGAATATCGACGGCCACTTCGTTAAGAGCGGTGCAGCTGACTGCGAGTCCCTGCAGGCTATCTACGGTCCCAAGATCGAGGCTAACAAGGACAATCTTGAGTATCTGACCAAGGTCGTTAAGATCATGCAGATGTTTGAGTGCAACTCAAGTGACGCTTACTTTGCAGCATCTGAGTATGCTCACGCAATCACTCCCTCTGCAAGAACCGCAAAGGCTCTGGGCGCTCTCTATTACAAGCAGCGTGATGATACCGAGAAGGCCATTGAGTATTACAACCAGGCTATCGAGCTTGATGATGACAAGAACAGCATAGCAGGTACCTATTATCTTATGGCTACCCTCTATTTTGCAAAGGACAACTACGACCGCAGCCGTACTTGCCTGCAGAAGTGCCTGCAGAATAACCCCAACAGAGGTGATGCATACATCCTTATGGCACAGCTCTACGCTGTAAAGCATAGCTGGTCAAGCGAGCCCGCTCTGGACCGTTGCGCATACTTTGCAGTCATTGACAAGCTGGAGCAGGCCAAGAAGGTGGATTCTTCTGTAGCAGCAAAGGCCAACGAACTTATCAACTCTTATAAGAAACAGACTCCTGATGCCAACGACCTGTTCATGCTTGGATATAAGGTAGGTGACCAGATTGAGATCAAGGGTTGGATAAACGAGACTACCACTATCAGATAAATGATACATACCACCGGCCAGCAGCCGATGATTAAAAGAACGTACCTGGCAACCGTCATACTGGCGGTTGTCTCGTCGTTTTTCTGCCTCTCTTGCTCAAACAAGGACAAACAGCTGGGGCCGGCTGTGACCAGTCGTGACTCCACATCGGTCATAACCACCCGTGGGGTGGATATGCTGATATCCGAGAACGGTGTGATACGCTATCATGTGATTGCCGAGGAATGGAAGATATTCGACAAGATGAATCCTCCTTTCTACAGTATGGAGGAGGGTGTGTTGCTTGAGATCCTGGACTCTCTCATGCAGGTGGAGTCAAAGCTGGTGGCCGATACCGCCTACTATATGATTGATGACGAGATCTGGCATCTGATACACAATGTCCACGCCGAGAACATCAAGAAAGAGGAGTTTGATACGAACGAACTCTTTGTGGACAACCGTCGCAGCAGGATGTACTCGGACAGCCTTATCCATATCAAGCAGGACCGTCAGATCATAGTAGGACACGGTTTTGAGTCCAACAGCAATCTTACCGAATATACCATCCGCAAGACTGAGGGCGTATTTCCCGTCACTGAAACCAAATGACCCACACACTCGTAATATTGCTTGTAGCGCTGTTCTTCTCGGCGCTGTTCTCCGGGCTTGAGATTGCATTCGTGTCGGCCGACCGTCTGCGTTTCGAGATGGATGTGGAACGTCATACTTTCAGTTCACGTCTGCTGGAAAGGTTTTTCCGTAACCCCAACATCTATCTGTCCACTATACTGGTAGGCAACAACATCGCGCTTGTGCTTTACAGCACCATGATGGCTCATCTGATAGAGATGCTGCTGCCGGAAGGGCTGATAGGCAATGAATTCCTGCTGATAGTCATAGAAACCCTGGTTTCGACCGCCATAGTCATCGTGATAGGCGAGTTTGTTCCCAAGATGCTGTTCCGCTCCAATCCGAACGGCAAACTGAACATCCTGGCCTTTCCAATCTATCTGATATATATCCTGCTTTATCCCATATCTCAGTTTACCACCTGGCTGTCACGTATACTGCTCAGGATCATGGGAGTGAGGATTGACAAGGAGAATACGGCCAAGGCGTTCTCAAAGGTGGATCTGGACTATTTCGTGCAGTCCGGCCTGTCGGGAGCCGAGGAGAACAGCCAGCCCGACCAGGAGGTGCGTATTTTCCAGAACGTGCTGGATTTCTCGAATGTCAAGACGCGTGACTGCATGGTTCCGCGCAACGAGGTGTGTGCGGTAGAGAAGGGCGTTTCCTGGAATGCCCTGAGAGAGATGTTCATTGAGACCGGATACTCCAAGATACTGGTTTATGAAGAGGATATGGACCACATCATAGGCTATATCCATTCATCGGAGCTTTTCAGGCACAAGAATGACTGGCAGGAGCATATCCAGGCCGTGCCTTTCGTACCCGAAACCCTTGCCGCTCAGAAACTCATGAAACAGCTTATGGCCCGCAAGAAGAGTCTGGCCGTAGTAGTGGATGAGTTCGGAGGAACATCGGGAATAGTATCGCTCGAGGATATCATTGAGGAGATATTGGGAGACATCCAGGATGAGCATGACGTTACCAATCTCATTGCCAAGCAGACTGATGACGGCTGGCTACTGTCAGGTCGTATGGAAATTGACCGCGTCAACTCGATGTTCGGATTGGACATACCGGAGTCCGATGAGTATATGACCGTGGGAGGCCTCATACTGAGCAAGGCCAAGGGATTCCCCAAAGTGAACGAGAAGATAAACGTGGGCGAATACTCATTCAGGATACTCAAACGCGGCGAGACCAAGATCGAGTTGGTGGAACTAACGTTAAATAAATAAGCGCTTATTGGAGATTTAGAACATTTTTTAGTAATTTTGTGCGCTTTTACCCGCATTGGCGGTTTTTGATAGGCAAAAACGAATAAAAACAACAATAAAAAATGGCAACATTACAGAAAATCAGAAGCAAAGGACCACTGCTTCTTATCGTTATCGGTCTTGCTATGCTGGCCTTCATTCTAGGTGATGCATGGAAGATTATCCGTCCCAACCAGGGTATCCAGTATGTCGGCACAATAGCCGGTGAGGATATTACCGCAATGGAATTCCAGGAGGAACTTGAGGTTTACACAGACGTTATCAAGTTCGCCAACCAGATTCAGGACTTTACAGAAGAGGAGCAGAACAACATCAAGGATGAGGTCTGGTCCACTATGGTTCGTGACCGTATCCTCCAGAAGGAGGCAAACGGAATAGGCCTTACAGTCACTGATGCAGAGGTTAGGGATGCGATTGAGCGTGGCGATGACCAGTTCCTTGCAAGTACTCCGTTCAGCAACAGCGACGGCACTTTCGATGCAGACGTCCTCAAGAGTTTTCTGGCTTTCTACAGCGAGTTGGATCAGGAAACGGTTTCTCCCGACGAGTACGAGTACTACACCGGCATGTACAACTACTGGCTTTTCATTGAGAAGAACATTAAGACAAATCTTCTCTACGCAAAGTATACCGCACTTGTTGACGCTGCCATCCTTTCAAACCCCGTGGCTGCCAAGAACGCATTTGACAACCGTATTCTCAGAGCCGATGTCCTGGTAGCATCACTTCCCTATTCATCAGTTGCTGATGCCGACGTAAAGGTTTCTTCATCGGACCTCAAGGCTGTCTATAATGAGAACAAGCCCACTCTCTACAACTATTCAGAGAACCGTGACATCGTATTCATTGATTACGAGATACTTCCCACCGATGCTGACCGTGAGGCTCTGCTTGCCGACGTCAACGAGATAGTAACCCAGCTGGAGTCAGATGTTGATGACTATGCAGCTTTCCTGCGCCGTGCCGGTTCTATCGTATCATTCAGCGAGGTAGCACGTTCTGCAAAGAACCTTCCCGAGGATGTAGCCCTGAGACTTGACTCAGTCAAGGTAGGCGGCGTTTTCGGACCTTACTATAACGCAATGGAGGATTCATACAACGCATTCAAGTATATCTCTGATGCAACAGGTTATGATTCAATCCAGTATTCAATGATCCAGGTGGTTATGGCCGATGAGGAGGCAGCCGAGAAGCGCGCCGACAGTATCGTTACCGCCGCCAGGAAGACAGGCGCAGACTTTGCAGCCATCGCCCAGAACTACGGCCAGCTTGTAGCAGACCAGTGGATTTCGGCCGATTCTTACGAGCCCGCAGCCATCAGCGGTGACAATGCTCTCTTCCTGAATACCCTGAACGGTATGAAGAAGGGTGATGTTACAAAGATCAATATCACCGGCGGAATCATTGTTATCAAGGTTTCTGATGTAAAGAATCCCGTCAAGAAATACAATCTTGCCATCGTAAAGCGTCCGGTTGAGTTCAGCGAGGAGACCAGCAACGCAGCTTACAACAAGCTCAGCGCTTTCCTGTCACTGAATACTACAGTCGAGGATCTCAGAAACAATGCCGAGGATTCAGATTTCCGTCTGCTCTACTATCCGGGCTTTGAGAACTACAACCACACTGTAGGTGGTGTTCCCAAGTCACGCGAGGCTCTGCGTTGGGTATTCGAGGCCCAGGAAGGTGAGGTATCACGTATATATGAGGTAGGAAATGCAAACGACCATCTGCTTGCAGTAGGTGTTGAGAAGATCCATCCGCGTGGAACACGCAGCCTGGAGGATGCAACCGCATCACTCTCACTCCTCACTCTCAGAAACAAGAAGTATGATATGCTTAAGGGTCAGCTGGCTGGAAAGAGCCTTGATGAGGTTAAGTCTATCGACGGTGTAAGAATCGACACCATCAGACTGGTCAACTTCAACAATGACGCTTATATCTCATCACTCTCTTCAAACGAGGCTATTGTAGGACCGAGCGTTCTTAATCTTGAGCAGAATGAGCTTTCAGCTCCTATGAAGGGTAACAACTGCGTATTCGTAGCCGAGAAGATCACTCCCGATTCATGGACTGCCGAGTTTGATGACAAATCAGAGGAACTGCGTACACGTTCAATGGCTTCAAGCCGTATAATGAGCGCCCTCATTGAGGAACTCTACTACAAGGCTAAGGTAGTTGACAACCGTTACAAGATTTTCTAATCTACACTGATAAAAAATAAACCCTCGGAGTTTTTCCGAGGGTTTATTTTTTGTGCCTTATCGATCAGTTGTTCTCAGGACGGAGCTTACGGACAACAGCACCGGTCTGCCACATCTCACTGTCGCGCAGGGCAGCCAGTTCTTTCTCAAGACCCTCGCGATAGCCGGGCTTTGAGTTGCTGTCAATGGAGATCTGAGCCTCGTTACCGCACTTTACGCTTGCATAGAGCTTCTGTACAACGGGCTTGATGGCATCGTGGAACGGGCCCATCCAGTCAAGAGCACCGCGCTGTGCAGTGGTTGAGCAGTTGGCGTACATCCAGTCCATACCCTTCTGTGCGAACAGAGGCATGAGTGACTGTGTGAGCTCCTCAACGGTCTCGTTGAATGCCTCAGAGGGAGTGTGGCCGTTCTCGCGCAGTACCTCGTACTGAGCCAGCAGCAGACCCTGGATGGCACCCATCAGTGAACCGCGCTCACCGGTAAGGTCAGATGTGGCCTCACGGATGAATGTGGTCTCAAACAGATAACCTGAACCTATTCCGATACCGAAAGCCAGAACCTTATCCAGTGCATGACCTGATGCATCCTGATATACAGCGTATGAGCTGTTCAGACCGCGGCCCTCGAGGAACATGGTACGCAGTGATGTACCTGAACCCTTGGGAGCAACCATGATTACATCGATATCCTTGGGAGGAACAACGCCTGTGCGGTCGTTCCAGGTGATTGCGAATCCGTGTGAGAAGTACAGAGTCTTGCCTGCGGTCAGGTAAGGCTTGATGTTGGGCCACTGCTGCATCTGGGCTGCATCAGACAGAAGCATGCAGATGATGGTACCCTTCTGGGCAGCCTCCTCAATAGAGAACAGAGTCTTGCCGGGAACCCAACCGTCGGCAACAGCCTTCTCAAAGGTCTTGCCCTGACGCTGGCCAACTATTACGTTGAAACCGTTGTCACGCAGGTTGCAAGCCTGACCGGGGCCCTGAACGCCGTAACCTATAACTGCGATTGTCTCATTCTTGAGTATCTCGCGGGCTTTCTCCAGCGGGAACTCTTCACGTGTCATAACCTCTTCTATGACACCGCCAAAGTTCATTTTCATAGTTTTCTTGTTGTGTTTATGTTGTTAATATTCCATTTACTTCTTTCCGTATCTGGCCTCCATCTTGTCCAGATACTCGTTCACATGCTCGATACGTGCGCGTGTGATGGCCACTCGGCCTGAACTTACAAACTGGAGCATACCTCCCTGGGCTGATAGTTCGCGGTTCAGTGCGGTGATGTCCTCGGTGCGGCCGGTCTTCTCAATGACAGAGAAGGTTGAGTTTACCTCAATCAGCTTGGCGCCGTAACGGCGTATGATTCTGGACATCTCGGGGTTCTCGGTGAGTACGCTGGTAACCACCTTATATAATGCCACCTCCTGCATGAATATCTCATCGTCGGTAAAGAACTGGCACTGCAGTACATCGACCTTCTTCTCTATCTGGTCCACGATCTTTACAATGGTCTCACGGTCGGCCATCGCGGTGATGGTGTAACGGTGCACACCAGGTATCGATGAGGCCGATACGTTCAGGCTCTCGATGTTGACCTGACGGCGTGTGAAAACGGCGGTAACCTGATTCAGGATACCGGCTATGTTCTCCGAGTGAACAATCAGCGTGTAAAGCTTCTTTTCGTTCTCCATATTATATTTCAAATATCATCTTGTCAACCGGGCTGCCCGGCTTAATCATCGGCATAACATTCTCCTCATCCATTACGGCTGCCTCAAGAATGAACGGGCCCTTGGCGCTGATGAGCTGCTTTACGGCATCCTTGAGCTGTGCGCGGTCCGTAACCAGGGCGTAGGGGATATTGTAGCCTGCAGCAACCTTGCTGTAGTCGGGGTTCATCATGTGAGTGCATGAATATCGGCTCTGGAACATCATCTCCTGCCACTGGCGAACATTGCCCAGATAGGAGTTGTTCATAAGGATCATCTTTACGGGAGCGCCGGTCTGCATTATGGTACCCAGTTCCTGGATGTTCATCTGGAAACCGCCGTCGCCCATGAATGCCAGGATCATACGGCCGGGGGCACCGAATGTGGCGCCTATGGCTGCGGGCATGCAGAATCCCATGGTTCCAAGTCCGCCCGATGTCACTATGCTGCGGGGAGTGCGGTACCTGAAGTAGCGTGATGAGAACATCTGGTTCAGGCCTACGTCATTCACAAGAACGGCATCGGCGGGGGCGGCATCGCTCACTGCTGTTACTACCTCACCCATCTTGAGCGGGCCGTCAGCGGGATGAATGGCGCTGTCGATAACCTTGTCGTACTCCTCCTTGTCAAGCGGCTTGAAACTCTCAATCCACTCCTTGTGGTCAGCCTTTGCCATACGCTCGGTGATGAGTCTGAGTGTAAGGCGGCAGTCGCCAAGTACGGTTACATCGGGCTTTACGTTCTTGCCGAACTCTGACTTGTCAATGTCCAGATGTATTATCTTGGCCTGCTTGGCATATGTGTCGAGCGTTCCTGTTACGCGGTCGTCAAAACGCATGCCGACTGCTATGAGGACATCGCACTCGTTTGTCTTTACGTTGGGGGCCAGGTTGCCGTGCATTCCCAGCATACCCATGTTGAGCGGGTGGTCACTGGGCAGGGCGGAGAGTCCCAGTAGCGTGCGTGCTGCGGGCAGGTTGCCCTTCTCGATGAATGCGGCCAGTTCCTTCTCGGCATTTCCGAGTTCTACTCCGTGACCTACCAGAACCAGAGGCTTCTTTGCGCCGTCAATAAGCTGTACGGCATCGTTTATCTGGCTCTCAATGGGATCGGGAGCAGGTATGTAACTGCGTACATAGTCTATCTTGGCAGGCTTGAAGTCTATCTGCTGCATCTGGGCGGTCTTGGTAAAGTCAAGCACCACGGGACCCGGACGGCCTGAGCCTGCAATATAGAATGCGCGTGCCACAGCCCAAGGAATATCCTCGGCGCGGCGGATCTGATAGCTCCACTTGGTGATAGGCTGGGTGACACCCACCAGGTCAATCTCCTGGAAGGCATCGGTACCCAAGGCATCGGTGCCCACCTGGCCGGCAATCACCACGATGGGTGTGCTGTCCAGCATGGCGTCACTTATACCTGTAACGGTATTCGTTGCACCGGGACCGCTGGTCACGATAGCCACACCCGTGCGGCCCGATACGCGTGCGTAACCCTGTGCCGCATGTGTAGCACCCTGTTCGTGGCGCACCAGAATCTGCTTGAGATCTTTCTGGTGGTCATACAGTGCGTCAAATACCTTTATTATAGAACCGCCGGGGTATGCAAATACGGTATTGACACCCTCGGCAAGCAATGCGCGGAGCATTGCCTCGGCTCCTGTTATCATGTTGCTCATATCAATCAATCTATAATTCTTACACCACCCTTATCGGCTGAACTTACCATATTGGCATATGCCTTGAGACTCTTGGCTACCACACGCTTGCGGGTAAGCGGACGCATGGGACGGGCTGCGATTTCGGCATCGGTAAGACGTACGTTTATGCTGCGGGCGGGAATGTCTATGTCAATTATGTCACCGTCAACCACCTTGCCTATAGCACCGCCGTTGGCTGCTTCGGGTGATATGTGGCCGATGCTCAGGCCCGATGTGCCGCCGCTGAAACGGCCGTCGGTGATCAGTGCGCAGGCCTTGCCAAGATGGCGTGACTTGATGTACGAAGTGGGGTAGAGCATCTCTTGCATTCCGGGACCTCCCTTGGGGCCCTCATGGGTGATTACTACTACATCGCCGGCTACGACCTTGCCTCCGAGTATGCCGTCAACGGCATCCTCCTGTGAGTCGAATACCTTGGCGGGACCTGAGAACTTCCAAATGCTCTCGTCAACGCCTGCGGTCTTTACCACGCAGCCGTCAATTGCGATGTTACCCTTCAGGATTGCCAGACCGCCGTCCTTTGTGTAGGCGTGCTGCAGGTCACGGATGCAACCCTCGGCACGGTCGGTGTCAAGCTCGCTGTATGTGCAGTCCTGTGAGCCCAACTCTATGTTGAACTTGCGTGCGGGTGCGGTTGAGTAGATGCGCTTGGCCTCGGGGTCGATATCGGCCTTGGTTATGCTATACTTATCAATGAGCTCACCATAGGTGTAACCTGTTACGCTCTTGGCGTCAGTATGGAGAAGACCACCTTTGGCAAGTTCGGCCAGGATGTTGAGTACACCGCCTGCGCGGCCTACATCCTGAACGTGATACTTCTGGGTGTTGGGTGCAACCTTGCAAAGGCAGGGAACGTTGCGTGACAGACGGTCTATGTCATCCATCTTGAAGTCAACGCCGGCCTCATAGGCAACAGCCAGCAGGTGCAGTATCGTATTTGTTGAACCGCCCATGGCGATATCCAGGTTCATGGCGTTCTCAAAGTTCTTTTTCTGTGCTATGCTGCGGGGCAGGACACTCTCATCACCCTCTTCATAGTACTTGAGGGCGTTCTTTACGATGAGCGCTGCAGCATCCTTCATCAGCTGTACGCGGTTCTTGTGTGTGGCTAGTATTGTGCCGTTGCCGGGCAGTGACATACCCAGTGCCTCGGTGAGGCAGTTCATTGAATTGGCGGTAAACATGCCTGAGCAGCATCCGCAACCGGGGCAGGCTGAACGTTCGATTGCCTCGACATCGGCGTCCGATACGCTTTCATCGGCCGATTTTATCATGGCGTCAATCAGGTCCAGACGGGCGCTGCCCATCTCACCGGCCTCCATCGGACCTCCGCTTACGAATACGGTGGGGATGTTAAGGCGCATCGTGGCCATAAGCATTCCCGGAGTGATCTTGTCGCAGTTGCTTATGCATACCAGGGCATCGGCCTTGTGTGCGTTTACCATATACTCGACGCTGTCGGCAATTATGTCACGTGAGGGCAGGGAGTAGAGCATGCCGTCGTGACCCATTGCAATACCGTCATCTATGGCTATGGTGTTGAATTCGGCGGCAAAACAACCAAGTTTTTCTATCTCCTTCTTGATTATCTGGCCTGCCTCATGAAGATGAGTGTGACCGGGTACAAACTGCGTGAAAGAGTTTGCTATTGCAATGATGGGCTTGCCCATCTGCTCCTTTTTCATGCCGTTGGCAACCCAGAGAGCTCTGGCTCCCGCCATGCGGCGTCCTACGGTACACTGGTCACTTCTCAATGGAATCCTCATAATATTCAATCTTTTCTGTATATATATTCACAATTAGCCTCTCAGGCGTAATTGAACTGCAAAGTTACCTATTTAATAGGTAGCGCAAAACATTTTTATGCAAAATATGCAAAATAGTACCAAAGGGGCCTGACCCCTTTGGTACTATTTCCTCAGAATGTGGCGGCAAGCCAGTCACCAAAGAACCGGTCGTAAATCATGTAACCGCTATCGGACTGATAGACAATCTCATCGTCAAGCATGCGCTTCAGGGCGCTTTTTACGCTGCTTGTAGCAGTGAGACCATATTTTGTTATGAATGAGCCCGATAGTATTCCGGTTACTGTTTTCTCCTTAGCTATTGCTTTCAGGAGTCTGGCCTGGCCTTTGGAGTATGCGCGGAGCAGACGCTGGTAATAGTATTCGTTCTCGGCAAGTATATCGGCTATGCATTCCTGGACAAGCTCAATATCAATCTGTCTGGATGCCTTAGAGTATAGCCGGTTGAGTATCATTTGTATGTACCAGGTATGTCCTTCGTACATCTTATAGATGTGATGAAATGTGTCAAGGGATAACTCCCGTTCCTGCTTACTGAAATAACCGGTGGCGAACTCAAAATAAGCGTCTTCATCTATGGTTCCTATGGCTTTCCCTGAGGTACTCTGATAAAACGGGCGTTTGGGCGACAGGAACATCTCCTGAAGCATGTGCGTCTGGCTTCCGGAAAAGATGAAATGAACATTGTGCAGGTCCTGTATATATGAGCGGAGCAATGCCTCAATGTTCTTTTCAGGGTAAAATGCTATTTGCTGAAACTCATCAAAAGCTATATAGCAGCTCTTTTCGGACTGCTTGAGATATTGGAAAACCTGTTCTATGGTATGGCTCTCGGTCCCCTTGGCTATATCTAACGTAATTTTTGGTTTTCCGGTATAATCATCATATGATATCACCGGTCTCAATGCCTTGAAAAAAGCCATTGCCTTACTGAGAAGTTTTGTTGGATTGGACTCCAACTGTCCCATTACGCCCGATGCAAAAGCCTGCGTAAAATCCGACAGATTATCAGTAGGGAACAGATCTATGTATATGGCCACATTGTTGTTGTCCTGCTCTCTGAGTAGATGAAAGGTGTGTTTAATGAGCCCAGTCTTACCCATTCTGCGTGGAGAAGTTAGTGTTATGTTGCGTCCGTTCTTGAGAGTATCAATTAGGTCTGTAGTTTCTTGAACCCTGTCACAGAAATACTGTGGAGACTCATATCCGGTAATAATGAAGGGGTTTTCCAACTGTTCCATGTCATTGCGTTTTTTATGTTGCGATAATTGCGCAACGCAAATATCGCAATATAATCTGAATCACCAAACTAATCCTTCAAAAATACTAAATATTTTCCTTTTGCAGGAACCGTATGTCCTGCGGTACTTAAGAATCTGTCTTGCTGTATCACAAGAGCTGGCCGTACTCGAGAATTGTATCGGATGGCAGATCTACTCGGTCGGTCCAGTATATGTAGGTGCGGGATGAGTCCAGTTGGACATTCTGGAAAAGACCATACTCTGACTCAAGGATTTTGAAATCATCCAAAGTCCTTATGTCATCCTTGACATCGTATTTCACTTTCTTGCCGTCATCAAATTCAACGAGAAGAATGAAATCGTCAAGCGTTTGTATGTCCTTTATTCTGGGAATCATTTATTTTTCATTTTAAGGGTTCCAATTTAGTAATAATTTGGGTATTCCACATCTCTATCAACTTATTATAGTTGTTTTCAAGCCATTCTTTTACCAAACTTTGTGCTTTTGGTGGTAAATCTCCATCAATCATCTCAAAGGTGTTAATGTCAAAAATACCTACGCATTCATTATAAATAGCATGAATGTGAGCTGGCTCGTGTTCTTTTGGTTTGAAAAACATCTTGATGATAATTCCATAAAATCTACATATTTCTGGCATGGTTTTAAATGTTTTATTGGTTTTAAATTTTCAGCAAATATAATGTTTTTGTTTGAAATGTAGGATGATGTGTAGATGAAGCGACAAAAATGGCATATAAAAGTGGAAAAAATGTATCTTTGCATTTCGGCACGGATTTTGCGTGCTTTGTGTAAGTAGTAACAAATAACAATACCGCATAATGGGTTTTAATGAGTTTATTGGGAAACTGTTCGGAAACAAGCAGACCCGCGACATAAAGGAGATTCAGCCGTGGGTTGAGAAGATCAAGGCAGCGTATCCCAAGTATGAGAAAATGTCCAATGACGAACTGCGTGAAGCAACGCAGGTCATCCGCAGGAAAGTCCAGGATTTTGTAATACCGGAAAAGAAACGTATTGAGGAACTTAAGGCTAAGGTAGAGCAGACTGAACTTGAGGATCGCGAGCCTCTGTTCAACCAGATAGATAAGCTTGAGAAAGAGGTTCTGGACCGCTATGAGGTGGTTTTGGATGAGGTCCTTCCCGATGTGTTTGCCATAATCAAGGATACAGCACGCCGTTTCACTGAGAATGAGCAGGTTGAGGTTACGGCAACTGATTTTGACCGCGACCTGGCCGCCCGTCATGACTTTGTCGTCATAGACGGTGACAAGGCCCTGTGGCAGCAGCACTGGGTAGCCGGGGGTAACGATACCGTCTGGAACATGATACACTATGATGTCCAGCTGTTCGGTGGTGTAGTACTGCATAAAGGTAAGATTGCCGAGATGGCTACCGGTGAAGGTAAGACACTCGTGGCAACCCTGCCGGTATTCCTCAACGCATTGACAGGCAACGGCGTACACGTGGTTACCGTGAACGATTACCTGGCCAAGCGTGATGCCGAGTGGATGGGTCCGCTCTATATGTTCCACGGTCTTTCTGTGGATTGCATTGACAAGCATCAGCCCAACTCCGAGGCACGCCGCAACGCATACCGTGCCGATATCACGTTCGGTACCAACAACGAATTCGGTTTTGACTACCTGCGTGACAATATGGCCAGCCATCCTAACGAGCTGGTACAGCGCGGTCACAATTACGCAATCGTGGATGAGGTTGACTCGGTGCTCATTGATGATGCCCGTACACCTCTTATCATATCAGGTCCCGTACCCAAGGGTGATGACCAGCAGTTCGAGCAGTTGCGCCCGCAGGTGGAGCAGCTCTTTGAGGCCCAGAAGCGTCTGGCCACACAGTTTCTGGCCGATGCCCGCAAGAAGGTACATTCAGAGAACCAGGAAGAGGTGGCCGAAGGTTTCCTCTCACTGTTCCGCAGTTTCAAGGCCCTGCCCAAGAACAAGGCGCTTATCAAGTTCCTGAGCGAGCCCGGCATCAAGGTGGGTATGCAGAAGACCGAGGAGATCTACATGGAGCAGCAGAACAAGCGCATGCCCGAGGCTGTAGAACCCCTCTACTTTGTAATCGATGAGAAACTCAACAGCGTAGACCTTACCGATAAGGGTGTTGAGCTTATAAGCGGCACCAATAAGGATCCCGATTTCTTTATCCTGCCCGATATAGCCAGCCAGCTCTCAGAACTTGAGAACGAGACTGACCTGACCCAGGAGGAGCGTCTGGCCAAGAAGGATGAACTCCTTACCAACTACGCCGTAAAGAGCGAGCGTATCCATACCATCAACCAGCTGCTCAAGGCATACTGCATGTTTGAGCGCGACGTTGACTACATCGTGACCGAGGACGGCAAGGTCAAGATCGTGGCCGCCGCTGGAGCGACGGACTGCACCAGGCTGTCGAGGCAAAGGAGCGCGTGAACATTGAGGCCGCAACCCAGACATTCGCAACAATCACCCTGCAGAACTACTTCCGTATGTATCACAAGCTGGCCGGTATGACCGGTACGGCCGAGACCGAGGCAGGTGAGTTCTGGGATATCTACAAGCTGGATGTGGTGGTTATCCCCACCAACAAGCCCATAGCACGTATCGATCAGAATGACCGCATATACAAGACCAAACGTGAAAAGTACAAGGCTGTAATTGAGGAGATAGTAAGACTGGTCGAGGCAGGCCGTCCGGTACTGGTAGGTACCACATCGGTCGAGATAAGTGAGCAGTTGAGCCGTATGCTTACCATGCGTAAGATTGAGCACAACGTCCTGAACGCCAAGCTGCACCAGAAGGAGGCCGATATCGTGGCCAAGGCTGGTCAGAAGAGTATAGTTACCATAGCCACCAACATGGCAGGTCGTGGTACCGATATCAAACTGTCACCAGAGGTCCGTGAGGCCGGCGGTCTTGCCATCGTAGGTACGGAGCGCCATGAGAGCCGCCGTGTGGACCGTCAGTTGCGTGGTCGTGCCGGTCGTCAGGGAGACCCCGGTTCATCAGTATTCTTTATCTCACTTGAGGATAACCTGATGCGTCTGTTCGGATCGGACCGTATCGCTCCGCTCATGGACAAACTGGGTCTTGAGGAGGATGAGATGATTGAGAACAGCTTCATCACCAAGCGTATAGAGCAGGCACAGAAAAAAGTTGAGGAGAACCACTTTGGTATCCGTAAACGCTTGCTGGAGTATGATGACGTGATGAACAAGCAGCGTACCGTAGTCTATGAGAAGCGCCGTCACGCCCTGATAGGTGAGCGCATAGGCATGGATATAGCCAACATGATATGGGACCGTTCAGCCGGAGCAGCCGAGAACTGCGCCGATTACGAGAGCCTGCAGATGGAAGCATTCCGCGTGCTCGCCATTGAGCTTCCGTTTACCGCCGAGGAGTTTGACAAGATGAAGGTCGATGAGGTATCGGACCGCATCTTTGCAGCCGCTATGGACAATTTCAAGCGTAAGTGCGAGCGCATGGCCCAGATAGTTACACCTGTCATCAAGAGGGTATTCGAGGAGCAGGGTGACCGCTATGAGAACATACTGATTCCCATTACCGACGGCCGCCGTGTATATCAGATTCCGTGCAACCTCAAGGAGGCATATGACAGCGAGGGTAAGACCGTGGTAACATCATTCCAGAAGGCAATCCTGCTGCACACCATTGATGAGTGCTGGAAGGAGAACCTGCGTGAACTTGACGAACTGAAGCACTCAGTACAGAACGCCAGCTACGAGCAGAAAGACCCGTTGCTCATATTCAAACTGGAGTCAGTGAACCTGTTTGACAATATGGTCAACAAGATGAATGACCAGACGGTATCCATACTGATGCGCGGTCAGATTCCGGAGCCCGATCCCGATCAGGTCCGTGAGGCACCGGCACAGAACCGTCAGCAGCGCCGTCAGTATACAGAGAACCGCAACAGCGACCTTGGTGATCCCAACCAGCGCGCTGCAGCCGGACGTGATACCCGTCAGCAGGTACGTGAACCTATCCGTGCCGACAAGACACCGGGACGTAACGACCCATGCCCGTGCGGAAGCGGCAAGAAGTTCAAGAACTGCCACGGCCAGGGATTGTAAAAGAATAAAAACCATACAGCTATGAGATTAAGCGAATCATCATTCCAGGAAATCAAGACACTCCTTACCGGAGTAATCAACGAGTTCCGCCGTCCTCAGGAACAGTCAGTAGTGACTGATATTCATATCATGCCCATACGTGAGACGGGCGAGGTAACC
>CAJOJD010000002.1:73342-117636 GCA_905234745.1 uncultured Bacteroidaceae bacterium | reverse complement strand
AACTCTGGCCATCTGGAAACCGTTCTCATTCGTACTTGTGGATGATGACCGTGAGACCGTAGCTGAACTGATGCTCTTTGACGAGGACAACACCCTCTTGAGCCAGAGTCTTATGCAAGGTCTGGATGAGGAGCTTGACAGCTTCCTCAAAGACCTTCTTGCCGAGTAATTTTTAGCACCGGATTCTTGCTCTCCAGCAGGGGAGATTCTACAGTTTATTTATTTCAATTATTGTCATTATGAGAAAGTGTTTGCATCGTTTGTCGTGTTTGCTTATCGTTCTGAGTGTTCTTTCATGTAAAGATGAAGTGATCAATGTGGAGCCGGAACCGCAGCCGGATCCGGACGGTTCGGTTATCTGGCATTACGGCGATATGGATTTGCTGGACAGTATCAGTGAATATACGTCCGGTAT
The DNA here is from genome assembly GCA_905234745.1 of uncultured Bacteroidaceae bacterium. GTDB lineage: Bacteria > Bacteroidota > Bacteroidia > Bacteroidales > Bacteroidaceae > Colenecus. The sequence goes on along the minus strand of CAJOJD010000002.1, from coordinate 117,221 downwards.
CTGCACTTTGCGTGTGGCATGGTCATATGATGAGTTCGGCAGGCCGATTGAGAGAAATGAATACAGCATGGATTACCTGGGTGAAGAACATCAATACAGGTCACAGTGGAGTTATTCGGACGGAGGTAAAACCATTACGATAATAATGGCGGAGCAAGAGGGAGCCGAATGGAACGAAACCACAAAGAGTCTGGTGACTGTCGTCGCAGACAGGGATTCATGTACGGAAAGATACAAGAAGGTTGGTGACGAATGGGTTTTGGACAGTTATTCGGAGTTGGCATATGACAGTAATGGAAGACTGGCCATGAACTATGCCTATTCGCCTGATTCGAACAATGGCTCCAAAAGGGAATATGCATATGATGATAAGGGCCGTTGCATCCTGGATAAGTTTTATGCAAGGAGGAATGGTGAGTGGATGCTGACACAGCAGTCCGACTTTTCTTTCGATGACAGGGGCAACTGCCTGTTGAATAAAGTTCAAAGGTATTATTCCAGTTACGGCAGGATGATCGGTGACAGTCTGGTGGAGCGTTCCTTTGACAGTATGAACCGTGTGACAGCCTATTCTCTGATGAGATGGGATCTTGACAAATCAGACTGGGTCGGTATACAGAAATACGACATGGGCTTTGATGAATACGGGAACGTAGTTGAAAACATCACCTACAAATGGGATGACGACTCCGGCGAATGGATACCCAAGGACAAATCATCCAAGTCTTACGACCGTGAAGGGCGAATCCTGTCAAATGCAGAATATACCTGGTACGAAAATGCATGGCGTGGACTGTATCTCAAGACTGAAAAGAGTTATGATGACAACGGCAATCTTGCCTCGGAGAAGTCATACAGATGGAATGAGAATGAAGCTTGCTGGGATTTGGAAAAGACTGACCTGTATGATTCTGATGGGAATATGTGCAGTTCTGTAACCATAAATTCAATAACTACGGGCGAGACCACTTATCTCAGTCGCAGTGAGCTGACTTGGGCCGACGGTAAATATACCCGCGAAGAGACAGGCTATTTGAATGACGTTATGCAATCCGGGTCACGTCAGGTCTGTTATCAGGATGAGGCCGGCCGGGATACATTCACTGTCTCTTCGTTATGGTTGAGAGGAGAGTGGGTTGAACAGGAGAAAACGTATAGCCGTTATGATAAAGACGGCATCAAGCAGCAGTATTTGAGATACAGTTACAATAACAACAATGGAGAGTGGTACCTTGAAAACGGTTCCAAGTGGGTGACTGAAAGAAACGGAAATACAGAGACCCGTCAGGAATTCTCATGGAACATGGTGAATAAGACCTGGGACGAATGTGCCGTCAAGTATCTCCTTACATATGACGGACAGGATAGGGTCGTTGAATCTTTAGAGCTGCGAAAGGTATGGGATGATGCCGTCAACACCCATTGGGAAAACACTGACAAGACCGAATACACTTATGACAGTTTCGGCAACAAAACCGGAATTGTGGACTATTATTGGTATTTCAGTGAAAACAGATGGATACCCGGCAATAAGCAGGAGTATGCTTTTGATGCAAACGGCAATATGACCCTTGATGCCAGTTACACATACGATGACAGCGAGAGCAGTTGGATAGGTCTCGGCAAATATGCCGCCCAATATGACAATGAAGGCCGTATTGTTCTGGAGACGAATTATTCATGGGGCTCAACTGACTGGGTGCCGGGAATAAAGACGGAATACTCTTATGACGAGCACGGCAACAAGTCTGATGTGAAACGTTTTGATTGGTCATATAAGGATGGCGTCTGGTACTGGAAGGGAGTTACCCGTACCATTTATGCATATGATCCTGAGACAAAGACCAATGCCGAGTATAATCTGACATTTGATTTTGCAAGACAGCAATGGACCGGTGACAGGTCTGAGACTGCAACCGATGAAAAAGGAAATATTATCCGCACCATTACATATTCCTGGGAGAATGAATGCTGGATGATTGCGTTCCAATATGACTGGTCATTTGATTCAAACGGAAATGTGGTCAGTTACAGTCTGTCAACCCAGGATAATGAAGGACTCAAGATGGTTTGGAGGATTGATTATACCTATGATTCAAAGAACAGGCTTGTATCAGAAGTCCGGAAGAGTGGTCAGGGCTTTGAGATTAATTCCAAATCAACGTATTATTCAACCCATCAGAACATGAAAGTCATAGACGGCCTGAAGTTTTGAGATGTCTGGTTGAAATGAATTGCTAAAAATGGCTAAGTGAAGCCGTTTTGGGCAGAAAACTCCACGTTTTGCGGACACAGAAGGGACAGTCCCTATTGTGTCATTGTTTGTAATAATTTTATTTGAAAGCATTTTATTTCAAATATAGTTATTAGTTTTTGGGAGATGGTTCTGGGGAGAGATTTAAACTCCCTAACTGGGGAAATATTTTTTTTTAGTTAGGGAGTTTGTTATTTGCAACCCCATTAACACTTGTTAACACATAGAGTGAACATAGCACATAATAGCACATAGAAAAGGACGAGAACTATCTATTTTTGAACCTTGAAAACATAGAAAATGGATTATGGGTAAGAATTTCAGATTAATAGTTTTATTGCTGGTAATACTTTTGCCGGTTAATGTGTTCGCAAAGGTTGTTTCATCCGTAGAATATAACGGATACACATATGATATAGGATATGTTTGCGATTTCCAGGTTGACGGAATTTCCTATACAATTCAAGATAAGGGTGTTTATGTATCTGCTCAGAAATACTTGTGTGACACCGTAAAGAATGCAACCAAGTTAACAGTAACTAGTGAAGCTGTAGTAAACAATTCATATAAGGGGGTGGTGACAATCCCGGAAACAGTCAACTATGGTGATACAATTTATGATGTAATAGGAATAGACAAAGCTGCTTTTAAAGGATGTATAAACTTGGATCAAATTGATTTTCCAATCTCTCTGATATACATTGGCGCATCTGCGTTCTATGGATGTACCAATCTCAGACAGTTACACATTCCTTTTAATGTATCGGAAATAGATTACACTTCTTTTGAGATTTGTATTCATTTGGATACGATTTATTGGGATTCTCCTTTGGTATCACCTAGAACAGTATTAACTAATTGTCCTCAAGTAAGATATTTTGAGTATGGCAGTGAAATAAACAATATTCCATCCCAAGCTTTTGATGGTTGCATTTATCTAACTTCCATTACTATTCCTGAAAAAGTTGAATATTTAGGAGAATACTCATTCAATCAATGTATGAATCTTAAAAAAATTGAGTTTGAAGGCAGTCCTGTTATTTATGAACATTCATTTTCGAGATGTTACAGTATCGATACAATAGTCTTGAAAAGCCGTATTCCACCTACTGCAATAAATAAAATGAAGGCGACCTATGGATATGATTTTTGGGCGGCTGAGGAATTCTTTGCGGACAGTATTTATGAGAACGCTATACTCTGCATTCCCGAGGGATCGTATAATGAATACGCTGCTTCAGAGTTGTGGTCCCGTTTCAGTTCGCTAAATAGACTTAATCCTGTTGATTATAACGGACATAGTTATTATATAAAATATAAGTCTGATTTTCAGGTTGACAGTATCTTCTATATAATACATGATAATGGTGTTTATGTATCGGCCGAAAAGTATTTGTGTGATTTAGAGAATGATGCTTCATCGGGGGCGTCAGAGATTGTATTTAATAGTTCATATCATGGAGATATAACGATTCCAGAGAAAGTCATGTTTAATGATACGGTTTATAAAGTCATGGGAATCGATATGGCTGCTTTCAAAGACTGTAAAAACCTGTATAGTGTTGCTATTTCAGATAACGTGAGAGAAATCTGTGAATGTGCTTTTTCCGGGTGTTCGAATTTAAAGACTGTTAAATTTTCGGAGTTACTAAGTACTATAAAAAAAGAGGCTTTTAAGGATTGTATCAGTTTGGAGTCTGTTGCTTTTCCCAAATACCTTAAGAAAATTGGTGAAAGTTCTTTCCGGGATTGTAATAATCTTAAATCATTATTCTTTCAAAACGGGTATATGGATAGAGTTGGGAAGTATGCTTTTGCTGGCTGCACAGGGCTGAATTATATAAACATTCCTTCTGCTTTCTCATCATATTTTGATCCAACTGCTTTCAATGGCTGCATCATTGATTCTGTGTATTGGAACTCTTTTGATATGGTTCCAACATATTTATTAAGTATTCCAACGAATTGTATAATGAAACATGTTTATATAGATGATGCTAGAGATCATATATACACAGCTATGTTTGATTATTGTAATTTCTTTTCTGTTACAATATCTGCAAATATCAGATACGTGGAAAGTTGTGCATTCAGTTATTGTAATAATCTCAATAAGATATTGATGGAAGGTTGCCCAGATATTTATGATGGCGCTTTCATTTATTGTAACAATATAGATTCTATAGTAATTAAGAGTTCCAAGCCACCTAGGGCAATAGACAGAAACAGGCCACCACTGGATTATTTTAACTCAAAGATTTATGAGAATGCTATACTCTGCATTCCTAAGGGATCAATTGCTGAGTATATGTCTTCTCCCCTCTGGTCCCGCTTCAGGTCGGTGCAAGAGATGGATTTTGGCGAAACCGAGTCAGATTCAGGAAATGATACCATTTATAACTCTGTTCAGGAGGAAGGGGATTCCATTTTCTATACTGTCCAAGAGGAAGGAGATACTATATTCTTTGTTATTCAGGAAGATGGTCTTTATGTGGTTTCTAAGTCTTTTGATATCAGTGGTTTTAGCAAAACGTTCGGTTTTGACGGACCTCTAACGCCACGTGATCCTATTGCGGGAGGACAGCAACCCCGAGTTGGTAGAAGGAGTTCTTTTGAAACATCTACCGATACCATGAACTATACGACATATAGCGGTAGTGTGGTTATTCCGGAATGGGTATCATGTTTAGACTCTGTTTATCCTGTAACAGGTTTAAACTACTATGCATTTGTTGGAAGTCGGGAACTGGAGTCAGTATCCTTGCCTGAAAGTGTAAAGCATCTTGGTTACGGTTGTTTTGCTGGATGTAGCGGATTAAAAACGGTGAATATTCCTCCAAGTGTTAAGGAAATACCAGATGCTATATTCTACGGTTGTTCTTCGCTAGGCAGTGTAGAGATTCCAGATGGAGTTATTACTGTCGGGCACAGTGCTTTCTATAAATGTACCGGTCTTACCAAAATAACAATTCCTGAGAGTGTGGAATTGATTGACGAGTATGCCTTTGCTTATTGCAGTGGATTGAAACGTGTAATAATTGAGGGTAATCCTGAAATAGCTGAAACGGCGTTCATTGGTTGTGGAACAGAACTGGAAGTTGTTATGACGAGAGTGGAAAAGATTAAGTCCACGGATACTGATTTTGATGCAGAAGGAGCGGTTCACTATGGTGTTGATGGACGGAAGATTCCGGCCGATGCTCCCGGATTACATATTATTAAGTACAAGAACGGAGCTGTTGGCAAGGCTTGGGTTCGTTGACAAAATGTAATGAGCAAAATAAGAATCTATAGTTCGATAGTTTTGCTGTCGGTTTTGACCGCCGTTTCGTGTGGCGGAAAATACCAGGTGCTTTCAGAGGTGGAAAGGTTGCTTGAAACTGATCCTGCTCAGGCCGATTCTTTGCTCAGTGCCATTCCATTGCCAGACGGAAAACGAATGCGGGCATGGTATGCAATTCTGCGTACTCAGGCCGATTACAAGAATTACAAGGATATCCCCGATGATACCATGATAAGCGAGTCCTGCGACTATTACGGTTCACGTAAAAAGAGTTATCATGCGGCAATGGCTTGGTACAGTAGGGGATGTGTGCTTTCTCTTACTGACGATGAACTTGGTACAATAAACTCTTATCTTACGGCCCGTGACCTGTTCCCTGATACACTTAACCGCTACTATGTTATTTGTGAGCACAATATTGGCAAGCAATACCTTGCCAGGCATTTGTACAGTGAGGCCAAACCTATCCTTGAACTGTCACTTAAGAATGCTCAGACTATAGGTGATGATGTGATTGCCGCATATTCCCAATACAATATCGCCTTGATAAATCTGTATGAGAAACGCTTTGATATGGCAGAGGATGCTTTCTGTCAACTCGCCGACAATAATCACCTGCCAAATATACTCCGTACAGAGACCAATCTGCAACTTGCCAAGATACAGTTGTATCATTATGGAAATACGAGCCAAGCACTTCATTTTGTAGACCGTTATATTAATGAAGTGGGTTTCCCTACGGGAGCAGGTTACAGTATAAAGGCCGATATTTATTATGCGGCTGGCAAGTATGATTCGGCATATTTCTATTACCAAAAATCTCTTGAGTGCGATACTGAGTTGAGTACAGAGAGCAACAATTATAGCCGCTTACCGGAACTATCACTTATGTTGGGCCAGGGAGACAAGGCTGCCTATTATTTAGACAAATACAGAGATTGTCTTGAAAGACAGCAGGAGCGTTACAATCAGGACTCAATTTTAGCCCTAAATCTAAGGCATAACATTGAGAAATATGAAATACGGCACAAGGAGGTTAAGAAACGCTATCTTATACTTTCCACTTCATTGATACTTATTATAGTCCTGACTCTTATACTTATTATTCTCTTTATTGAGAACCGTAGGCGGAAGCAGTATGACCTTCTGTATGACTCATTGATACGTCGCCAGATTGCTCCCGAGATACAGGAGGATTCGCTTGAGAAAGCGTTGGAGTCATCACGCCTGTTGTTTATGAACAGTGTGGGATATACTTTGCTGCAGGAACTATCGGTTGTGGACCGTGTGCCGGAATCATCGGAATTATCGGTTATAAGACATAATACCGAACTCTATTTTGAGAAACCAATAACGAAAATGAAAGGAGCCGTAAATTCACTTTCAGATACAGAGGTCATGTACTGCATTTATCGCTATATGGGTGTTAACTGGCGTTTGTGTATGGAACTGATTAACCGCTCGGCAAACTACTCAGGCCGTTTGAAACAGTACATCCTTAAAAAGATTCCTGAGGAGTGGGGCGCTCTGTTCTTCAAGAATTAAAGTGTAATCGTATGTTGTTTTTTGAATACCTTTGCAGAAATATTAAACCTTATTCCTGATGAAAAGAATTATAATTGTTTGCATGACAGTGTGGACTTTGTGTTCTTGCTCGCCCAAGGTTACTATGAATAATTGACATCAGGCATTATCAGGCGTGTCACAGCCAAGTCCGGTTATGATACCGTGTCATATGATTTGCCCGAGAACCAGTTTGAAGGTCTTGTGCATCTGGGTATCAGCGCCCAACTGGTTTATACATTCTGATAAGTTCTATGCATAAGTGCTAAAAATGGCTAAATAAGCTATTTCGGTCGGGAAACTCTGCACGCCGTGTAGAGTTTTCTTGTATCTTTGCGGCCTGAAACAAAGGACGAATTCATGATAATCAATCCTACGAACAGGGACGATATACGCGAGAGGGCTATTGAGACTACCTCTGAGATAGTTCTCAAGTGCGGTAACCTGTCCGTGAGGATGGACGATGTAGCTCAGGAACTGTCGGTTTCCAAGCGTACCCTTTATGAGATATTCGGAAATAAGGAGGAACTTCTTATTGAGTGCTTCAAGAGGCATACCGCCCGTATGTCAAAGATGATTGAGGATGAGATCAGCCGTGAGGAGGATGTATTGTCGGTTATTATCAATCATCTGGAAATAATCCTGAATGAGTCCGGTGAGACAGACCACAACAAGTTCTCGGATATGGACAAGTATCCCCGTTTAAAGAAAATTTTCCATGAACATCTGGCCGATATGGCCAACCGCATGCGCTGTTTTATGGAACTTGGCGTAAAGCAGGGCGTGTTCCGTGATGACCTTAATATGGATGTGCTCATGAAAGCATTCAGGACAATGGGGGCCATGGCCAATAAGGAGTCCGAGACAGGTTTGTTCCGTTATGATGAACTCATTGACGGTACGATGGTGGTGCTGCTCAGAGGAATAGCCACTCCCAAGGGCATGGAAAAACTGGATAGGTATAGGTATAAAACAAATAACAGATAATGAAAGGAACCTTTTTTAGAAAGACAGGCTTTCTGATGGCAGCGCTCCTGATTGCAGGAGTGCCGGTAAAAGGTCAGGAGACAGCTCAGACTGTGAAACTGACCTTGGATGACGCTATCAGCATCGCCTTGAGTGAGAACCCCACCATCAAGGTGGCCGAGCAACAGATTGAGGTTAAGAAAATCAGCAAGGATGAGGCCTGGCAGGCACTCTTGCCCAGCGCCGATTTTAACGGAACGGTACAGTATACCGTGCTGGCAGCCGTGATGAAACTTAACGGAATGGAGTTCAAGATGGGTCAGGACAACACCAGTACATGGAACGGACAGATACAGGTAAGCCTGCCGCTGTTTGCTCCTACGGAACCTTACCAAGAGTGACCTGGATAATGCAGTTGAGCAGAGCCGCAGTTCAAAGCTGGATCTGGTAAACCAGGTTACAAAGGCCTATTATCAGGTTATACTGGCTCAGGACAGCTATGACGTACTGTGCAAGAGCATGGAGCAGGCAGAGAAGAACTTCAATGTGGTAAAGTCACTTTACGAACTGGGTGGTACCAGTGAGTATGACAAGATAAGTGCCGAGGTCCAGCTGCGCAGCCTGAATCCCACTGTCCTGCAGGCCCGCAATGCGGTGACGCTTGCCAAACTTCAGCTGATGATCCTTATGGGAATGGATCCGGAGACAGAGATTGAGGTTGAGGGCAGCATGGAGGATTATGAGGACCAACTCTACATGGAGTCGCTTACAGCCGGAGACTACTCTCTTGAGAACAATACCAATATGCGTCAGCTCAAGAATAATGAGACTATGCTCAACCAGACTCTCAAGGTTCAGAAGATGAACTTTATGCCTACTCTGGCACTGGCCGGTACTTATTCTTTCCAGTCTCTTTACAATGACAACTGGAACGTAGGTGATTATACATGGGCCAAGAGTTCATCGATAGTGCTGTCACTTTCAGTGCCTATTTTCCGTATGGGTAACTTTACCAAATTGCGCAGCACCAAGCTGCAGATAAGCCAGCTGAGTCAGAATATTGACTATACAGAGAAGCAGTTGGGTATGCAGGTGCGCAGTTACGTGGACAATATGAAGGCCAATGCCGAGCAGGTGGCCAGTAACCATGAGGCCATTGAGCAGGCCGAGAAGGGCCGTGAGATAGCCAGCAAGCGCTATGAGAACAACAGTGAGGTACAGCTTACACAGGCCCGTCTTACATACAGCCAGTCAATTTATAATTATCTGGCAGCCAAGGCAGACCTTGACAAGGTGTTGGGTGATGAGTCAAAGATACCCGCTCCGAGCGATGACAAACAGTAAGTGAGGAAACAAATAAAACAAAAGATATGAAAGCATTCAGAATTTCAGGAATTGCAATCTGCTCCGTGCTCTTTTTGGCAGCCTGCGGGCAGAAGAATACAGAGTCTGCAACGGTTGTTCCGGCAGAGCCCGCAGCAAAACCGCTGGTGACACTTGCCAAGGTGGTCGAGGAGCCCGTGGCTCAGATTCAGGTTTACTCCGCTACTATTGTGGGTGAGATAAAGAACAACATTGCTCCCGCTACTCCTGCACGCATCAGCAAGATTAACGTTGAGGTGGGTGACAACGTAAAGAAAGGACAGATTCTGGTAGAGATGGATGAGACCACTCTGAGCCAGCAGGAGATGCAGCTCAAGAATCTGGAGACAGAGTTTAACCGCATTGACCAGTTGTATCAGGTGGGTGGTGTTTCACAGTCCGAGTGGGAGAATATGAAACTGCAGCTGGAGGTGGCACGCAAATCGCTCAAGACCCTGCGTGAGAATACCCGTCTGGCCAGCCCTATTGACGGTGTGGTTACCGCCAGAACCTATGACAACGGTGACCTTTACGGTGGCCAGCCCATCCTGGTGGTACAGAAGATTGCTCCCGTTAAACTTACCATCAACGTATCAGAGCAGTACTACTCAAAGGTAAAGAAAGGTGATCAGGTAAAGATTGAGCTGGATGCATATCCCGATGAGACTTTTACCGGCAAGGTGTCACTGATCTATCCTACGGTTGACGCAATGACACATACTTTCCCGGTTGAGGTTATCGTGGCCAATGAAGATCTTAAGATACGTCCCGGTATGTTTGCCCGCGCAACTCTGAACATGGGTACACTCAATCACGTGGTTGTTCCGGACCTGGCTATCGAGAAGCGTGCCGGATCAGGTGACCGTTTTGTCTATGTATACAACAACGGTAAGGTCAGCTACAACAAGGTTGAGCTGGGTCAGCGTCTGGGTGACCGCTACGAGTTGATATCGGGCGTACCTAACGGAGCACAGATTGTTATTGAAGGTCAGTCCAAGTTGGCCGACGGTAAGGAAGTTGAAGTAAAGAAGTAAACAGCACGTTACCATGAGTCTATACGAAGGATCGGTCAAAAGACCAATATTTACGGCGCTCTGTTTTGTGGCAGTGGTGGTGTTTGGCTTGTTCTCTTACTCCAAACTGCCTATTGACCAGTTGCCCGACATAGAGTCAAACACCATCATGGTGTTTACGTACTATAACGGTGCCAATGCGTCGGATATAGAGAATAACGTGACCCGCCCGCTGGAGAATACACTCAACAGCTGCAGTCACATCAAGCATATAACATCACGTTCATCGGAGAACGTATCGGTAATAACGCTTGAGTTTGAGTTCGGCCACTCCATTGATGACCTTACCAACGATGTGCGTGACAAGCTGAGTATGATATCCAACTCGCTGCCTGACGGTGCGGGACAGCCCATCATATTCAAGTTCGATACCAGTATGATGCCTATCATGCTGCTCTCCGTTCAGGCTGGTGAGAGCCAGAGTGCTCTTTACAAGATCCTGGATGAGAATGTTGTCAACCCGCTGGCTCGTATACCGGGTGTGGGTACCGTATCTGTAACCGGTGCCCCGCAGCGTGAGATTTACGTATATTGCGATCCCGCCAAACTGGAGGCTTACAACCTGACCATCGAGGCCATTGCCGCTATGATTGGCTCCGAAAACCGCAGTATTCCGGGTGGTAACCTGGATGTAGGTAACGAGACCTATGCTCTGCGTGTGGACGGCGAGTTCAAGGATCCGCGTGACATGGCTCACCTGGTGGTGGCATCAATAGGCGGACGTAACGCCGCACTCAGGAGCGTGCTCAGGAGTCTTACAACAACGGCGTCCAGGGCGCCATGATGGTTGTCCAGAAGCAGACCGGCGCCAATACCGTGGAGATCTGCCGCAAGGTGAATGAGGCTTTGCCCGCATTGCAGAAGAACCTGCCCAGTGATATTAAGATAGGTATGATCCATGACGGATCGGAGGATATCATACAGACAGTAAACTCTCTGGCAGAGACTATCCTCTACGCCCTGCTGTTTGTGGTGCTGGTGGTTTACTTCTTTACCGGCCGCTGGCGTGCTACAATGGTTGTGGCCATCACAATCCCGCTGTCACTGATTGCATCGTTCATCTATCTGTTCGTAACGGACGGTTCACTCAATATCATATCTCTGAGTTCACTGACCATCGCCATCGGTATGGTCGTGGATGATACCATTGTGGTATTGGAGAACATCACCACCCATATTGAGCGCGGCGCCAACCCCAAGCAGGCTGCCATCCATGCTACCAATGAGGTGGCCGTATCAGTTATGGCATCAACAATGACCATATTCGCAGTGTTCTTCCCGCTCACTATGATGTCGGGTATGGCCGGCGTTATGTTCAAGCAGTTGGGCTGGATGATGTGTATCATCATCGCCATCTCTCTGGTTGTGTCACTGACCCTTACTCCTATGCTCTGCTCGCGTATGCTCAAGCTGGAGAAGAAGGGCAGCCGCCTGCATACTTTCCTGTACCGTCCCATCCAGAAGGCTCTGGACGGACTGGATCACTGGTATTCAAAACTCATCAATGTGGCAGTACGCCACCGCAAGACTATAGTATTCATTGCTATAGTGCTGTTCGTGGCATCCCTGTTCACAGCCGGAAACCTCAAGTCCGAGTTCTTCCCGTCCGATGAGCAGTCACGTATATCGGCCACCATCTATATGCCTATCAACACCAACACCAACCGTTCAAGGGCGGTGGCTCAGGAGTTGTCGGATACCTGGATGGAGCGTTATGCCGATGACCTGGTGACCTGTAACTATCGTGTGGGTGCAGCCGATGAGAACAACACCTTTGCGTCAATGCAGACCAACGGTACTCACATTATATCGTTCACCATCTCACTTAAGGAACTTGGTGAACGTAGCATCTCATCGGACCAGGTTGTGGCCGAGATGCGTGCCGACCTGAACGCCCGTCCCGAGATTGAGCGCTTTATGGTTACTGCCGGCGGCGGTATGAGCATGGGCGGTCAGTCAAGCGCCGAGTTTGAGATTTACGGTTATGACTTTGGCGAGACCGATAAGGTGGCTGCCGATTTCCTGGCCGCAATGAAGAACGTTCCCGGCGTGGGTGAGGCTTACATAAGCCGTGACAACTACCAGCCTGAGTATGAGGTGGTGTTTGACCGCGAGAAGCTGGCTCAGCATGGCCTGAACCTCTCTACAGCCGCCACTTATCTGCGTAACCGCATTTACGGTGCCACAGCATCATATTTCCGTGAGGACGGTGAGGAGTATTACATAAAGGTACGTTATGCTCCTGAGTACCGCACCCAGTTGGAGGATATTGAGAATATCCTGCTTTACGGTAGCGGAACCAATGCCGTTCGCGTACGCGATGTAGGTCATCTTGAGGAGGTGTTCACTCCGCCTACCATACAGCGTAAGGACCGTCAGCGTATCAATACCGTTACCTGCGTAATTGCCGGCGGTGCCGCCCTGAGTGATGTGGTGGAGGCCGGTCAGGATGTTATTGCCGGAATGGAGTTGCCGGAGGGCGTAACGATCCAGATATCCGGTGACTATGAGGACCAGCAGGAGTCATTTGCCGATATGGCTACCCTGGCACTGCTTATCATCATGCTTGTGTTCATCGTGATGGCTGCACAGTTTGAGTCTCTCACTCTGCCGTTCATCATCATGTTCTCAATTCCGTTCGCATTGAGCGGTGTGCTGATAGCTCTCTCACTTACCGATACATCCATCAACCTGATGAGTATGCTGGGTGCCATCATGCTTATTGGTATCGTGGTTAAGAACGGTATCGTGCTCATTGACTATACGGGTCTGTGCCGCGAGCGCGGAATGTCGGCCATTACGGCTACCGTCACTGCAGCCCGCAGCCGTCTGCGTCCTGTACTTATGACAACCCTCACCACTATCCTGGGTATGATTCCTATGGCTCTCAGTCATGGACAGGGATCGGCCTTGTGGCGCCCGCTGGGTATATCGGTAATAGGCGGTCTTACAGTATCAACCTTGCTGACCCTGATTCTTGTACCTACCCTGTACTGCATGTTCCAGAGCACCGGTATCAAAAAGGCTCGCCGCAAGCACCGCAAACAGCTTGAGCTGGCTACCTTCTGGGCCCAGAACAAGGATCAGTTCATTCATGACAAGACTGCAAAACATTAAATAAACACGTTGGCATTGGCCTTGGCGTTGGCTTTTCTTGAGCCGGATGGAAGCCAAAGCCAACGCCAACGCCAAAGTATACAATATGAAAGCAATATTTATAGCATTCGATCAGTCATATACAGAGCGCATAATAGATCTGCTTACAACCAGTAACTGCCGCGGCTTCTCCATGGTGGAGCAGCTGCAGGGCAGGGGCTCGGTCAAAGGTGAGCCTCACTACGGCAACCATGCCTGGCCCTCAATGTGCTCGGGCATAATCACCATGGTTGATGACAACAAGGTGGATATAGTCCTGGAGAAACTCCATGCAATGGACGTTGCGACCGAAAAGCTCGGCCTGCGCGCCTTTGTCTGGAATATAGAAAAATCGATTTAAAGATTGGAGGTCCAGCCTTGGGCCTTTAACTCGACTTCCTGCCCGGATTTGGTAACCAAGTGGCGACCAAGTTCGGGCTTTGTCATGTGGCCTATGAGCTTGACGTCCTTGAGCTGGATGATCTTGTCGTGGTCGGTCAGGGGTACGGTAAAGAGGAGTTCGTAGTCCTCGCCTCCGTTCAGGGCGCAGGTATAGACGTCCATGTTGAGTTCCTCGGCCATGACTGCGGTCTGGTAGTCAATAGGGATACGCTCCTGATATACGCTGCAGCCGGTGTTACTCTGCTTGCAGATATGTAGCCGGGAGGTCACGGCGGTGGGCTGTATGCCCGCCTCACGCAGTTGCTTGATTATGTCGCCGCGGGCCTCGGGCTTAAGTTGGCGCTCCAGGAGATATTCCTTACCTGCAAAATCAGGGCTGAAAGGCTCGTCTTTGCTGTGCGGCGTGCTGTTGAATACGGCCTTCTCGCGCTCCAGCAGCTGCAGTCCCATATAGGCGGCTCCAAGGTTGCCCGATACGCATATGAGGTCATTCTGTCCGGCTCCGTTACGGTATACGGCCTTGCCCTTCTCAGCCTCGCCGATGCAGGTGATGCTGATTGCCAGACCGGTCAGGGACGATGTAGTGTCACCGCCTACCAGATCCACGTTATGGCGTTGGCAGGCAAGTACCACTCCGGCATAGAAATCCTCCATGTCCTCGACCGAGAAACGTTTGCTAAGAGCAACCGATACAGTCATCTGGCGGGGAGTTCCGTTCATGGCGTAAATGTCAGAAATATTGACCATTGCGCTCTTGTAACCCAGATGCTTCAGGGGTACGTATGTCAGGTCGAAATGGACGCCCTCCATAAGCATGTCGGTGGTAACCAGGACCTCCTTGTCATTTCCGGAATAGTCCAGAACGGCGCAGTCATCGCCGACTCCGTAAAGAGTGGAGGCGTTCTGCGGTTTGAGGTCTTTCGTGAGGTGGTCTATCAGACCGAACTCTCCGAGTTCAGATATCTCGGTACGTTTGGTTTCTGCCATTGCTGTATCGTTATTGCTTTTTTCCGAATGATTCCACATGTGCTATGACGGCCTGACGGAACTTGCTTTCGTCACGGAGGAAACGTACTCCTACCGGCAGTACATAGATCTTTCTGCGCAGTTCATCGGCCAGCTGAAGATCCTGCAGGCGGGCTGCATCCTTGGCGGTAGTCACGATGACCGCATCCTGCCCCAGGCTTTCAAGCTTTGTGGTGATGTTGATTATGTCCTGTTTGTTGAAACGGTAATGGTCGGGGTAATCCATCAGGGTTACATGATGTCCCTGGCGTTCCAGTTCAGCCTTCATGAGAACAGGTGACGCAATTCCCGTCACTGCCAGCAAAGGTACATCGGGGATTTCAAGCGGCTGGCCGGCATCGTCTATAAGATAGGGCTGATTATACTGCGGGGTGGTGAAGAATACCTGCTGCTCGGGCTTAACCTTGAGACGGCGGGTGAGTTCCACCATGGCTTTCTTGTCAAGCTCATCGGGACACTTGGTGACGATGATGATATCGGCCCTGCGGCGGCCTTTCACGCTCTCGCGAAGGTATCCGGCGGGAAGCATCGCGTCATCCAGGATGTTGCGGTGCCAGTTTACCAGCAGTATGTTGAGCGAAGGCTTTATCCTGCGGTGCTGGAATGCGTCGTCAAGTATTATGACCTCCGGGCTGCACATCTCCATCAGGCGTGTTATGCCCTTGGCCCTGTCTGAGCAGACAGCCACCTCCAGGTCGGGGAAACGGCGCTTGATCTGAAGCGGTTCGTCGCCTATGAGCCCGCTGTCGGAACGGGCATCGGACATGAAGAAACCTTTGGTGTGACGTCCGTAACCACGGCTCAGGACTGCGGTCTTGTACCGGTCCTTGAGCAGAGTGGCCGTATATTCGGCATGAGGAGTCTTTCCGGTTCCGCCCACGGTTATGTTGCCGATGCTTATGACGGGGAGCGGAAATACCTGGGATTTGCGTATTCCGCTGTCATACAGGCGGTTCCTGATGGCTGTAGCCAGACCATAGAGCCATCCTATGGGACGGAGTATATTATTTATTCTGAATTCAGAGTTCATTATTCAGGGATAATAACTTATCTTTGAATTACATTTGTACGCAAAAGTACGCAAAAATACGGTGCGGAAGACGGCATTTTTACATGTTTTAATAACCTTTGGTTGTGTTATTCACTAAAAATGTTGTAATTTGCGCCCGTTTTAGACGCTATGGGTAAATGTGCCTGAAGGGAAAGATGCTCGAGTGGTTGAAGAGGCACGCCTGGAAAGCGTGTATACGCCAAAAGCGTATCCGGGGTTCGAATCCCCGTCTTTCCGCGGATTTGAAACTGATTACTAGTTGAAACAATTAATATAACCAATAACTAAAAATTATCTCAAATGAAAAAGGTATTTGCATTCGTTGCAATGATGGGCCTCCTTACTTTCGGAGTGAACCAGACAATCAATGCTCAGGATGAAGCAACTGCTGTAGAAGAGGTTGCTCAGGACGAGGCTGCTGCTGATTCAATCGCAGCTGCTGATGAAGATGTAGAAGCCGTAGCTCCCGAAGCTGACGATGAAGTAGAGGGTGAGGGTCTTCACAAGACAATCAAGGTTAAGTTCATTGAAGGTAGCGCCGGCTTTATGGCCCTCGTTGCCGTAGCTATGATTTTCGGTCTTGCACTCTGCATCGAGCGTATCATTTTCCTCAGCCTTTCTGAGATCAACAGCAAGAAGCTCCTTGAGGACATTCAGGCAGCTTTGGAGGCTGGTGATGTTGAAGGTGCCAAGGCAATCTGCCGCGATACACGTGGTCCTGTAGCTTCAATCTGCTATCAGGGTATGATGCGTATCGACGAGGGTCTTGACGTAGTTGAGCGTTCAGTAGTTTCTTACGGTAGCGTTCAGGCTTCAAACCTTGAGAAGAACCTCTCATGGATTACCCTGTTCATAGCAATGTCTCCTTCACTCGGATTCTTGGGAACTGTGATCGGTATGGTACAGGCATTCGATGACATCCAGAAGGCTGGTGATATTTCTCCTAACGTTGTTGCCGGCGGTATGAAGGTGGCTCTTATCACAACTATCTTCGGTATTATCGTTGCTCTTATTCTTCAGGTATTCTACAACTACATTCTGAGTAAGGTCGAGGCACTTAACACAGATATGGAGGATTCTTCTGTATCTCTGCTCGACATCATCATGAAGTACAACCTGAAGTTCAAAAAGTAATTAAAACCGATTATGAAAACTGAGAATAAACAAATAAAGGCTTCAAAGTGGGCTCTGGGTATTCTCTTCGTACTTTCAGCCGTAGTACTGGTTATGTTCTTCGGCGTCGGTTACGGAAATACCACCTACTTGAATGGTAAGAATCTGACAGATCCTCAGTATACAGGTCTGTTGCTGATATGGCTCTATGCCCTCGTTGGTATATGCGTCCTGTCAGTGCTTGGATTCGGTATCGTGAATGCCTTCAGAAATATGAAGACAAAGACCAAGGGTCAGCAGAGGACAGGTTTTGCCGGTTGGGTATTCCTGTTTACTTTCGCCCTGTTGGTTGTTTCCTACTTCCTGTCAAGCACCACTCCTGTCCGCAAGGGTGACGGAGAGCTTGTAAAAACCGCATGGGAGCTGCAGATATCAGATGTATGTCTGTACTCTATCTACGGCCTCGTGGTTGTATCAGTATTGTGCTCAATCCTTTCTATGCTTGGTGTATTCAAAGCAAGAAGATAAGCAAACGATAGAATAATCAGAGTTATGGGAAAAGGAAAGAGAAAAGTTCCCGGACTTAACCAGTCTTCGACAGCAGATATCTCGTTTATCCTGTTGATATTCTTCCTGGTGACCACTTCAATGGACACTGACTCGGGTCTCTCCCGTCGTCTTCCTGAGTGGGATCCTGATGCAGTAGAGCAGGAGATGAAGATCAAGGAGCGTAACGTAATGACGGTCCAGGTCAACAAGAACAACGAGATCTTTGTCAAGAATGGTGTAATAAACCGCGTAATTGAAATCTCAGAGTTGAAGGATATCGCCAAGGAGTTCATTGCAAACCCCGACGATAACATCAACCTTCCTATCCATGAGGAATATGACATTGAGGGTTACGGCGTAGTGGTCACAACGGTTAAGCATGTGATTTCACTTCAGACAGACCGTACCACCAATTACGAGATTTATTTCCAAGTCCAGCATGAGCTGTCAAAGGCTTATACTGAGTTGAGAGATGCCTGGGCCAGAAAGACCTATGGCAAGAAATTCTCCGAGTGTGATGAAACAGAGCAATCTGTAGTAAAGGGTGTGTACTCCAACAAGATTTCGGAGGCTGAACCTAAACAATATGGTACTGCGCAATGAGTAAATTCAGAAGTAATGGAAAGAGAGAAATGCCGGAGTTGAATACTTCGTCACTTCCGGACCTTATCTTTACCGTATTGTTCTTCTTCATGATGGTAACATCCATGCGTGATGTTGAGGTAAAGGTTCAGGTCAAGACCCCTACAGGTGGTTCAGAGATCGAGAAACTTGAGAGGAAATCACTGGTGTCACATATCTACATCGGTCCTCCCTCCAAGCAGTATCGTGCTATCTACGGTGCCGCTCCCCGTATTCAGCTTAATGAGTATTTTGCTGAGCCGGAGGCTATCCGTGAGTTCGTAGTTGCAGAGCGTGAGAGCATGTTTGAGAAGGATAAGCCCTTCATGAAGATGTCTCTTAAGATAGACAAGGGCGTTCAGATGGGTATCGTAACCGATGTTAAGCAGGAGCTTCGTAAGGCACGTGCTCTGAACATTGTCTATTCTGCTTCTAAGGAGAATAAAGACTGACGTTAATTCGTTCATAAATAAGAAAGGCCTCTGTTTCAGGGGCCTTTCTTGTTTTATCTTCTGTATGTCAGGAACGAGTAGGGGAATGGATTCTTCTCATCCGGATCGTGATCCTCACGGTTTATAAGGTTCCAGCTGGGGTCATTCCCGAATTCGGGGAAGAATGTATCGGCCTCTTTGGGTGAGTCATGAACAAGTGTGATTTCCAACTCATCGGCCATAGGGAGAGCCTGAGTGTACACCTGTGCTCCGCCCATGATGTAGACCTTCTCGTCACGTGAGCATTTGCTCAATGCCTCATCGATTGATGAATAGACCTCGGTTCCCGGGAATGACACTCCCTTCTGGCGGGTAAGGACTATGTTGCGGCGGTTGGGCAGGGCGCCCTTGGGCAGTGACTCGAATGTCTTGCGGCCCATGATTACGGTATGGCCTGTTGTGAGTTCCTTGAAACGTCTCAGGTCTGCACTCAGGTGGTAGATCAAGTCCCCTTTATAACCAATTGCCCCGTTCTGGGCTATAGCGACAATTATTGATATCATACGGAAACGTCGGCTTTGATATGCGGATGCGGGTCATATCCCTCAAGCTGGAAATCCTCATACTTGAAGTCGAATATGCTCTTGACATCGGGGTTGATTATCATCTTGGGCAGCGGACGCGGCTCACGTGTAAGCTGTAGACGGGCCTGTTCCAGATGGTTCAGATAGAGGTGGGTGTCACCCGTGGTGTGGATGAAATCACCGGGTTTGAGTCCGGTCACCTGTGCCATCATCATGGTGAGCAGTGCATAAGATGCGATATTGAAAGGTACGCCCAGGAAACAGTCGGCGCTGCGCTGGTAAAGCTGAAGGCTCAGGCGTCCGTTGGCTACGTAGAACTGGAAGAATGCGTGGCAGGGCGGCAGATTCATGTTCTTGAGGTCTGCCACGTTCCATGCGCTCACGATTATGCGGCGGGAATCCGGGTTGTTCTTGATTGTTTCTACTGCCTCGGATATCTGATCTATGAAACCTCCCTCGTAATCGGGCCATGAGCGCCACTGGTAGCCGTAGATGTGGCCCAGATTGCCGTCGGGATCGGCCCACTCGTTCCAGATGCGTACTCCGCGCTCCTGCAGCCAGTTTGCATTGGTGTTGCCGTCAAGGAACCAGAGCAGCTCGTAAATGATGGATTTAAGGTGCAGTTTCTTGGTGGTAAGGAGCGGAAATCCCTCCTCCAGATTGAAACGCATCTGGTGTCCGAACACGCTGATCGTGCCGGTTCCGGTGCGGTCACCTTTCTGCACTCCTTCACGGAGAATTCTGTCAAGCAGGTCGAGATACTGTTTCATCAGTTTTTCCTTTTTATTGTCTGCGAATATACTGATTTTTTGGCTTACCTTCGCGGTAAAATCGGGATAAGGTATGCAGTTACCGGAGGAATTTATCAACATGTTACCGCTGGGTGAGCGTGATGCTCTGCTCCAGGCTCTGGCTATGGAACCGGAGGTAAGCATAAGGTTCAATTCCAAGGCTGCCGATACCCGGAACCTTGTCCTTGAGTCACTTGAAAGCAGGGCCGATGGCCATGTCCTGTGGATGGACAATGCCGTCTATCTGGATCACAGACCTCAGTTTACGATGGACCCGCTGCTTCATCAGGGTTGTTACTATGTGCAGGAGGCATCGTCCATGTTCCTTGCCCAGGCGCTAAGGAAATGTGTGAACGGCCCTGTGCGTGCGCTTGACCTTTGCGCGGCACCCGGAGGCAAGTCGACCCTGCTGGCACAGGTGCTGCCGGAGGGCAGTCTGCTCGTATCGAACGAGATCCAGCGCTCCCGGGCACAGATACTTGCCGAGAATATGGTAAAGTGGGGTCGTCCCGGAACGATGGTTACCTGCAACTCTCCCAAACAGATAGGCGGATCAAGCCTGTTGTTTGACATTATTGCGGTCGATGCACCCTGCTCGGGCGAGGGTATGTTCCGCAAGGATGAGGGGGCTGTGCGTGACTGGAGCATAGGCAACGTGGAGATGTGTGCCGCACGTCAGCGTGAGATAATAGATGACATATGGCCGGCCCTGAAACCGGGCGGTTGTCTGATATACAGCACATGCACGTTCAACCGTCAGGAGGATGAGGACAATGTACGCTGGATCATGGACAAGTACGGTGCTGAGCCGGTAGACCTGAACCCCGATCCGGAATGGAATATCCTGGGTTCACTGACCGATGACAATCTGCCGGTGTACCATTTCATGCAGCATAAGACCCGTGGTGAAGGCTTTTTCCTTTGTCTGCTGCGTAAACCCGCGGGGGCTCAGATTTCTTTGAAAGGCAGGCCTTTCAAGGCAGATCCAAAGGTTCCTGCAGAGTGCAGGACATGGCTCAGCGGAGATTATGAGTACTTTATTAAGGGTGAATCCATTTATGCGTTGCCATCGGCCCTGGCCGACGATATGTGGCAGGTGGGACAGGAACTCTATGCTCTTGTGCCGGGTATCGAGGTGGCTGTGATGAAGGGACGCGACTGGGTTCCGGCTCACGCTCTTGCCATGAGTGCCGCCCTGAACCGTGACGCATTCATTAATGTTGAGATTACACGACAGCAGGCGCTTGCCTATCTGCATTGCGATGCAGTAAGACTGGAGGATGCTCCCCGCGGCATAGTGCTGCTTACTTATAAGAATATACCTCTGGGATTTGCCAAGAACATAGGCAACCGCGCCAACAACATGTATCCTCAGGAGTGGAGGATAAGGAACTCCATCAGTTAATTGCCTCCGAACAGGCCGTAAGTGGTGCGTATCACGCGGAATTCGGTGCGGCGGTTCAACTGGTTGCAGATATCCTGCTGGGCCTGAGGCAGACTCAGAATGAACTCCTCGGTAAGTACCGTACCCTCGGGCAGGAAATCATACTGCTCTGAAGCCTTCTTGTTTATGGTCTTGGGTTGTGACTCTCCGTAACCGCGGGCTGTCAGACGGTCTTTCTTGATTCCGTTCTTAATCAGGTATTCCACAACGCTCTCGGCACGCTGCTGCGATAGGCGGCGGTTGTACTCGTCATCACCCTTATAGTCGCAATGGGCACCTATCTCGATGGTCACGCCGGCGTTGTCGTTGAGCAGTTGTACGAGTTCACCCAGGGATTCGGCCGATTCCGCACGCAGGGCGGCGCTGTTGTAATCAAAGAAGATATTGTCTATGAGCACAGGCTTTGATATTGACGAGAGCGGGAACTGAAGTACATATTCCCTGTCCTGATTGGTGCTGTCGGCCGTCATCTCCTGCTTGTAGTTCATGAAACCTTTTGCTGTACCGAGCAGCAGGTAACTTACACCTGGGGTGACACGCTGCGTGAACGAGCCGTCATCCCTGACATTGAGTTTGAGGTTTGTTCCGTCATTGCCTATCAGGTAGACAAGGGCATCGGGCAACTCATAGCCATCCTTTTCATATACCCAACCTATTATGTTATGTACGGTTTCGGGGAGCTCAAACGTATAGATATGGTCGCGTCCGCGGGCGTCGCCACGGTTTGAACTGAAGAATCCGCGTGTGTAATCACCCTCAAAGGTCATTCCAAAGTCATCGGAAATGGAGTTTACAGGTGTGCCAAGATTGGTTACGGTCCAAGTCGAGTCACTGGTACTGACGGCGCAGAATATGTCCAGACCGCCCATTCCGGGATGACCGTTTGACGAGAAATAGAGTTCTCCGTTCTTGCGGAACATGGGGAACATCTCGTTTCCCGGTGTATTGATATCGGGGCCCAGGTTTTCGGCTCCTATCAGACGGCCTGAGATGGGGATTCTCCAGATGTCCATTCCTCCGTAACCGCCGTCCATATCGGATACAAAGTAGAGCCAGTTGCCATCGGGTGAGACGGTGGGGTGGGCGTAATTGTAGACCGAGTCTTTGGAGCTGCCGAACGGCGTGCCGGCTGCCCATGCGGCATCACTTCTGGATGATTTGTATATGGCTGCCGGGCGGGGCTGCTGAGGGTCCGATGCACAATAGGTGTAGTACATTGTGGAGAAATCGGGGCTAAGGGCGCAGGTGCCGTCCTCAAACTCAGTGTTCAGGCCTCCTTCGACAAACTCCGGTTTTTTCCATTTTCCCTTGTCATCCTTGCGTGACACCATAATGTCACAGTTCTTCATTCCGGTGATGGGGTTCAGTTCCTCGCCGGCGGATTCCTTGCGGGATGTTGTGAAATAGAGCACGTCATACTCCTGACTGCCGTAAACCGGTGACCAGTCGCTGTAGCGGCCGTTCATTACGGGATCCTTCTTGACTATGTATCGGGTGGGGTTGTCCTTCCAGTCCTGAATGAGCCGGCATGATTCCAGACCGTTCTGTGCCAGGATATCATCGGGATCATGCTCAAGGGCAATCTGATAATTCTTCTCGGCCTCGGCCGTCTTGCCGTCCAGTCGGAGCATATCGGCCATATAACGGTAGACTACAGAATCGGGATAATGGTATCGGATGGCATTCTTGTAGGCTGCAAGGGCGCGTGGCACGTAGTTGGTGCGGCGGTAACATTCGCCCAGTTTGAAGGCTGTCTCTGCACGCAGTTCCTTCTCGGTCGACGGGGTTCCGGCATAGGCTTTCTTGTAGTAAGATGCCGCCTCTGTGTATTCACCTAAGGCATAGCGCTGGTCACCTTTGCGCAGACTGATCTCGGCCCCGCAGCTGCAAAGCAGACACAACAGGGCCAGCAAAACTGTTTTATTGCCGGCTGAGATGGTTTTCATCAATAATATAACTCATTTAATACCCCTTTATTGCATCTTCTTTTTTATATTTGTACTCTGTATATAAACTAACTAATTATTGTGCTATATGAGATCAAGAGGACTAACCTTACTTTGCGCTTTGTTTATCGGCTTCAGTGCAGCATTTGCTCAGGCCCATATTTCGGAGGATGCCGTACGTGCCCTCAAGGAGGACCCCACGCGTGCAGGTAACAACACCAACTCGTACGAATTCAAGGAGATTCATGATACCAAGCCCCCCAAGGGCTACAAGCCGTTTTATATCAGCCACTACGGCCGTCACGGATCACGTTCCAACTGGGGCGGCAGTTCATATGAGAATCTTATTGCCGTGCTGGATACGGCCCAGCAGCTGGGCATTCTGACTCCCGGAGGAGACTCCCTGCTTGTGGCCGCCCGCAAGGTATTGGCTTCATATGACGGAATGGACGGCAGGTTGACGCAGAAAGGCGTCCGCGAGCATACGGCCATTGCAGAGCGTATGTACAAGCGCTATCCCGAGGTTTTCAAGGGTAACAAGCAGGTGCGTGCTTTCGGAAGCACCGTTCAGCGCTGTCTTATCAGTATGAACGCATTCACCACATCGCTTGTACGCCAGAATCCCAAGATATTCTTCTACCTTGATACCGGCGAGAAGTTCATGGCCTATCTGGATAACGAGAGCGGATGGCAGCGTAAATCATCGGCCGCATCAAGAGCGGCAAGAGAGGCTTTGCGTGATCTTCCCGATGATACGTTAGGCGCATTCCCCCTTATCTTTACCGATGTTCCCAGAGCCCGTACGTTCATCAAGAGCGCCAGAAGCTTTACCGAGAATATCTGGAGTACGGCCATCATAGCCGAGGATTTTGACATAGAGGACAACCTGTTCCGTTTCCTGCCCTTTGACGCCCTTTACAAGCGTTGGGCACAGAGCAACGTTTCTCTCTACACTGGCCACTGCAACTCGGTTGAGTCGGGTGATGACCGCGTTCCCATGGCACAGTCATGCGTCGAGGATATCGTAGCCAAGGCCGATGAGTGCATCGCCACCGGCAAGTATGCTGCCGACCTGCGTTTCGGCCATGATTACCCGCTTATGGCTCTGGTGAGTTATCTGGGTATTGAGGGCGTAGGAGAGCGCATTCCTGCCGATGAGATCTGCGACCGTTGGCTGGGATTCTGGAACATCCCCATGGGCAGTAACCTTCAGATCATATTCTACCGCAACAAGAAGGGTGACGTGCTTGTAAAGTTCCTGTATCAGGAGCAGGAGCGTCTGCTTCGCGGTCTGGAGCCTTACCAGGGTCCCTACTACAAGTGGGAGACTGTGAAGGCTAACCTGGAGGGCTACAAACGCTGATAACACATTAGGGTCAGACCCCTTTGTGTCACGACATGACACAAAGGGGTCTGACCCTAATGTGTTATGCTGTGAAGATGCGCAGCAGTTTCAGTCCGATAAAGATTAGGAGTATGATGAATACTACCACAAAGAACCATTTGGGGGTTTTGTGCTCTCCGGTCATAGGATCTACGGGACCACTTTTTACGATAAAACGTCCCAATTTGAATCCTCCGATACTGACACCTATCACAAGTGCAAACAACACCAGCCATACTATTAGATGGGCCAATGAAAAATTGTTTAGTGAAATGATGTCAAACAGGGCGGTGATGAAAGTGAATGCCATCCAATACATGGCGGTGGCGTATATGTACCATTTGAGCAGTTTCTGATACTTTGCATCCATTGCGCATACGGTAGTCATATCATAATCGGCATATATGGTCCTGCCGGTTTTTCTCAGGAAGAAGAATCCGAACAGCAACGAAGCAACCCATAAAATGCTCAGGCCGATGATATTGTCTGTTGTCAGTCTGTTATCAAAGTGAAACCACAATACCGTTATCGGGGCAGCTATCAGGTTTATACCTATAACATATCCTTTGACGGTAGAACGTACACCCGTCAGCCGGCGTTCCATTACTTTGCGGAGTTGCTCATCGGACACTATCTCCTGACCGTCAAGCCTCTTGTCCATCAGGTTATAGGCGGTCTTGAGTTCCTCAAGTTCAAGGAGTTCATTATTTTTCTGTGTCATAGTTCTAAAGTATTAATTGTTAGACATTGATTTGAGTTGTTCCTTGATGCGGAACAGCCTGCTTGTAACTGCCGATGTGGATATACCCACAATTGCGGCAATGTCATCATAACTCATACTCTCCAACCACAGAAGGATAATGGCGCGGTCAAACAGTTCAAGCTTGTTGATACGGTTGTACAGCATCTTGATCTGCTGACCTACTTCATCTGAATCACTCAATACGTCTTTGTCAATTACCAGCGGGATGGTGGGCACACGCCTTTTATTGCTGCGGTCTATGTTGCAGCAGGTGTTAAGGCTTACCTGCCATATCCACGTCTTGGGGCTGCAGTCCCCGCGGAACTTGGAAAAACTCTTCCAGAGGCTTATCAATACTTCCTGGAAAAGGTCATCTACCTCGGTAGGGTTGTCCGAGAAGAAGTAGCATACCGTATATATTGTCTTACGGTACTCCCGGACCATTTTTGTGAATTCTAATTCTTGTTTATCCATCTGTTTTGGAGTTTGTTCATACAATTAGTACCCAAAACTCCTGATTCCTTTCGGGAAAAATCAAAAAAATATCATAATCTTGAAGAATTGTCTGCCAGGACATCGTGAACAAGTGTTGTAACCATCTGCTTCAGGTCATCCATGAACTGGGCGGGCTGATACTGACCACGTTCAATCTCGCGCAGGTGTTTCTCCCAGATACCGGTAAGCTCGGCACTCTTAAGCAACTCCTCATGAATAAGGTCTATAAGGCCGATGCCCGTGGGCGTGGGATAAAGGTTCTTCTTCTCCTTGCGCATGTATCCGCGTTTATATAAGGTCTCGATTATGGCTGCGCGGGTTGAAGGACGGCCTATTCCGTTCTCCTTCATTGCGTCACGCAATTCCTCGTCATTAACAAGCTTGCCTGCGGTTTCCATCGCACGCAGCAGGGTTGCCTCGGTGTAGGGCTTGGGCGGCTGTGTCCACTTTTCCTGCAACTCGGGCAGGTGCGGTCCACTCTCATCAACGGTGAACTGGGGGAGTATGCGCTCTTCATCATCGGCCTTTTCATCGGTCTTTTCCTTGTCAAAGAGGACTCTCCATCCTGGCTTGAGAATCTCACGGCCGGTGGTCTTGAACTCTGCGCGGCCGGCCTTGCCCATAACGGTGGTCTGGGCGTAGAGGCAATCGGGGTAGAAGACCGCTATGAAGCGGCGGGCAATCAGGTCAAACACCGCGCGCTCCTGCTGAGTCAGATTGTTGGGATAGACTCCCGTGGGTATGATGGCGTGGTGATCGGTCACCTTGCTGTTGTCAAACACCTTCTTGGATTTGGGCAGTTTCACACCCTCAAGCGGGGCGGTGAACTGGGCGTAATCCTTGAGTCCCTTGAGTATTCCCGGGCACTTGGGATAAATGTCGTCACTCAGGAACGTGGTATCCACACGCGGATAGGTGGTTATCTTCTTCTCGTAGAGTGACTGGATGGTCTTGAGTGTGTCATCGGCCGAATAGCCGTATTTGCGGTTACACTCTACCTGCAGTGAGGTAAGGTCAAACAGACGCGGGGCGTAATCCTTGCCCTCCTTGCGGGCTACATCGGTAATGACAAAGTTCAGGGGGCGGATCTCTTCAAGCAGCGCCTGGCCGTCCTCAATTTTGGTGAACTTTCCTTTTGTATATGAAAAGGTGGTGTCGCGATAGACGGTCTTGAGTTCCCAGTACTGCTCGGGCTTGAAACCCTCAATCTCCTTCTGGCGGTTTACTACCAATGCCAGCGTGGGGGTCTGTACACGGCCGATGGAGAGCACCTGGCGGGAGTTGGGCGTGCGGTATTTGATGGTGTAGAGTCGGGTGGCATTCATGCCCAAGAGCCAGTCGCCGATGGCACGGCACAATCCTGCTTCGTAAAGTGACTTGAACGCATCCTGGTCCTGCAGGCGGCTGAATCCCTCGCGAATGGACTCCTCGGTAAGGGACGATATCCACAGACGCTTTACGGGACACTTGGCGCCAGCTTTCTGCATCACCCAGCGCTGAATTAGTTCACCCTCCTGGCCGGCATCACCGCAGTTGATAATGCCGTCGGCCTTCTGCATGAGTGACTCAATTATCTTGAACTGCTTTTCAATTCCTTTATCCTCAATCAGCTTGATTCCAAACCGGGGCGGAATCATGGGCAGACTGCCCAGGCTCCAGTTTTTCCAATTGGGAGTGTAGTCATGGGGTTCTTTAAGGGTACAAAGATGACCGAAGGTCCAGGTTACCTGATAACCATTACCCTCAATGTACCCGTCGTGTTTTGTCTTGGCACCCAGCACATCGGCAATATCCTTGGCCACGCTGGGCTTCTCAGCTATACAAACTATCATTGGTCAGTTTTTGTTTTCACAAATTTACAACAAAAAAATGACACAAAGGGGACTGTCCCCAATGTGCCATTTTTGTGTTATAGATAACTCATATTCAGTTTTAGGCTGATAGTAAGGAATGCGTTTAGGGAATAGACGGGACCGAATTTCTCATACTCGGTTCTGGCAGCGTTCAATCCCAATGAGATATCGGCATTAGTAAACCAATATTCGTTGCAATTAAACAGTGAATAATAGGCAAAGAGTCCGGCCTCGGCATGAAAACCTTCTATTTTACTTTTGATATAATTGTTATTGTTTTCTGTATTAAATCTCTTTCCTGTTGACTGTTCTAAGGAAGCTACGCCGAATCCTATATTTGTGACAAGTCCGAACTGAGGTCTCTCTATCAATCGGACGCCGGTTTTGATGGTAAGGATGTCTTGGTCAACCTTTTCATCTTTTTGCCAATTGAAATCCTCTTTTCGGTCGTAGAAGAAATTATCACTCTTAAGGAATCCCATATATCTATTACCCCCGAATCCAAAGAACAGCCTCTTGCACATGATATCATATGAAAAATGCAAACCGTTTCCCCATCCGATACTTTCAGATAAGGGGCCGAAGTTGTTTATGGCTGAATATCCGATGTTTATACGCATGCTACGGCGTCCTGTATCATGGATGTATCTACCGCTGATGCTTTCACATGGCTCTAACCCAATTACCTGACCGGTTAAACAAGCATTTTCATCCAAACCTGTTAAACGAAGTTTGACGGGCTCATTGATTGAATCATTATAAGTCTGTGCTGAGATATTCATCTGACAGAGCATGTACAGTGCAAATGCAATTACAATCTTTTTCATATCGATTTGTTTTAAAGGTTTCTGGTGCAAAGATGCACAACCCCTAATTGCACTACAAACAATGAGCGCTGCAATACTGTTGCATTAAGCGTTGCAAAAACGTTGCATCTGCCAAGGTGTCCCGCGGGTGGGTGGGCGAGAATGTGTTTTGAGGTGGGTGAGCGCGGGACAGGGGCTCAAAATGAGGGCGTGTAACGGAAAGAACCCCGCTGCACGAGTTGTGAGCGGGGTTCTTGCGGGACACTTTGGCAAGCGATGGAATTACTCGGCGAGGAGGAGTTCCATAATCTGGCAAGCGGCCTTGGCTACGCTGGTGCCGGGGCCGAAGATGGCGGCGGCTCCTGCCTTGTAGAGGAAGTCGTAGTCCTGGGCGGGGATTACACCGCCTACTATTACCATGATATCCTCACGGCCAAGCTTCTTGAGCTCCTCAATTACCTGCGGAACCAGAGTCTTGTGACCGGCGGCCAGTGACGATACGCCCAGGATGTGGACATCGTTCTCAACAGCCTCGCGGGCAGACTCGGCAGGAGTCTGGAAGAGCGGACCCATATCCACGTCAAAACCGCAGTCGGCGTAACCGGTGGCTACAACCTTGGCGCCGCGGTCGTGACCGTCCTGACCCATCTTGGCAATCATGATACGGGGCTGACGGCCCTCCTTCTTTGCGAACTCTGCTGTAAGCTGGCAGGCTCTCTCAAAGTCTGCGTCTTTCTTGCTTTCTGATGAATACACGCCTGATATTGTTCTGATTACTGCTTTGTAACGGCCTACGACCTTCTCGCAGGCATAAGAAATCTCACCCAGTGATGCACGCACCTTGGCGGCCTCGACAGCAAGTGCAAGCAGGTTGCCCTGTCCGGTCTTAACGCACTCCGTGATGGCATCCAGAGCCTTCTGTACATCGGCCTCGTTGCGGTTGGCACGGAGCTGCTTTAAGCGCTCAATCTGCTGGTTGCGAACGGCGGTGTTGTCAACCTCAAGGATATCGATGGGATCCTCGTGGTCCAGACGGTACTTGTTGGTACCAACGATGGTCTGAACGCCTGAGTCGATGCGGGCCTGTGTGCGGGCTGCAGCCTCCTCGATACGCATCTTGGGCAGACCGGTCTCGATGGCCTTGGCCATACCGCCCAGCTTCTCAATCTCCTGGATGTGCTCCCATGCCTTGTGGGCAATCTCGTTGGTCAGTGACTCAATGTAGTATGAGCCTGCCCACGGGTCAACCTCACGGCATACGTTGGTCTCCTCCTGGATGTAGATCTGGGTGTTACGGGCAATACGTGCCGAGAAGTCGGTAGGCAGTGCGATAGCCTCGTCAAGGGCGTTGGTGTGCAGTGACTGGGTGTGACCCAGGGCTGCTGCCATAGCCTCGATGCATGTACGGCCAACGTTGTTGAACGGATCCTGCTCGGTGAGTGACCAACCGGAAGTCTGGCAGTGTGTACGCAGAGCCATTGACTTGGGGTTCTTGGCGCCGAAGCTCTTGGTTATCTTGGCCCAGAGCAGACGGGCTGCACGCATCTTGGCAATCTCCATGAGGTGGTTGGTTCCGATGGCCCAGAAGAATGACAGACGCGGGGCGAATGTATCGATGTTCATGCCGGCGTTGATACCTGCACGCAGATACTCCATACCATCGGCCAGTGTGTAAGCCAGCTCGATATCGGCGGTAGCACCTGCTTCCTGCATGTGGTAACCGGAGATTGATATTGAGTTGAACTTGGGCATATTCTGGGATGTGTACTCGAATATGTCGGCGATGATCTTCATTGAGAACTTAGGAGGATAGATGTAGGTGTTACGTACCATGAACTCCTTGAGGATATCGTTCTGGATGGTTCCCTGAAGTTCCTCGAGTGTGGCTCCCTGCTCCAGACCTGATACGATGTAGAAGGCCAGGATAGGAAGAACGGCGCCGTTCATTGTCATTGATACGGACATCTTGTTAAGAGGTATGCCGTCAAACAGCACCTTCATATCCTCAACTGAGCAGATGGATACACCGGCCTTACCTACGTCACCGACCACACGCTCGTGGTCAGCATCGTAGCCGCGGTGGGTAGCAAGGTCAAATGCGACTGACAGACCTTTCTGACCGGCGGCCAGGTTACGGCGGTAGAATGCATTTGATTCCTCGGCAGTGGAGAATCCGGCATACTGACGGATGGTCCAGGGACGCATCACATACATGGTCGAGTAGGGACCACGCAGGTTAGGAGCGATACCGGCGGCATAGTACAGATGCTCCATGCCCTCCAGGTCCTCCTTTGTATATACAGGCTTTACTTCAATGTGCTCCGGAGTCTTCCAGATCTCGTCTGCACCTGCTTTCTTTGCCTTGCAGCCGCAAAGCTTCCCTGCGGGAGCTGCAGCCTTTATGTCGATGTTCTTAAAATCAGGTTTCATAACTACGGATTATTTGATGTTAAGCTTGCTGTTAAAGTCTCTCAGTGTCTCAAGTACGTTGCAGCGTACGTGAACATAGTTCTCAATGCCTACGGCCTTGAGGTCCTCGATGCAGGCGGGGTTACCGGCAATAACGAAGATTGCGCTGTCACCGACTGCCTTGAATGCGGCGGGACCGTACTCGGCATACTCATCGTCGCTTGAGCAGAGCACCACGATATCGGCACCTGCCTTGCGGGCTGCCTCGGCTCCGTCCTCAACGGTCTTGAAGCCCAGGTTGTCAATAATCTCGTAGCCTGCGCAACCAAAGAAGTTACCCGAGAACTGGGCGCGTGCCTGACGCATTGCAAGGTTACCGATGGTAAGCATGAATACCTTGGGACGACGGCCGCTGGCCTCGGTAGCCAGACGGAGCTCCTCAAACTGTGAAGCTATGCGTGCGCTGTCAAGGGTAGCGATGGTGGGCTCACCCTCAGCCTTGCAGCAGCAGTTGCAGGTCTTGGGAGCGCGGCCCTCGGACATCTCCTTGATGTTGGGGAACTGGTTGGTACCCAGAAGTGACTCCTTACGCTTGGCGGCGTTGTCGTGGCGGGTTGCGTTGGTTGTGTTGATAGCCTCCTGAACCTTGCCGGCCTTGACCATTGCAAGCATACCGCCCTCATCCTCAACGGAGAGGAACAGGTTCCAGGCCTGCTCGGCCAGAGCCTCGGTCAGATTCTCTACGTAGTATGAACCGCCGGCGGGATCAACGACCTTATCCAGGTGTGACTCCTCCTTAAGCAGCAGCTGCTGGTTGCGGGCCAGACGCTCCGAGAAATCATCGGGAGTCTCATATGCGGCGTCGAACGGAGTTACCGTTATTGAGTTGACACCGGCCAGAGCGGCACTCATGGCCTCGGTCTGTGAACGCAGCAGGTTAACGTACGGGTCAAACACTGTCTGGTTATACTTGGTTGTGACTGCGTTGATATGCATCTTGCAGGCGCAACGGCAGATACCGTCCTCGGGCTTGTTCTGGCAGTGGCACTCGGGCTTGTAGGCCTCGACGATCTTGGCCCAAAGCATACGTGCCGCGCGGAACTTGGCAATCTCCATGAAGTAGTTGGAGCCGATGCCCAGGTTGAACTGTATCTTCTTGGCTACTGCATCGGCGGGAACACCTGCCTCGGTGAGGGTACGCATATACTCGTTACCCCAGGCAAGGGCATAACCCAATTCCTGATAGCAGAATGCGCCTGAATCGGTAAGCATTGAAGCCTTGACCGTAAGGGCGCGGAACTTCTTGAGGGGCTTGAGGATCTCAATCAGCTTGGCTGCATCCTCGAAACCGCACTCGATGCCGCTCTTGAGCATTGAAGCGATGGGGTCATATGCGATTGAACCCTTCAATGCGCTCAGGTCATAACCCTTCTTGGTGAAGTAGTCCACCAGGGCCTGTGCCTGTGCACATGCCAGCTGTGGCTTTGTGCTGAAGTTGAGTTCGATGCAATCGGCGCAGATGTCCTTGAGCAGTGCCTCAAGATCGGCACCCTCGATAAGACGGCCGCGGCAGCAGAAACTCAGTGAGTCAACGCCTTTGTTCAGGATGTCAAGAGCCTTTGCGTAGGCCTCCTTGATGTCCTTGGTGCTGATGCCCTGACGAACGTACCATGAGTTGCATGCCTTGGTACCGCGCTTGTAAGGAAATTCTCCGGGTTTGGTGTCTGTGTCAAGGCCTTTCAGGTCCTCCTGGCGGTAGAACGGCTGAACCTTGAAACCCTCGTTGGTTCTCCAGACGAGTTTCTTCTCGAAATCCGCGCCCTTAAGGTCTTCCGTGATTTTGGCCATCCACTCCTCGGTGGACACGGGCGGGAACTCTGAGAAGAGTTTTTCTTTCTTGTTTGACATAAAATATTACTTGTTTGATAGGATAATTCTCTTGCTATGGCCCTCGCTGAGCGCATAGTCCGGCAAAGATATGTAATTAGATTGAGTAAACCTACTTAAATCTTTAGATTTATATTCTATGAATAACTATAAATTTTTAAGGTTTTATAATAGAGTGCAGACGGCTATTATCGGCAAAATGTAAGTAACTTTGCACCCGAAAATTAGGACAATTTTTTATATCTGGACAAAACACTGATTTACAATGGATTGGATTAAGACGCTTCTGTTTGACACTGAATCAATAGCCCATCTGCTTCTGCTTTACTCTTTTGTCATCGCCGTTGGCATGATGCTTGGAAAACTCAAGTTCCGCGGAGTTTCTTTCGGCGTGGCATTCATACTTTTTACCGGTATCGTGGTGGCTCATTTCGGTTTTACCGGCAATATTAAGACTATAAGTTTTGTTCAGGATTTCGGACTTATACTTTTTGTCTACAGCCTTGGTCTTCAGGTTGGACCGTCGTTCTTCAGTTCATTCGCCAAGGGCGGAATACAGATGAACCGTCTGGCCGTACTTATGATATTCCTTAATATCGTGGTAGCGATAGGTGCCTATCTGCTTCTGTTTGACCGCACCGACCCCGACAGTTTCCCCATGCTGGTGGGCGTGCTGAGCGGTGCCGTTACCAATACTCCGGGATTGGGTGCTGCCGAAGAGGCGCTCCGTCAGATGGGTGGAAGCAATGCCGATATAGCCAACGGTTACGCATGCGCCTATCCGCTTGCCGTAATAGGTGTCATTATGGTGCCGATGATAGTAAAGGCTATATGCCGTGTCAAGGATGATAAGGAGAATGCCCAACTGGAGAGCATGAAGCAGCAGGATACAAGCACCAAACCCATGAGACAGTATCTGGAGATGACCAATGAGCGTCTGGACGGTAAGACAATACTTGAACTGCGTCGTCTCATAAACCGTGAGTTCATATGCTCGCGTCTGCTGCATGAAGGCGTGGTCATCACTCCCCATCGTGACAGCGTGGTTAATCTGGGTGACCAGCTCTGCGTGGTAAGTTCCGAGGATGACGGTGAGGCCATACGCACTTTACTGGGATCGGCCGTAGAGGTGGAATGGGATAACGTGAAGGGTACTGAGCCACTGGTTTCACGCCGTATTGTCGTCACCAAGGAGAAACTCAACGGCAAGACTCTGGGACAGTTGCATCTGGGCAGCATATATGATGTCACAATCACCCGCGTGGTACGTTCAGGTACGGAGCTGTTTGCATCGGCCAGCCTTGTGCTTCAGATAGGTGACCGCTTGTCGGTAGTAGGTAAGGAGAGCAGCGTGGCTGCAGTGGCTCAGCGTGTGGGCAATGAGATGAAACGCCTGGATGTGCCAAACATCGCTACATTATTTATAGGTATTCTGGTGGGTGTCCTGTTTGGTAGTATTCCGATCGCTATACCCGGTATTCCCACTCCGCTTAAACTGGGTCTGGCCGGCGGTCCGCTGGTTGTGGCTATCCTGATAAGCAGGTTCGGATACAAACTGGGTCTGGTTACATATACCAAGGCAAGTGCACTTATGATGCTGCGTGAGGTGGGTATTGCACTCTTCCTGGCAAGCGTTGGCATCAAGTCGGGTGCCACATTCGTGGAGACTATAACATCGGGCGACGGCCTTACTTACATGCTGGCCGGTCTGCTCATCACAATAATTCCGGTATTCGTGGTGGCGCTTATAGCAAGGAAACGTCATAACATGAATTACTACAGCATACTGGGTCTTGTGGCAGGTGCCAGCACCAATCCTCCGGCTTTGGCTTTCGCCAACAGCCAGACCGAGCATGACGCTCCTGCTGTAGCGTACTCCACGGTTTACCCGCTCACCATGTTCCTGCGCATACTCACTGCTCAGCTTTTGGTGCTGATTGGGTGCAGCATTTTCTAGGGTCAGACCCCTTTGCGTCGTATTAGACGCAGTACGTTTATTGGATTTAGCAACGACGCAAAGGGGTCTGACCCTGCTCGTTCAGTTACCAATTTTGATTGAGGATGTAGGGGATGCCGGAGGCGGTGATTCCGGCGCCGGTTACGGTGAAACGCTGCGAGAAGCTGTTGTTGTAGAACTCTACGCGTGCGTTGCCGTCATCGTCGGTTATGACGTTGGCATTCCAATAGAGGGTTCGGCGGGCATCGACATCGCCGTAGACAGCACCTTCGGGGTACTGGGGCGAGTAGAACTCAACGGGTTTTGAGAAACCGTCGATGGTGGTGGTCCTGCGCCCAAGGTTGCGGATGTCGTTGTATGAAAGCAGCTCCCTGTCATTCTTGATTTGTATATCTATCAGGTAGAAACGGGACCAGCATGTGTCAACCCAGATGAACCAATCCGTATCAAGACGCTTTCTGTGCATGTCTACCAGCAAAGGCGTGAATTCCACAAAATAACTGGGGAACATGGGCTTGTCGTAGATTATTATGCTCTTGACATCGATCATGTCTATAGTCAGGGGGTTGTCGAAAGGTTTCTTGTCCAGTGCTTTCTGCTGGTTGTGGACATAGTAATAGGGCTTGACAGGCTCATCGTCATCATCGTAAAAACGAATTCCCTGTTCCAGAAAGTATCCGTTGACATCGGTCGTGTATTCGCCCAGGTCCAGTTCCATCTCGGCATCCTTCTCGACATTCCAAGAGGTGAAGGTGTCATAATCCACAAACTGGCGCTTCTCGGTAATATCCACATCATCCAGTACAATACCCAGATCCTCGCGGATAACCAGCGGCAGTCCGTCATCGGTAAAGTCGGGCTCTTCCTTCTTCTTGGCGTTTTTGTTATGGTTCAGGTCAATCTCCTGTTTCAGGAACGGTTTGGGGTCCGGGCGGTCGGAGCGCTCGAACTTGATTCGGGTGCTCTTTTCAAACTTGGATTTTCCGTTCCTCTTCTTTGACATGAGGTTGATGGTCATCTTGGCCTTGCCGTAGAAATCGGTCAGGTCAAATCCGAAGTATCCGGTAGAGTCGGTGTGATACTCGAACGTCTCGAACCGTGTCTTGTCCTCGGGTACGACCGATGCATACACGTCAATGTCCGATACGGGATTGCGGCGGGAGTAGGAGAGCACCCAACCGTTCATGGTGAGGCTGTCCTCTATCCTGTGCTTTTCGGCATATTTCTTCTGTCCGGTCATGTATTGCCATTCGTATCGCTCCCAACCCTGTACAAGCGTAAGCAGGTTGAGGGCTGTGCGGTGCTCCTGGTCATTGGCGGTCAGGTACCAGGCGGGATCATGTATGTATCCTTTAAGGTCCGATGACAGCAGCAGGTTGGACTGAAGGTTCTCGGACATACCCGTTCCGTAGTCGCCGGCATCGCGGACGGACAGGCAGAAACGGTCACGTATGGGGTTGCCGTCCTTATCGGTCAGTTTGAGTTTCATAATCTCCTTGCTGAACGGCTGTCTTGACATGCTGTCGGTTGAGAAGGTTATGGTGGGACTCTTGAACCTGTCGTTGTTGTGGAAGAAACTGCGCGATGAGAGTATCTTGCCGTCCTTGTTGTAAAGAGTCATGCGGCATACGCCTAACGGCCAGTTGGTACAGTCTATGTCCAGTTGGGAACTGTCATCATCGCCAATCTCCTGAAAATACACGACATCACCCCTGCATGTGACCGCAAGGGCTGTCTGCTCCCCGATAAGGTCCGATGTGCGGGCAATGCTGATCTGCAGCAGCGAATCGGAGCAGGGCAGGGCGGTCATGGAGTAACCGCTCTTGAGTGCTTTGGGCAGGGTGAAGCGGGTTTTCTTGCCGTCCTTGGTAATGAACTGGACCGCTTCACTGCCGCTGGGGATGATACGGAACAGGCCCATTCCGTCATGTATGGTATATGCGGTGTCGGACCTGTCCTGGAAAACCAGCGCTCCGTCAATCTCAAAACCGTCGGCTCCCGTAGCCTTGAAAGCGACGTTGCAGGGCAGTCCTGCTATGAGATCACCTCCCTCTGGGAAGAATGAGAGATTTACTTTACTGTCGTCTTCATCGGCCTCCTTGCGGATCACGTCAACAAGCGGATTGTCATTCTTGACCACCACGTGGGAGTTGTCAAAATCACCCTGTTTCTTAGGCTTGGTGTAGACGGGAATTACCCTTGAGAAGATGGCCTCGTGGCTGAAGTCAAGCATGTTCTGGGTGTACGCCCTGATCTCATAGAAACCGCTCGGATATTCCATGATGCCCACTTTCTCACGAGCCTGTGCGGTGGCGGCGTCC
Source organism: uncultured Bacteroidaceae bacterium (assembly GCA_905234745.1). Taxonomy (GTDB): domain Bacteria; phylum Bacteroidota; class Bacteroidia; order Bacteroidales; family Bacteroidaceae; genus Colenecus. The sequence continues at coordinate 79,773 of CAJOJD010000002.1, read as the reverse complement.
CACAGGGGGATGGCTCCATCGCACTGTCCGGCCACGACCTTGAGCTTCTGCTGGACTATGACCTGTCCGGTGGGAGCCAGAAGGTCAACGTAAAGCACCTTGCTGGGAGCACGTTTAAGAGAGGTTGCGTGGGTTACGAAGGCCTTGAACCATATTATCTCACCCTGAAAATAGGCGGTGTTGTCAAACTCCAGATAGACCTTTTCCTGGGGGAATATGTTGTTGAACTGGTGGATGTTGCCAGAGAAACGCATGAGCTGTCGGGTGAGGTCATCCGATGTTTCTGGGGGATTGTCGGCAGACAGTCCGGAACCCAAAATCATTAAGGCAGCAATCAGGCAGCAAAAACGTTTCATGGCGGTAAAAGTACAAAAAAAAACGGGAGAACGGTTTCCCGAACTCCCGTTGTAATGTGTTATGGATGATTACTGGGGACGAGCGCCACCAAAACCACCGCCCTGAGGCATGCCGCCGCCGAAGCCACCGCCACCGAAGCCACCCTGGCCACGCTGCTGACGACGCTCCTCCTGAATGGCGTCATATTTCTTCTTCTGGTCATCGGTCAGGAAAGACTTGATCTTCTTCTCCTGAGCCTCACGCTGCTTCTGCATCTGCTCCATCATGGCCTGCATGTCACCTTCGCCCGGCATCTGACCGCCACCGTTCTGCATCTGCTCACGGCGTGCTGCCTGCTCCTTGCTGCTTGCAAGATAGTAGTTGTAGATTGAATCATACTGAACCTGGTTCAGCTCGAGCTGCTCCTTGAGACGGTCAGCCTGACGCTTGGCCATATCCTCAGGATTCATATTCATACCCTGGCCGCCGCCGAAACCGCCGCCGAATCCCTGTGCAAAGCTCATGGTTGAAACCATCAGAGCTGCAACTGCGAATAAAAACTTCTTCATTTTGCTTTGTTATTTAGGTTAGACAAAAACTTTTTCTTTTCGCTTTAATAAGATATCGGAAAATGCCAAAAGTTTAATCTGCCCATTAAAAAATGTATCTTTGCATTGAAAAGAAAAGAAAAATAATGGCAGAATTGAAAACACCCCAGGAACTGGGTACTGAAAAAATCGGAAAACTACTTATCAGGTACGCTGTACCGGCCATGATCGCTATGCTTGCATCATCACTTTACAACATCGTTGACCGCGCTTTCATCGGACATGGAGTGGGAGCGATGGCATTGTCAGGTCTGGCGGTGACATTCCCGCTCATGAACCTTTCGGCCGCTCTAGGATCAATGGTCGGCGTGGGATCGGGCACCATGATTTCACTCAAGTTGGGACAGAAAGACCATGAGAGCGCCCAGTTGCTTCTGGGCAACTCTGTGACAATGAACATACTCATAGGCATGATATTCGGTGCTTTGTCACTTTTGTTCATAAATCCCATACTCACACTTTTCGGCGCAACCGAAGTAACCATAGGATATGCACGTGAGTATATGGTCATCATTCTGGCGGGTAATGCGTTCACACACCTTTATCTGGGCATCAACTGCATATTGAGGGCTGCGGGTCATCCCAACAAGGCCATGATTGCCACAATAGGTACGGTGCTGCTCAACACACTGCTGGATTACCTTTTCATTATGGTATTCCACTGGGGAATCAAAGGCGCAGCCATTGCCACCGTCATTTCACAGGTTCTGGCATTCACATGGCAGTGTTTCCAGTTATCGGACAAAAGTGAACTCATTCACCTTAAGAGGGGTACGTACCGTCTGCGCGGTGACCTGGTAAAGAACATAATAACCATCGGACTTTCTCCCTGCCTCATGAATGCGGCCGCCTGCTTTGTGGTACTGCTCATAAACCGCGGCCTGCTCAAGTACGGCAGTGATGTGGCCATAGGTGCATACAGCATCATAAACAGCATAGGATTCATGGTGGTGATGATGGTCATGGGATTCAACCAGGCCATGCAGCCCATTGCAGGTTACAATTACGGTGCCCGTCAGTTTGACAGGGTGCTCAGGGTATTGTATCTGACCATGTTTTTCGGCACGTGCGTAACCACGTTGGGATTCGCTGTGGGCGAGTTCATGCCGGATTTCTGCATACGGATATTCACCAATGATCCGGAGCTGACAGCCATAGCCCATAACGGAATGAAGATAAACTTCATCTTCTTCCCGCTTATAGGTTCGCAGATGGTGATAGGAAACTTTTTCCAGAGCATAGGAATGCCGGGCAAGTCCATAATCATGTCACTTTCCCGTCAGGTACTGCTGCTCATTCCTTTCCTTATTATATTGCCGCATTATTACGGCATCAACGGTATCTGGTACAGCCTGCCTGCATCGGATATACTGTCTGTCGTGTTGGGATTCTCCCTTCTGATTCCTCAAGTAAGCAAACTCAAAAAAATGGCATGATATGGACAAGCACTACTGTATATGCATAGGCCGCAAATTCTGTAGCGGAGGCCGTAACGTAGCAGCAATCGTTGCTGAAAAACTAGGCATTAAAGTGTATGACAGGGACCTTCTCAAAAAGGCCGCCCAGGATACCGGTTTCAGCGAACAGTTCTTTGCCGAAGCCGACGAGGAGAAGACCCGCAAGGGGCTGCGTTCGCTGTTCATGAATCATCTGAGCAGCGTCAACGGACTGTCCAACAACTATCTGAGCAATGAATCCATATTCAACATGCAGAGCGATGCCATCCGTAAGATCCACGAGACCGAGGATTGCGTGTTCATAGGCCGTTGCGCCGATTACGTGCTGCGTGACAGCGACCGTCTCCTGAACGTTTTCATTGCGGCCGATATCGATGACCGCGTGGCCCGCGTGTGCCGCCATGCAGGTGATGGCATGACCGAGTCCAAGGCGCTCTCGCTTATTGAGGACATTGACCGCAAGCGCTCATCGTACTACAACTATTTTACCGGACGTACATGGGGTGATACCGCTGTTTATGACATTTGTCTTAACAGTACCACCCTGGGATATGAAAAGTGCGCCGATATAATCGTATCTTTGGCAAAGGAAAGACTGGGAATATGAAAAAAATAGGAATCCTGTCCGATACCCACGCCTATTGGGATGACCGTTACGCCACCTTCCTTGAGGGATGTGACGAGATATGGCATGCCGGCGATGTGGGATCGTACGAGATTCTGGAGCGTCTTTCCAAGATAGCCACTGTCCGTGCCGTCTACGGTAACTGTGACGGCCAGGATGTGCGGCGTTTCACCACTGAGATTTACCGTTTCAAGGTGGAGGACGCCAATATCATGATTAAACACATTGGAGGCTCACCGGACCATTATGACCACTCGGTACGGGAACAGCTGCTGATAGAGACTCCGGACTTGCTGGTGTGCGGCCATTCGCACATACTCAAAGTCATGCACGACAGCAAATACGGAATGCTTTTCATCAACCCCGGAGCAGCCGGTCTGCAGGGGTGGCAGCAGGTGCGTACACTTGTCCGCCTGGAGGTGGAAGGCAAGAATTTCCGCAACCTTGAGGTGCTGGAGATAAAGAGAGAAAAACATTTCTGATAATTTGATACTATGGAGGCAATAACATTACTTGAACTTAACGGACGCGTCAAGAGCACTCTCCAGTTTGAGATGCCCGATGCCTACTGGGTGCAGGCCGAGATAAGCAGCATAAACCCTTCTGGACAAGGGCACTGCTATATGGAACTTGTGCAGAAGGACGCTACAGGCACCAATTTCCTGGCCAAGGCCAAAGCCAACATCTGGCGCGGCACATGGCTGAAATTGAAACCCTATTTCGAGGCCCAGACGGGCGAGACCCTTAAGGTGGGAATGAAAGTCCTACTTCAGGTTATGGTGACTTTTCATGAGGTCTACGGCTATTCGCTGGTAGTTCAGGACATAGATCCCACATACACGATGGGTGATATGGCCCGCCGCCGCAAGGAGATACTTGAGCAGTTGGCCAAGGAGGGAGTGATAGGACTCAACCAGGAACTCGAAATCCCCGCCCTGCCCAACAGGATAGCGGTAATATCATCGGCCACGGCAGCCGGATGGGGCGATTTCCGTGACCAGTTGGCAAACAATATCTACGGATTCCGTTTTTATGTGAAACTGTTCCCGGCACTTATGCAGGGTGATGACGTGGAGCGCAGCGTGATATCGGCCCTGAATGCCGTAGCGGACCGTAGGGACGACTTTGACGTAGTGATAATAATAAGGGGTGGAGGCGCAGTGAGCGAACTGAGCTGCTTTGACTCCTACAACCTGGCATTCAACATAGCCAATTTCCCGCTGCCCGTCATTACCGGAATAGGACATGAGCGTGACGATACGGTGGCCGATGTGGTTGCACATACAAAGGTGAAGACGCCTACTGCCGCAGCCGAATTCATCATAAACAAGGTATTTGACACAGCGCAGGAACTTGAAACCCTGACCCGCAGGATGAGTGATTCCATAAGTGACAGGATGAATGCCGAGAACGTGAGAATAGAGAGGTTGTCACAGAAGCTGCCATCGTTGTTCGCGGTACTCAAAACCCGCCAGGAGCAGGTTCTGGAGACTGTCTGGATAAGATCTGTAAACGGAGTGCGTAATATGCTTACCGCACAGACGCACAAGCTTGAACTTGTAGACAGGACGCTTGCCGCAGCCGATCCTACGGTGATCCTTAAGCGGGGCTATTCGCTTACAAGGCAGAACGGCCGCGTGGTCAAGGGGGCATCGGCCCTGAAGAAGGGAGACCGTCTGACAACGGTGTTTGCCGACGGAAGCATTGAGAGTGAGATAATTTGATTACAAACCTAAATACCAACAGAAATGAAATACGAAGAAGCAATGAAACGCCTGGAGGAGATAGTTTCCAGGATTGAGGAGAACAAGATGGACATAGACCAGATAGGCGAGAGCCTCAAGGAGGCCCGCGATCTGATAAAGTTCTGCAAGGACAAACTCTATAAGACCGACGAGGAGATAAAGAAGATTCTTGAAACCGAAGACTAAGGATATATGAAAAGGACTGTCAAATGGTTGATGTGCACGCTGCTTGCCGGTATTCTGATAGCATGCAGTTCAGTTGCATTTACCGGACGTAACCGTATGCTGCTCTACTCGGACAGCGAGATAACGTCGCTTTCCAACGAGTCATACAATGAACTCATGTCCACGTCAAAGGTATCGGACAACAAGGCCCAGACCGCAATGATTGAGGAGGTGGGTCAGCGCATAACAGGCGCTCTGACCAAATACCTTGCCAGCAAAGGTGAACAGTCGCTTCTGGACGATATCACCTGGAGTTTCAAACTGGTGCAGGACAATCAGGTGAACGCGTTCTGCATGCCCGGCGGCCAGGTGGTGTTCTACGAAGGCATAATGCCGTTGTGCGATACACCGGACCTTGTGGCAGTGGTCATGGGACATGAGATAGCTCATGCTTTGGCGCGTCACGGTAACGAACGTATGTCACAGCAGGCCCTGACCAGCATTGTAGGCGGCGTTGCCGGACAGGCTGTGGAGCAGAAGACATCCGAGAACGGAAGGATACTGTTCGAGGCCGCATTTGCCGTCGGAAGCGAGTACGGATACCTGCTTCCATACTCACGAAAACATGAATCGGAGGCCGATGAGATAGGTCTTTACATAATGGCCATTGCAGGCTATGACATAGAACAGGCGCCGGTACTCTGGAAACGTATGTCGGAGAATGAAAGCCAGTATGTTCCCGAATTCATGAGCACCCATCCGAGTCATGCAAACCGCATAAAGAACCTGGAGAAACATATGGACCAGGCCCGAAAGATTGCAGCAGAATTACAATAACTCCGAGAATACTAACCTAATAAACCGATAAGATGAGATTTTCCAAGACAACATTGCTCGCAGCAGCTCTTGTAATGGGAGTAAGTGTAGAGGCACAGGGCCTGAAGGATGCCTATCAGGACTATTTTTCAGTAGGAGTAGCCATAAACATGGGCAATCTGAATACAGCTAGAAATCCCAAGGATATGGAAATTATCCTTACAAATTACAACAGCATTACAGCTGAGAACGATTTCAAGCCAAGTTCAGTACAGCCACAGGAGGGTCAGTGGAATTTTGCCAATGCCGACGCCATAGCCGATTTCTGCCGCGAGCACGGAATCAAACTGCGCGGACACTGCCTTGTTTGGCACAGTCAGGTAGGCCGCTGGATGTTCCAGGACAAGGATGCCGACGGCAAGAACATACAGGCCAGCAAGGAGAAACTGTATGAGCGCATGAAGACCCATATAACCACAATCGTTCAGCGTTACAGCGACATAGTCTACTGCTGGGATGTAGTGAACGAAGCCATAACCGACGATGCCAACGCCACAGACCCCCTGCGTCCTTCACAGTGGAAGCAGATTGCCGGAGGTGACGAGTTCATTCGCAAGGCATTTGAGTTCGCTCATGAGGCCGATCCCAACGCCCTGCTGTTCTACAACGACTACAACGC
>CAJOJD010000002.1:62562-73336 GCA_905234745.1 uncultured Bacteroidaceae bacterium | reverse complement strand
CGCCAAGCGCGACAGGATATACAACATGGTCAAGGAGATGAAGGAGGCCGGAGTGCCCATAGACGGTATCGGAATGCAGGGACATTTCAGCATCTATGATCCCTCACTTGAGGATATCGAGGCTGCAATTGTAAAATATTCGGAAATAGTGGACCACATCCAGTTTACAGAACTTGACATACGCGTGAACCGTGAGACCGGCGGCGGCCTGAACATGAACCGTCAGGGTGAGGAGATCACTCCAGAGCGCCAGCAGATGTTCAATGACAAGTACACCGGATTCTTTGACGTGGTACGCCGTCATGCCGATGTTGTGGACGTAGTAACGTTCTGGAACGTATCGGACCGCGACACATGGCTGGGCACATCCAACTATCCGCTGCTGTTTGACAAAGATGCCAACGCAAAGGAGACATACTATATGGTTCGTGACTTCAAGGTAACCGATAAGGACAAGAAGAAGGCCGAGAAGGATGCTGTAAAGGCCTCCAAGAAAAAGGATGCCAACCGTTCAGCCGATGAGAAGGCGGCTCTGGCCAAACAGAACTTCGGCAGGTAAGAGGGCTTTTTTTGCCGTATTGTTATTTATAGTTGAAAATATTATTTGTATGTTTGCAAGACGTGTGCATATTTTTTAACAAACCAATAATTCAAAAATCAAGTATGAAAAAGATTATCCTTTCACTTTTGGCACTGGCTACAGTGTCTGCGTATGCTCAGTTCGGTGGCCGTGGTCAGGGAAACCCCACAGTACCTTCAGTAACTGAGAACGTAACTGAAGATTTCAAGCCCGCAGCAAACAATCAGAGTGGCCATCAGTATCCTATGGTTAACTCACAGCGTATGGTTCGCGCCCAGATATCGGCTCCCAACGCTACTGCAGTAGGTCTTGATATTGACGGAAAGATATATTCAATGAGCAAGAACGAGAACGGCGTATGGGTCGGTACTTCTGCTCCCCAGGATCCCGGTTTCCACTACTATCAGCTGAACATTGACGGCGCAAGCGTGCCCGATCCGGGAAGCCTCTACTACTATGGCGCAAGCCGTTGGGGCAGCGGAATCGAGGTTCCGTCAGACGATCAGGATTTCTGGCAGGTAAAGAACGTTCCCCAGGGATCAGTCAACGAGGTTTGGTACTGGTCAACAGTAACCGAGGCCATGCGTCACTGCTACATCTATTTCCCCAATGAGTACTACACCAACACAACCAAGAAGTTCCCGGTTCTGTATCTGATGCACGGAATGGGTGAGAACGAGCACGGTTGGGCAGAGCAGGGTCACACCGGCCAGATCATGGATAACCTGATCGCCGAGAAGAAGGCTGTTCCGTTCATCATCGTCATTGATTGTCTTGATGCACGCGCTGCAGGCCAGCAGGCCGGCGGTTTCGGCGGACAGCGTCCCGGCGGTCCCTCGGCTGATGCACAGGCTCAGGGCCAGGCACCTCAGGGTGGCCAGCGTCGTGGCGGATTCGGTGGCGGCTTCATGATGGGCGGCGCCTTCCAGGATGTACTCATCAAGGATATCATCCCCATGGTTGAGAAGAACTACCGTGTAATCGCCGATCCTCAGCACCGCGCTATGGCCGGTCTGTCAATGGGCGGTATGACCACTCACTCAGTAACTCTGGCTAACCCCACCACATTCGCATATGTAGGTATGTTCAGCGGCGGTACATTCAGCGTATCAGAGCTTGAGAACAACGATGATTTCAAGAAGACCAACAAGGCTCTGTTCATGAGCTGCGGCGGTAAGGAGAACATGGGCGTTATGGAGGCTGCCGAGAACCTCAAGAAGATCGGTATCAACGCTACCGGTTACATCTCAGAGGGTACCGCTCACGAGTGGCACACATGGCGTCGCAGCCTGTATCAGTTCGTACAGATTTGCTTCAAATAATTCACTAACCTATAAACCGATTAGAAATGAGAAAGTTTTCAGTTGTATTGAGCGCTGCCCTTTTGACAGCCGGCTTCTGTGCAGCACAGGAGATCAAGGAGGACTTCAAGCCCTCAACAAAGAATCAGCCCCAGCAGGAGTATCCTATGGTTAACTCACAGGGTTATGCACGTTTCCGCATTGTTGCCCCCAATGCACAGTCCGTATCTGTAGGTCTGGGTCTGGGAGGTGACGGCCGCGCCGGAACCACTCTGACAAAGGATGAGAACGGTGTTTGGACCGGAACTACATCAGCTCCTCTGGATGAGGGTTTCCACTACTATCATCTGACAATTGACGGCGGTACATTCAATGACCCCGGTACCAATAACTACTACGGCTCCACCCGTTGGGAGAGCGGTATTGAGATTCCCGCACACGATGCAGCCTTCTATGAGGAGCGCAACATCCCGCATGGCTTCGTACAGCAGATTCTGGTTTGGTCAGAGAGCACCAACAGCCTGCGTCGCGCATTCGTTTACACACCTCCTACATACTATGCTGACAAGGCCGATGTCAAGTATCCGGTTCTGTATCTGCAGCACGGTTGGGGTGAGGACGAGACCGCTTGGATGACCCAGGGTCACGCTAACCTCATCATGGATAACCTGATTGCCGAGGGTAAGATCAAGCCCTTCATCATTGTCTGCACCTATGGTATGACCAACGAGGGCTTCCGTCCCGGTGGCATGGGTGGTGGCATGCGTCGTCCCGCTGGTGGCGCAGGTGCTCCCGCAGCACGTCCCGCAGCAGGTCCCGCTGCTGATGCACAGGCTCAGGGTCAGGCAGCTCAGCGTCCTCAGGGCCAGGGCGGCCAGCGTCCTGCCGGTGGTGGCGGCTTTGGTGGAATGGGTGCAAACCAAGGTTTCCAGACATTCCTCTGCGACGAGCTTGTTCCTTACGTAGACGCTCACTTCCGCACAATCGCCAACAAGGACAACCGTGCTATGGCCGGTCTGTCAATGGGTGGTATGGAGACTCACTCAATCACTCTTGCACGTCCTGAGATGTTCGGTTACTATGGTCTGCTTTCAGGCGGTACCTACAACCCCTCAGAGATTGCTGACAAGAAGCAGGTTAAGAAGATCTTCATCAGCTGCGGTAGCAAGGAGGGTCCGGACAACATCATGAATGCTGCCAAGACTCTTAAGGAAGCAGGTTTCGATGCTATGGGTTATGTATCAGAGGGTACAGCTCATGAGTTCCTTACCTGGAGACGTTCACTCTATCAGATGGCTCAGTTCTTCTGGGGCACCGGTAAGTAATTTTTCTGAATAAATATTTAAACATCCGGCTCCGCCACGGGGTCGGATGTTTTTTTGTTCCATTTTAGTTCATATTTGTACATATTATTAACAAATTGTTGTATCTTAGCAAGCCAATCGTGCAGAACAATCAATTTATTATAAACCTAATTTTATCCAAAGTTCACTATGAACAAAAACTTCAAAATGATTTTGGCAGCTGCGATGGCTGTCGTTCTGGTAGGTTGCGGTTCTTCGAACGGAAAGATCGATCCGCAGCGCATAGCCAACAGAAATGTTGAGTACGACCAGTATTTTACTGAGATCAAGGCCGATGCCGCTCCGGCTAAGCCCGATGAGAAGGGATTCATCCGTCGTTGGACAATCCTTGAGCCTATCAACAAGCCTAACAGCGGCAATACTGTTTTCACAGACAACTACATTCTTGCTGAGCTGACCAAGGAGTATTTCAAGGGTCAGTTTACTGCTGATATCAAGTCTCTTCCCAAGACCGGTGATGAGGTTATCGTAGAATCTGAGGCTCCCCGTGCGGGCGGACGTGGCGGATTCGGCGGATTTGGCGGCGGTGCTCCTCAGGGTGCAGGCGCAGGTCAGGCTCGTCCTCAGGGTGCTCAGGGTGCAGGTCAGGCTCGTCCTCAGGGTGCTCCCGCTCAGGGTGGTCAGGCTCGTCCCCAGGGTGCTCCTCAGGGTATGGGTGGTTTCGGTGGTATGATGGGTGGCGGTGCTCCCGCAGCAGCTGCTCCTTCAACCATAAAGGATACCCTTACATGGCACTCAGTTGACAGCAAGCTCTTCAATATCAAGCTTATCCGTTTTGCTCTTGGTTCATCAAACGGCCAGAAGCGTTACGGTCTTATCTTCAACGCCTTCACAGTTATCAACTGCGAGGAGGATATTCCTAACGTACGTCTTGCAGCCGGTTCAAACGCTTCATCAATATGGTGGGTTAACGGTGAGAAGGTCCTGACACTTCAGGCTGACCGCCGTATGGTTGCTGATGACGGTATGTCAAAGCGTCTCACCCTCAAGAAGGGTAAGAACCTGGTTCGTGGTGCTGTCATCAACGGCCCGGGTATGAGTGATATGTGCGTTCGTTTCTATAACGAGGATGGCACAATTCTGAAGAACTATACCATCACCAACAATTAATTATAAAAGGATCAGAATATGAAAAAGATATTTCAGATGGGCTTGGTAGCCCTCGTTTCAGTTTCAATGTCTGAGGCCGTTATGGCTCAGATTGGTGCTCCGTTCATTCACGATCCTGCCACAATCATGGAGTGTGACGGAAAGTATTACACTTGGGGTACAGGCGGTTCTCCGCTGGTATCAAGTGACGGTTGGGTATGGTCAGGCGAAGGTGGTGCCCGCATTCAGGTAGGTGCTGCTCCCGATATGATCAAGATCGGTGACCGTTATCTCTGCGCTCACAGTTCAACAGGCGGTGGTCTGGGTGGTGGTCACGCAGGTACTATCCGCACTATGTGGAACAAGACTCTGGATCCTCAGTCACCCGACTACGAGTGGACAGAGCAGATTCAGGTAGCCGAGTCTCTCGTAGACGAGGATTGCGATGCCATCGATGCAGGTCTTATCCTGACTCCCGACGGTCGTCTGTTCGTAACCTACGGTACATACTTCGGTTTCATCCGCGTTGTGGAGCTTGACCCCGCTACCGGTGACCGCGCTGCAGGTGCTGTTGACGTAAACGTTGCAGTTGACTGCGAGGCTACAACAATGATTTATCAGGACGGTTGGTACTATCTGCTGGGTACTCACGGAACATGCTGCGATGGTGTTAACTCAACATACAACATCGTTTGCGGACGTTCAAAGAGCCCCACAGGCCCGTTCATCGACAACGTAGGCCGTGATATGATCGAGGGTGGCGGTAAGATGGTTCTTGGCTGCCGCGACGGTTATACCGGTGCCGGTCACTTTGGCCGTTACATCGTTGCTGACGGTGTTCAGAAGATGTCATTCCACTGGGAGGCTGACTACTATCAGAGTGGTCGCAGCACCCTGGCTATCCTGCCTATCGTATGGCGTAACGGCTGGCCCGAGGCTGGTTACAACATCAAGAACGGTGTTTATGAGATTGAGTCAGAGCGTCGTGGTTATGCTCTTGAGATAGCTACTGAGTATGTTCGCCTTGGTGGCGGTCGTGGAATGTTCGGTGGTGGCGGCAACCAGCCCAACACTGTTGTTCCCTTCCAGAAGCTCGAGGACGTTATCGGTAACTGGCCCACTGGCAACATCGATGTTCGCGTTATTGACTATCAGTTCCGTCCCAACCAGAAGTGGGAGGTTGTAGCTCTTGACGAGGGTGCTCTTGGTACTCCGTACTACAAGATCGTCATTGCCGGTACCAACCGTGCTCTGGCTGCTACAGCTGGTAAGGAGCTCACCACAGTTCCTGAGTTCACAGGTGCTCCTGAGCAGCTCTGGAAGATCGATCAGCTCACCGACGGTACATATCGCGTTTGCCCGAAGGCTGTTCCCGGCACAGATGAGGAGGTTTGCCTTATCTCAGTTGGTGACTCAAACGCTTCACTCGGCAAGTTCGATATCAACGACGTAAACTGCAAGTGGAACTTCCGTCAGTATTAATCTGACAGATTTCTCAGATAAAAAGAGAGGCCTTCGGGCCTCTTTTTTTTGTGCTTATCGGTTTTTTGCCGTAATATTGCGGATGTATTCTAATAACCATTTAAATCTTTTCAACTATGAAACAAAAGACCATGAGGCAGTCTTCAGCCCTGAAGAAGACACGTGTTAATTCATCCTTTTTACTAACCCTTCTGGCAGTCGGAGCGTTTTCAGGTTCCTGCACCAACCGTATTCATGTGATTTCTGATGATGACGACCGGGACCGTGTTCCTGTCACTATCAGCGTATCGAATCCCGGAGGTTCGGAGTATGCACAGACCAAGGCCGTGGTGGATGTGGCGCAGGTGTGTTCAAACCTGAGTTTCTGCATCTATCCCTGTGAAGGCGAATCCTTTGACAAGATTCAGATTAACCAGACGCGCGACGACCCGCAGTTTGGAACGGTATCACAGAATCTTACCGTAGGAGTGCACAAGATTGTGGTTGTGGCGCATAACGGTGACAAGAATCCCACTATGACCAACCCGGAGTCAGTCGCGTTCAGCAGCAATACCGTAATGAAGACAACCGATACTTTCTGCTGGGCGGGCGAGGTCAATGTGACCCAGTCGACGGGAACAGTCAATGTGGCTCTGACGCGTGCAACCGCAATGTTCCGTCTTAAACTCACGGACTCGGCAATTCCTGCTCAGGTAAGCGAACTGCAATTCGCTTATAAAGGCGGTAGCGCTGCCGTCAATCCTTTTACTCTTGAGGGCACGACCAAAAGTAACCAGAAGGAAACTATCCTTATTGAGGACCACAGCAGGAAGGTGTTTGAGATTTATACGTTCCCCCGTTATGAGGAGAAGAACGGTGTAAGGAACCTGTCACCTCTGGAGATAACGGTGACTGCGATCGATGTCTACGGCAATGCTGTCAAGGAGAGGGTTCTGGAGAATGTGTCCGTTACAAGAAACCGCATTACCGAATGTTCGGGCGAATTCTTTGCAGGAGGTGTCCTGGAGTACACCAATATAGGATTCGGCGGTCTGCAGGTTGAGCAGGACTGGGCCGGAACAGATCCATATACGCTTAGTGATTGAAAGGACGGTCTTATCGGACCGTAATGTGAAGGCAGGTCTGCTGTTTCTCGTATTTTACGTAGCAGCGGCCCTGCTTTTGCATATCATACGCCACCTGATAGAGGATCTGGCGCATCTTGTCGACCGATGCCGTCTTGCCCACCTTAGGGGTGCTGTAGGTAAAGTATGAGATGTCAAAGGTCGTGCCGTAGCAGTGGCAGGAGTTCTCGGTAGAGTTTACGTTGGTCTTGCGCAGCTGGCGTACGGTCTCCTCGGTACGCAGCACGCTGGTTACGGTAAAGCGGTGCCCGCGGTTGTAACCGCGCCTGAAGAGCGAATCCTGGAACGCCTTGCCCATGTCCTCAAGCAGTTTGGCGGCCTTGGGTACCAGATAGGGTACGGAGTGCGTCAGTTTCTGGACGTCATAATACTGGTTGGGGCCGATGAGCTGGAGGCGGCGGTCCGTCTTGGCTTCATCGGTGGTTATGGGCTCCTTGAGACCGTTCTTGCGGGCGGCCTCGAGCTGAGTTTCGTTCAGGTCGTTGAACAGACGGTCATACTGGCGTACCGGCTCACGATGGTCAATGTTGTGGTTGACTTCACCCTCATCTATGTACTGCTGGATATCGGCCCCCTTGTCGGAGAGCGAACCGGACAGTTTGTAACCGCCTATGAAGAGCATCACTATCAGAACCACAGGTACGAGCATGGAGAGCAGAAAAACGATGCTGTGAATGGATTCAAGCTTGAAAATGCGTTTTATCTGCGTGCCGTACCAGCGCAGGAATGACGTGAAGGTTGATTCTATTATGAATCCCCATATGGGCATCAAGGTTACCGAGAATTTGTAGCCGATCAGGGTCGAGTCACCGTAGCGGTAGAAACCTCTCCATTTCAGGAAAAACACAAAGAGGATGATGTAGGCAATGGCGGTGGCCCATCGGAGCCATTTAAGGCCGATGCGGCGCCAGAAATAGAACTGCAGGGTTATGAAGCAGAGCAGCCAGATCATTATGGTGTAGAGTCCGGGAACGGAGTCCTGCTCAGGAACGAACCATCGGCCCAGGGCATCCGAAATGAAATAGAGGATTATGGAGAGCAGTATGAATCTGATAGTCCTTATCCTGCGGTCCATGCGACTGTTACTGTCTGTTTTGCTCTCCCTTTTTTCCATAATCGTTACAAATTTAGTTTATTTACGGGTTCTGCCGGACAAACTGATGTCATTTTTTGTAATTTCGCGACAGATTAAAAACACATTACACTATGAAAGAACTTGACTGGTCCAATCTTTCGTTTGGTTACATGAAGACCAACTGGAATCTCCGCATCTGGTATAAAGACGGAAAATGGGGTGAGATAGAGGAATCTGACTCCGAGTATGTACCCATGCACATTGCCGCAACATGCATGCACTATGGTCAGGAGGCTTTTGAGGGCCTCAAGGCATTCCGCGGTAAGGACGGTAAGGTCCGTATTTTCCGCATGGAGGCCAATGCCGAGCGTATGCAGAGTACCTGCCGCGCCACCATGATGCCTGAGCTTCCTACCGAAACATTCTGCAAGATGGTTAAGCGTGTCGTTGAGCTCAACAAGGAGTTCATTCCTCCTTATGAGAGCGGTGCTTCACTGTATATCCGTCCGCTGCTGGTGGGTACCGGTGCAGAGATTGGCGTAAAGCCGGCCAAGGAGTATCTGTTCCTTATTTTCGTAATGCCCGTAGGTCCGTATTTCAAGGGCGGTTTCCAGGCCAATGCTTACGCTCTGGTACGTTCATATGACCGTTCGGCTCCTCTGGGTATGGGTAAGTACAAGGTAGGCGGTAACTACGCAGCCAGCCTGTTTGCCCACAACATCGCCCATGAGAAGGGTTACGGAAGCGAGTTCTATCTGGACGCCAAGGAGAAGAAATATATCGATGAGTGCGGTGCCGCCAACTTCATCGGCATCAAGGGTAACAGTTACATCACTCCCAAGTCGGAGTCAATACTGCCCTCTATCACCAACAAGAGCCTGCAGCAACTGGCCAAGGACAACGGCATGACTGTCGAGTGCCGTCAGGTTCCTCTGGAGGAGCTTAACGAGATGAGTGAGGCCGGTGCCTGCGGTACTGCAGCCGTTATATCTCCGATCTCACGCATCGATGACATTGAGCTTGGCAAGTCATACGTCATAGGTGACGGCAAACCGGGTCCTGTACTTACAGGCCTGTACCATCAGTTGCGTGCCATCCAGTATGGCGACGCTCCCGATACTCACGGCTGGGTAACCGTTCTGGATATCTGATATGGGTAAGGGTAAACTGGCCAAGTTTGCCGATATGCGGACCTATCCGCACGTGTTCGAGCCGCAGGGTTCGTTCCGTGAGGATGTCCCGTTTGAAATGAGGGGCTGCTGGAACAGCTCCTTCTTTCATAATGACGGGCCTATCGTCCTGGAACTTGGCTGCGGCCAGGGTGAGTACACCGTAGGGCTTGCAGGGCTGTTTCCTGACAAGAACTTCATAGGGGTCGATATCAAGGGAGCCCGCATGTGGACCGGTGCCAAGCAGTCGCTTGAGGCTGGTATGAAGAACGTGGCGTTCCTGCGTACCGTCATTGAACTGATTGAGCGTTTCTTTGCTCCGGGCGAGGTCAGCGAGATATGGATCACGTTCCCCGATCCCCAGATGAAGAAGGCCACCAAGCGTCTTACTTCGACTTACTTCATGGAGCGTTACCGCCGGATTCTGAAACCTGGAGGAAAGATTCACCTCAAGACTGACAGCAACTTCCTCTTTACCTATACGTGCGCGATGGTGGATCACAACCATCTGCCGGTGGAGTTCAGGACCGATGACCTCTATGCCAGCGGCGATGCCGACCACATCCTCTCCATCAAGACTCACTATGAGCAGCAGTGGCTGGAGCGTGGCAAGACCATCAAGTATATCGTATTCAATCTGCCGCAGGAAGGTGAGTTGAGCGAGCCTGACATCGAGATTGAACTTGATGATTACCGCAGTTACGGGCGCACAAAAAGAAGTACTCTCCAGACCGGCAGATAAAAGAGCTGGCAGAAAAAGTACACTGCAAAAACATATAGTATTAGAACAGTTTTCCTGATTTTGTTGTTTTCTTGTTGGTTGTTTCCAGTGTCGATAACTTTGCACCGAAAACAGAAAACAAACACAAAACTTAGATATTATGGCAATTTACAACACCATCACTGAACTTATCGGTAAGACTCCGACAGTCAGACTGAACACATTCGGTTCAAAGAGAGGTATCAAGGGAAACATTGTAGCCAAGGTTGAATTCTTCAATCCGGGCGGATCTGTAAAGGACCGCATCGCTCTGGCTATGATTGAGGATGCCGAGAAGAAGGGTATCCTTAAGAAGGGCGGTACAATCATTGAGCCCACATCAGGCAACACAGGCGTTGGTCTGTCCCTGGTGGGCGCAGTAAAGGGTTACAAGGTAATCCTGACCATGCCCGATACGATGTCAATAGAGCGTCGCAAGCTGGCTGCAGCCTACGGCACAGAGATAGTTCTTACACCCGGAGCCAACGGTATGAAAGGCGCAATCGCAAAGGCTGAGGAACTGCGTGACACAACTCCCGGAGCAGTGATCCTGCAGCAGTTCAACAACCCCAGCAACCCCGAGAAGCATTATGCCACTACTGGTCCTGAACTTATAGCCGATGCCCGTGAGGCCGGAATCACCATCGATGCTTTTGTGGCAGGTGTTGGTACAGGCGGTACACTTAGCGGCGCTGGCAAGGCCATCAAGGAGGCTTTCCCGAATGCCAAGGTGATTGCAGTAGAGCCGGCTTCATCGGCCGTACTCAGCGGTAATCCCAGCGGCCCGCATAAAATACAGGGTATAGGCGCAGGATTCGTACCAAACAATT
>CAJOJD010000002.1:644-62551 GCA_905234745.1 uncultured Bacteroidaceae bacterium | reverse complement strand
TCCTGGCCGCCAACGCCAGGGCCAAGGAGGAGGGCCTGCTGGTAGGTATCTCAAGCGGAGCCGCAGCATACGCAGCAAGCGTAGTTGCCTCACGTCCGGAGTTTGCAGGTAAGAACGTATTTGTCCTGCTGCCTGATACGGGTGAACGCTACCTTTCAACTGCACTTTTCTCGGCTGAATAAACAAAAAAGCGCATTTAAAATAAATGACACAGAAGGAACTGTTCCTTTTGTGTCATTTTTTGTATTTTTACGGCATTATGAAAGGACTGTTTAGAATAATCCTGTTGCTTGTGGCGTTTTCATCGGCCATAAGGACATCGGCCCAGAATAATCCTTATGGGATTGACGATGAATGCTATGCGCTGTTCCAGAAGGCTGAGAGTCTGGCGGGGGGCGTATCCGACGAGGAGTTCAACCTTGTGAATGACTCGTTGCTGCAGACCGCTTTGGTCAAGGGAGACAACAAGGCACAGGTGATATCTTATGTGGAGCGGCTCAAGCATCTTAACCGCGGTCCGTTCAGTAATGAGGATCGGGTTCTCAAGGCTTTTGAGGAACTTAAGGCAATAGCTCTTTCATACGGCTACAGGCAGTATTTCTACTACGCTTACGAGCTGACCCAAAACTTTTATTACAACAATGGAAGGCCTAACACCTCTATTGAGTTGCTGCAGGAGATGCAGGCATACGCCATTGAGCAGAATGATGCTTACGGGATGTGGTACAGCTCCCGATATATGGTTTCGCTGTATACGGCCATGAACGATTACGTAACGGCCAAGAAATATATCCTGGAGGGCATCAGGGTCTATAATGAGACCGATGATCCTACGGTAAGACGCCAGTCGCTAACCAATGCATACTGTGACCTGGCCAATACATATCCTGTTTTGAGTGATTCCATGAGGATATATATAGACAAGGCTTATGAAGTATCAATGAGCCACAATGATACTCTACGCTGTAACTATTATCTGGCTGTCATAGCGGCACTGGATAAGGATACACGCAAGTACACGGAACTACGTGACCGTTGTTTGGCCGATGGACAGTTGCGCCTGATTTCAGTAACAGCAAGGAACATGTTCCATCTCATTGATGAGATTATAGATGGTACAATCAACAACAAGGATTTGGATCGTATTGAAGCCCTTTCCAAAATACGTGAGATGAAGTTTGTTGTCAATATTGCCGAACTTTACGGATATGAAAACGCCGCTTTCCGCCTGGAGAAGCGCCTGATGGAACTGATGGAACTTAATTTTGCCAGGTCCAACCAGCTTAATATGGCTGAATTTGACGCAAAGATGGGCAACAAGGTGCTGACAGCGGATTTGGAAAAAAAATCACAGCAACTGGACCGGACGACGCTGATACTTACAATACTTGTGACGGCTGTGCTGCTTGGCCTTCTGGCATTATCATACAGTCAGGTGATAGGTCTGAGACGCCGCAGGATACGTGACCAGAAAATGATCAACGAACTGACCGCCGCCAATCGCAAAGCTGAAATTGCCAACGCCGCCAAGACCCGTTTTGTGCAGAACATGAGTCACGAGGTGCGCACTCCGCTCAACGCGATAGTGGGTTTCTCGCAGTTGCTGTCACTTCCTGATGATGCGCTTTCACCGGAGGAAAAACAGGAATTCTCAAACCATATCATGAACAATACCAAGATTCTGATAATGCTGCTTGAGGATATACTGAATACTACCGATATGGATAACGGCCAGTATAAGATTACATACGATGAGGGTGAGGTTCATTATATGTGCAAGGCAGCTATAACAAGTTCTGAGCACCGGCTGCATCCGGGAGTACGGATGTTATATGAGCCTGAATCGGAAGAGCCTTTTACTTTCCGTACAGATCCGCAGCGTGTCCAGCAGATCCTTATCAATCTGCTGACAAACGCCTGCAAGCATACCTCATCGGGGCAGATTGTACTGTCCAGTTCGCTTACTGCCCCAAGCCCGGGTATGTGACGTTCAGTGTCACTGATACCGGCCCGGGTGTCCCGGCTGATCAGGCAGAGGCTATATTTGACCGGTTCACCAAACTGAACAATTTTGTCCAGGGTACGGGACTGGGCCTGAGTATCTGCCGCGAGATAGCCACACTTATGGGTGCTAATGTCTATCTTGACACTACATACACCGATGGAGGAGCCAGATTCGTATTTGAGGTTCCTGTAGTTCCGCCCGAAGAATCCAAGTCTGAAGAAACAGTTCAGGAATGAGTGCTTACTGCCTTTGTGGGCGGTTGCTGATGGTTGCGCGCATCGGTAGCGACGGCTACTGACTGTGCAAGGTCGCGGAACGCCATACCGGTTAGTGTATCGGGGTTGAGAGCCACCGGGGTGCCGTTGTCGCCGCCTTCGCAGATGCTCTGCACGATGGGAATCTGTCCCAGCAGGGGCACTTTAAGTTCATCGGCCAGACGCTTGCAACCCTCCTTTCCAAAGATGTAGTACTTGTTCTGCGGGAGTTCGGCAGGTGTGAACCAGGCCATATTCTCAACCAATCCGAGTACAGGTACGTTCACCTTCTCGTTGCGGAACATATCTATTCCCTTGCGGGCATCGGCCAGGGCAACTTCCTGCGGGGTGCTTACCACTACTGCGCCGGTTATGCCAAGTGTCTGTACCAGGGTCAGGTGGATATCGCTTGTGCCGGGAGGCATATCGATTATAAAGTAGTCCAGCTCACCCCAGTCAGCATCGGCTATGAGCTGCTTGAGTGCGTTGCTTGCCATGGCTCCGCGCCACAGGACAGCCTGCTCGGGGTCAACAAAGTAACCTATTGAGAGGAGCTTGATTCCGTACTGCTCAACGGGGATTATCAGGTCGCGGCCGCCTTTGTTCTCGGCATACGGGCGAGCGCCCTCGGTGTTGAACATCTTGGGCATTGATGGGCCGAAAATATCGGCATCAAGCAATCCTACCTTGTATCCGATGCCTGCCAAAGCCACTGCCAGGTTGGCTGCTACGGTTGACTTGCCTACGCCGCCCTTGCCGGATGCAACGGCTATGATGTTCTTGACATCGGGCAAAAGTTCCGGACCCTCGGGACGGGGTGCCTGGCGGGTCTTTACCTTGATTTCCACCTGTACGTCATCACCGGCTTTGAGCTTGATTGCGGTCTCGGCCGATTTTACTATCGATTTGATGAACGGATCGGTGGGTTTCTCAAAAATGAGTGAGAACGATACTGAGTTTCCGTCTATACGGATATCGTCCTCAAGCATCTCCATGGAGATGATGTCCTTGCCGGTACCCGGATAGCGCACCGTCTGCAAGGCCTCTTTTATCAGATTGGGATATAATGCCATAGTGGCTGCAAAGTTACATCATCCTCTTTATCAAAGCAAAGAATTTGTACGGCATGTAGCGCACGGGCAGGTCAATGAAAGTGGGAGCTTTGACGATGGAGCGCTGGTGCGTGAAAGCGTCAAAACTGAGCTTGCCGTGATAGTGACCCATTCCGGAATTGCCTACACCGCCAAACGGGATGTGGCCGTTGGCTATGTGCATGATGGTGTCGTTGATGCATCCGCCGCCTGATGATGTGCGGTGTATCAGCTCCCATCCGTCTTTCTCACGTCCAAAGTAGTAGAAAGCCAGGGGTTTCTCGCGGTCAGTGATAAACTTTTCCACCTGATCCTTGAAACTGCCGTCTTTGGGGCTGATGGTTATGAGCGGGAATATGGGGCCGAAAATCTCATCGGTCATTACCGGCGCATCCGGGCTTACATTGTCCAGCAGGGTGGGTTCGATGAAACGGTCCGATGAGTCCGTGCGGCCGCCATAGACAATATTGCCGTCCTTGAGGTATCCGGTCACGCGCTCAAACGCCTTGTCCGATACCATGCGGACAAAATGCTGCGACTGCTTTATGTCGCTGCCGTGCAGGTACTCAACTGCGGCGGCAAACTCCCTGATGAACGCCTCCTTGACATCCTCATGGATAAGGATATAGTCAGGGGCGATGCAGGTCTGGCCGGCGTTGAGGGTCTTGCCCCAGGCTACGCGGCGGGCTGCAATCTTGAGGTTGGCGGTGCTGTCAATGATGCAGGGGCTCTTGCCGCCCAGTTCCAGTACTACGGGAGTCAGGTTCTCGGCTGCAGCGGCCATGACCTTGCGGCCCAGAGCGGGACTGCCGGTAAAGAATATGATATCCCATCGGCTGCCGAACAGCTCCTTGTTGACATCGCGGTTTCCCTGAACCACTGCGACATAGTTCTCGTTGAACACCGACCTGATCATCTGCTCCAGTACGGCCGATACGTTAGGAACGTAGGGCGAAGGTTTGAGCACAGCGGTGCAGCCGGCAGATATGGCACCCACCAGCGGATTGAGCAGCAACTGCACGGGGTAGTTCCAGGGTGAAACTATCAGCGCCTGTCCCAGTGGCTCGCTTACAATGTATGAGTTGGCGGGAAAGAGTGTCAGAGGGGAGCGTTTGCGTCTGCGGCGTGACCATCGGCCCACATGATGCAGATGCTCCTTTATCTCGGCCTTCACAAGTCCGATTTCGGTCAGGTAAGCCTCCTGGTATGACTTGTGCAAATCAGTCCAGAGTGCATCGGCCAACGGCTTTTCAAATTCCTTGAGGGCCGATTTCAACTTGCGCAGCTGCTCCTTACGAAACTTTACGCTCAGCGTTGTCCCCGTTCTGAAGAACTGACGCTGTGAGAGCAGAATCTGCTGAATTCGCTCCTTCGATGTATTTTCTATTGTCATTTTTGCGACCTGTAAAGTGATCCATTGTGTGATAGATTCCAAAGATAGTGCCAAATACATAATCAAACAAGGCAACCGGCAGTACAGCCTGCCAGAATCTTATGAAATGGAATCCGAAAGGTATGCCGCGGAAATCACGGTTACGCTCAATTGCGCGGATTATCTTGCGGGCGGTGTTCTCGGGGTCAAGGATGGGGAAAATCTTGGATGATACTCCGTCAAACATGCCGGTGTTGATAAAGTAGGGGGCAACGGTGGTAAAGCGTACCTTTGATTTCATCTTGGCCAGTTCTATTCGGACCGAGTCGGACCAGCCTATCACGCTCCACTTGCTGGCGGAGTAGACGCTCATCTTGGGCATGGAGAGCATACCTGCGGCCGATGCTATGTTGCAGATGTGGCCCTTGTCCCGCTTGATCATATCGGGCAACATGATATGGGCCACATTCATGGGTGCTATGGCGTTGATCATCATGGTACGCTCTATATCGGCCGTGGTCAGCTTGTCAAATGTGGCGTTGCTGGTTACGATACCGGCGCACTGGATCAGAATATCCACCGGACCGCACTCCTGGACTGTTGCGGCGTAGGCCTGCTCGATTACATTCTTGTCCGATACATCCACGCGGAAACCGCTAACCTTACCCAGTGAGGAGAGTTCAGCCTTGACCAGCTCGATATTCTGGGCGTTTATATCCCAGATGATAAGTCTTGCTGCACCTTTCTCAAGGGCCATTCGGCCCATTAACCTGCCTATGCCCGATGCTCCACCGGTTATAAGCACATTTGCATCCTTGATTTTCATTGTCTCATTTCAATAACTGGTGCAAATGTACTCACCCGCGCGTGGGCGAGCGGAGTAAAAAAGTCTGTTTGTGGCAAATTAGAGTGCCGATGTGGCGAATTGAGCGGCCGATTCGGCGCAACGCTCTCCGTCTATGGCCGATGAGACTATGCCGCCGGCGTAACCGGCGCCTTCGCCGCAGGGGAAGAGGCCTTCAAGGCCGATGTGCTGGAGGGTCTCGTTATCGCGGACTATGCGCACGGGTGATGATGTGCGGGTCTCGACGGCAATCATTACTGCGTCGTTGGTCAGGAATCCGTGACTGCTCTTGCCAAACTGCAGGAATCCCTGCTTGAGGCGGCTGGTGATGAACTCCGGCATCCAGAAATGGAGCGGTGAAGAGATGAGTCCGGGAGAGTAGGAGCTCTCGGGCAGGTCATAGCTGAGACGACGGTTTACAAAATCGGCCATTCGCTGGGCCGGGGCAGTCTGACGCATGTTGCCGGCCTGCCAGCAGTCATGCTCCAACTGCTCCTGGAAACGCATCATCAGCAGCGGGTCGTGCATATCGGCATCGGTCTTGGCCACATCCTCTATGCGGGTTTCAACCACCATTCCTGAGTTGCTCCAGCGGGAGTTTCGGCCCGACGGTGACATACCGTTCACCACAATCTGCTGAGGGCCCGATGCAGCCGGAACCACGAATCCGCCGGGGCACATGCAGAAACTGTAGACTCCGCGTCCGTCAACCTGGGTAACAAAGCTGTACTCGGCGGCGGGCAGATACTTGCCGCGTCCGTTGCGGTTGTGGTATTGTATACTGTCTATGAGTTGCGAAGGATGTTCCAGACGGCATCCTACGGCAAGTGCCTTGGCCTCAATATTGAAGTTGTGGGCGGCCATGTAACGGTATACATCGCGGGCGCTGTGGCCTGTGGCCAGTATTACCGGTCCCATGAATGTGCACTGCTGTCCTGAGTGAGTGGCGTTTACACCGATTACGCGGTTGCCATCCAGGATGAATCCGGTCATCAGGGTCTC
This sequence comes from uncultured Bacteroidaceae bacterium, assembly GCA_905234745.1. Lineage (GTDB taxonomy): Bacteria > Bacteroidota > Bacteroidia > Bacteroidales > Bacteroidaceae > Colenecus. The sequence continues at coordinate 55,983 of CAJOJD010000002.1, read as the reverse complement.
AAAGTGGACCTCACCGCCGCAGTTTATTATGGTGTTGCGGATGTTCTCGATTACGCGCGGCAGGCGGTCCGTACCTATGTGGGGGTGGGCATCGGACAATATTGTGGGGCTTGCGCCGTGCTGGCAGAATATGTTCAGTATGCGGTCAGTGCTGCCGCGTTTCTTGCTCCGGGTGTAGAGCTTGCCGTCGGAGTAAGCGCCTGCGCCGCCTTCGCCGAAGCTGTAGTTTGACTCAGGGTTGACCTTGTGGGTACGGCTTATGTCGGCTATGTCTACCTTGCGGTCATGCACGTTTTTGCCGCGCTCAACCACTATGGGGCGCAGACCGAGTTCAATTAAGTGCAATGCAGCGAATAGTCCGCCGGGACCAGCTCCAACAACCACAACCGTGGGTTTGCCGTCAACGGGCTGGTACTCTATCCGGGTGAATTCATCCTTGGGCGGCTGCTCATTTATGAATACCCTCAGGGTCAGGTTCACGAATATGGTGCGCTGGCGGGCGTCAATGCTCTTCTTGAGTGTGCGAACAGCCGTAATGGTGCGCACGTCAAGCCCGCACTGCCTTGAGACAGTTTCCTTGAGCACCTGCTCGTTGTATGCGAACTGCGGCTCTACCCTGAGTTGTAATTCCTTTATCATATCAGCCTGTGTATGAATCAGATGCTCAGCGAGTGCAACCTGAATGAATAGTAGCCTTTGTGGTCCAGATATCTTAGGGCATCGTCAAGAATGGCTTTCCTGCGTGCCTGGTCTATATCGGAATGGAACAGGATATCGGCCATGAGTTCCAGGCTCTTGTCGCTTATGTTTTTCTGCTCCGCCATGTAGATCACGGGATTATCCTTGGAGAGTATTTCATCAATGTCAAACGGCAGTTCCGCCTTGCCGAATTCGGCCTTGACATCGGCTACAGTACATTTGGGGTCGCTATCCTTGAACAATCCCAGACGAATGGCAATCTGCAGGAGCAGTTCCCCTATGCGGTCTATCTCTCTAAGAATAAAGTCTTCCATATAAAGTGATTTCCGGGTGCAAAGATAATACAAAGCACGGACACTGCGACACGGAATCACACGGACGCTACGGCACGGAATGAGACCTACAGCGTATTCCGGCTGTCAAAGAGTCCGACTAAATGGGGTATACCGTCATTTTGCGGACACTTGGACACCAAAACGGTCTTGCAGCGTGTTCTGGCGGTTAAAGCGTCCGGACAAAAAATGTTTTTGGCGGATTGGAAGGCATGGGGTGCTTCTTTTTTGTATTTTTAGGGTCTTAATTGAGGATACTTATGAAAGAGATACTGGATTTCCTTAGGAGGCTTAGTTGCAACAACGAGCGCAGTTGGTTCATGGAGCATAAGGAGGAGTACAAGCGGGCCAAGGAACGGTTCGATGCCTTTGCGCTTGAGTTGTTGGCAGATATTCGCAAGTTTGACACGGCCATAGGTGACCTGCAGCTTAATGACATCACCTACCGTATATACCGCGACGTAAGGTTTTCGGCCGATAAGTCCCCGTACAAGACTCATATGGGTGTGTATATCTGCCCGGGCGGCAAGAAATCGGCCTACAGCGGATACTATTTCCAGGTGAGTGCATCGGCCAGTGACAGTTGGGAGGGGACCCATATGCTGGCGGCGGGTGATTACTGGTGCGATCCCAAGGTGCTGAATATCCTGCGCGAGGATATTGAGATGAGCGACGGCGGTTTCCGCAAGATTCTGGCTCAGGCTGCTCCCGGATTTGAGCTGGACTTTGAGGGGGCACTCAAGAAAGTGCCGGCCGGATTCCCTGCCGATACGCCTGACTCCGATTTTTACCGCCTCAAGCGTTTCTGTATAACCTACATGCCTGATGACGATTTCATTTTGGCGCCGAATCTTGCCGAGCGCGTAGCCGCCCTGTTTAAAACCACCAAGCCTTTCCTGGATTTCATTAACCGCGCAGTTACCTGGTCCAAGGAGAATAATGATTAATTTTGCAGACATGAAAAGTAAGATAGAGATACCAAAGTTTACTTGGTGGGATTGGTTCCTGATACTGGGATTCATTGGTGTTAGTGTGGCGGTTAGTGTGCTGAACGGGAATTTCAGTGTGCTTAGTTTTATTGCGGGAACCTGCAGCGTGCTTTGCGTGATTTTTGGCGTCAAGGGCAGCGTGCTGAACTTCCTGTTCGGATTCCTGGGATCTTGCATTCAGGGATATATGGCTTTGCGCAGCGGGCTTTACGCCAATGCGGCGTTGTTCCTGCTCTATAATGTGCCGATGCAGTTCGTGGGCTGGGCCCAGTGGCGCAAACGTGCGCTTGGCGGCGGTCACGAGGGCATCAAAACCCGCTGGATGACCTGGCCACAGAGAGCTTTGCTCATTGCAATTAGTGCTGCTGCAGTCTGGGGAATAAGCCGTTTGTTGCTTAAGACCGATGACCCTCAACCCGTGTCCGATGCACTCGCCATGACCGTAGCCGTAGGTGCCCAGTTCCTGCTTACGTTCGCATTCATTGAGCAGTGGTTCATGTGGATTGTGGTAAACGGCGCCAATCTGGTGATGTGGGCCATTGCAGCCACTCGCGGTGTTCAGTTTGCACCCATCATGGTGGTTCAGTACGTATTTTACATGATGAACTCCATCTATGGAATAGTCTGGTGGAGCAAAATGTCAAAAAAGGCATAGCGTATGGCAACGATAAAGGACAAGACAATGTATGTGTGCTCCGAGTGCGGTTTTGACTCGTCCAAATGGAGCGGCAAATGCCCCTCTTGCGGCCGATGGAACACCATGAAGGAGATGACCGTAAAGGCGCAGGCCGCACAGAATGCAACCGTCACCGCCAGGAAGGAGGCATCGGGGAAGACCGATGACAGCAAGCCCCATACGCTTGGCGAGATTCAAAGCTCTGATTATCCGCGCATTGACATGCACGACGACGAGTTGAACCGCGTACTTGGAGGCGGCCTTGTTCAGGGATCAATCGTGCTGCTTGGAGGTGAGCCGGGAATTGGAAAATCCACCCTGACACTGCAGACCGTGATGCGTCTGCAGGACCTCAAGGTACTCTATGTATCGGGCGAGGAAAGCGCCCGCCAGATCAAGATGCGCGCCGAGCGTCTGGCAGGAAGCAGCGAGTTGAGTGAGAACCTGCTTGTACTGTGCGAGACATCACTTGAAAACATCTACGAACAGATAAAAAAACAGAAACCGGAACTGGTTGTAATCGACTCCATCCAGACTATAAGCAGTGAATATGTGGATTCATCGGCCGGAAGCATCACGCAGGTGCGTGAGTGCGCCGCGTCGCTGCTCAAGTTTGCAAAGGAGAGCGGAACACCCGTTCTGTTGATTGGTCACATCACCAAGGACGGATCAATCGCAGGTCCCAAGATTCTGGAACATATTGTCGATGCAGTGCTTCAGTTCGAGGGTGACCAGCACTACCTGTACCGCATACTTCGTCCCATCAAAAACCGCTTTGGAAGCACCGCTGAGCTTGGTATTTATGAGATGCGCGAGGACGGCCTGCGTCAGGTAAACAACCCCAGCGAACTGCTCCTGACCGACAGCCACCAGGGCATGAGCGGAGTATCAATCGCATGCACCATCGAGGGCGTTCGCCCGTTCCTGATTGAGGTCCAGGCACTGGCCAGTACTGCAGTTTACGGAACGCCGCAGCGCAGTGCAATAGGCTTTGATGTTCGACGCATGAATATGCTTCTTGCTGTGCTTGAAAAACGTGTAGGTTTCAAACTTGGTCAGAAAGACGTATTCCTGAACATAGCAGGTGGGTTGAAAGTAAGTGATCCCGCAATTGACCTTGCCGTAATCAGCGCCATCCTCTCAAGTAGTCTTGACATCGCAGTAGACCGTACCATCTGTATGACCGGAGAAGTTGGTTTATCTGGTGAAATCCGCCCCGTAAGCCGCATAGAGCAGCGTATTGCCGAAGCCGCAAAACTTGGATTCGAGCGCATCATCATCCCCAAGAGCAACATGCACGGCCTGGAAAAGCGCAAACTGGGCATCGAACTGGTCCCCGTAACCAAAGTCGAAGAAGCCTTCAAGAATTTGTTCGGCTAATCAGCACTATTGAGTAAAAAGTGCAATAAGAGGTACGTGCGTTGGGAGTTTTGCGGGAAAAGGAGTATTTTTGCAGTTTGAAAAAAACGTTGCTACTGTGAAAGTACTTAAATTCGGTGGCTCGTCCGTGGGGTCCAAGGAGAGCATCACCAACCTTAAACAGATTGTAGAGTCACAACAGGATGATGTGATAGTAGTGGTTTCGGCTCTGGGCGGAATTACTGACAAGCTTATTGCTACAGCCAGGATGGCTGCCAAGGGCGAGCGTCAGTATGAGGCTGAGACCGAGGCTATGCTGGCACGTCATGAGCAGATGATACATGACGTAGTGGCACCCGAGCGTCGCCGCAAGGCATTCAATCAGGTTCGCAAGCTTTTTGGCGAGCTCAAGGAGATCATGCAGGGCCTGTATCTGTTGCACGACCTGTCGGACAAGACCATGGATACCATAGTAAGTTACGGCGAGCGCCTGTCATCACAGATTGTGGCGCAGCTCATAGATGACATCAAGCTCTATGACTCACGTGACTTTATCAAGACCGAGCACAACGGCCACAATCACTCCATTGACAGCGACCTTACCTACCGGCTTATCCGCGAGACATTCAAGGATATGCCTCATAAGGCATTGGCCCCCGGATTCATATCGGCCGATGCCCAGACGGGTGAGATAACCAACCTGGGCCGCGGAGGATCTGACTACACCGCATCACTCCTGGCAGCCGCACTGGATGCCAGCGTGCTTGAGATATGGACCGATGTGGACGGATTCATGACGGCCGATCCCCGCGTGATATCCACAGCATACACCATCGATGAGCTGAGTTACGTGGAGGCAATGGAGCTCTGCAACTTTGGCGCCAAGGTGGTCTATCCGCCTACCATCTATCCGGTCTGCCAGAAGAACATCCCCATACTGATAAAGAATACATTTAACCCAACGGCCCGCGGTACTGAGATAGTGAACGAACTTCCCGCCGGAACCAAGGCCATCAAGGGTATATCAAGCATAGGCAACACCGCCCTTATCACCATGCGTGGCTTGGGTATGGTGGGCGTGATAGGTGTTAACTACCGCATATTCAAGACGCTGGCCGAGAACGGTATCAGCGTGTTCATGGTGTCACAGGCATCGTCCGAGAACAGTACCTCAATAGGTGTACGCAATGAGGATGCGGCACTGGCGTGCGAGCTCCTGAACCGCGAGTTCAGCAAGGAGATTGCGCTGGGTGCCATTTTCCCCATATCGGCCGAGATGGACCTGGCAACCGTGGCCATTGTAGGCGAGAACATGAAACGCAGCCCCGGTATTGCAGGTAAGCTGTTCAGCGTGCTGGGCCGCAACGGTATCAACGTGATTGCCTGCGCTCAGGGTGCATCCGAAACCAACATATCATTTGTGGTACAGAAGAGCTCATTGCGCAAGTCGCTCAACGTAATCCATGACTCGTTCTTCCTGTCCGAGTATCAGGTGCTCAACCTCTTTATCTGCGGTGTGGGTACCGTGGGCAGCAGCCTGCTGGAGCAGATACGCGGACAGCGCGAGAAACTGATGCAGGCGCGCGGGCTCAAGCTGAACGTGGTTGGTATTGCACGCGGCAGCAAGGCTATGTTCTGCCGTGAGGGCATTGACCTGGATACATACCGCGAGCAGTTGGAGAAAGCCCCAGCCAGCAACATTCAGATACTGCATGATGAGGTCATCGGGATGAACATATTCAATTCCGTATTTGTGGATTGTACCGCCAGTGCCGATGTTGCCGGACTTTACCGTGATTTCCTGGATCATAACATATCGGTGGTGGCTGCCAATAAGATTGCGGCCTCATCGGAGTATGACAAGTATCTGGAACTTAAGAAAACGGCCCGCCGCCGTGGTGTCAAGTTCCTGTTTGAGACCAATGTGGGCGCAGGCCTGCCGGTTATCAATACCATCAACGACCTGATAAACAGCGGTGACCGTATCCTTAAGATCGAGGCTGTGGTGAGCGGTACACTGAACTTTATATTCAGCACGCTGAGTGCCGACTGCCCCCTGAGCCAGACCATCCGCCTGGCCAAGGAGAAGGGTTACAGCGAGCCTGATCCGCGCATTGACCTGAGCGGTAAGGATGTGCTGCGCAAGCTGGTGATACTGGCCCGTGAGAGCGGTTACGCCATTGAGCAGAACGATGTCAAGAGCGAGCTGTTCATACCGCAGGAGCTGTTTGACGGTACAATTGACCAGTTCTGGAAGAAACTGCCGCAGTTGGATGCAGACTTTGAGCAGCGCCGTGCACGTGTGGAGAAGGAGGGCAAGCGCATGCGTTTTGTGGCCCGTCTGGAGAACGGCAAGGCAAGCATATCGCTGGCCGAGGTAAACAAGTACCATCCGTTCTATAACCTGCAGGGCAGCAACAACATAATCCTGCTCACAACCGAGCGTTACAAGGAGTATCCCATGATGATTCAGGGTTACGGTGCAGGTGCTGCGGTTACCGCCGCAGGTGTGTTTGCCGACATAATGAGTATCGCTAATATCTGATATAATCAGTCTTTTCCAAAAATGAAATACATAATAATACTCGGCGACGGAATGGCCGATTGGCCGGTAAAGGAGTTTGGCGGTAAGACCATACTCCAGAACGCCCGCAAACCCTATATGGACATGCTTGCGCGCAAAGGTCGCACCGGCATGCTCAAGACAGTCCCTGACGGATTCCACCCCGGAAGCGAAGTGGCCAACATGACCGTGATGGGCTATGATGTGACCCGCTCGTTTGAGGGCCGCGGCGTGCTTGAGGCAGCAAACATAGGCGTAGATATCAAGCCCGGACAGATGGGTATGCGCTGCAACATAATCTGCATAGAGAACGGACTTATCAAGAACCACTCGGCAGGACATATTACCACCCCCGAGGCCGATGAGCTTATCAAGGCTCTGGACAAGGAACTGGGCACGGATAAGGTGCATTTCCATACCGGAATACAGTACCGCCATCTGCTGGTGATTGACGGAGGCCGCAAAGAGCTTATCTGTACTCCGCCTCATGATGTGCCGGGACAGCCGTTCAAGGATCTGATGATCAAGGCTGCAACCCCCGATGCTCAGCCTACGGCAGACCTTCTTAACGACCTGATTCTGCGCTCACAGGAGAGTAAACCTTAAGCGTGTGGCAGAGGGTAAGGACCCCGCCAACAGCATCTGGCCCTGGTCACCCGGTTACCGCCCATCGATGCAGCCCATCAGTGAGCTCTATCCAAACGTACGCAGGAGCTCGGTGATATCGGCCGTGGATCTTATCAAGGGTATAGGCCATTATGCCGGCATGAAGGTGATTGACGTGGAGGGCGCAACCGGTCTGTTCGATACCAATTATGAGGGCAAGGCACAGGCTGCAATAGATGCCCTTAAGACCGATGATTTTGTGTACGTGCATGTCGAGGCTCCCGATGAGGCCGGTCATGAGGGCAACTTTACGCTCAAGAACCGCACCGTTGAGGATCTGGACAGCCGCCTGATAGGTCCCATCTATGAGGAGGTCTCCAAGTGGAACGAGCCGGTGGCCATTGCGGTGCTTCCCGACCATCCTACTCCTTGTGCACACCGCACGCACACATCGGACCCCATTCCGTTCCTTATCTATGCCCCGGGACTGGAGGCTGACAGCGTGACTGCTTTTGACGAGGAGAGTTGCAAGCAGGGCAGCTACGGTAATATTGAGGGCACAGAATTCACTAAGATTTTCCTATCACTACGATGAAATACTACAGCACAAACCATAAGTCAAGTGACGTGACCCTGCGTGATGCGGTGGTTCGCGGACTGGCCCCTGACCGCGGGCTTTACATGCCGGAGCGCTTGAACAAACTGAGCAAGGAGTTCTTTGACGGCATAGACAAGATGACGTTTCAGGAGATGTCATTTGAAGTTGCCAAGGCATTCTTTGGCGAGGATATTCCAGAGGCAGACCTTAAGAAGATTGTCTATGACACTCTTGCTTTTGAGACTCCCGTTGTCAAGGTTGATGATAACATCTACTCGCTGGAGTTGTTCCATGGTCCCACACTTGCCTTCAAGGATGTAGGCGCACGCTTTATGGCTCGCCTGCTGGGATACTTCAATAAGGAGGAGAAACAGCTGGTCAATGTGCTGGTGGCCACATCGGGCGATACCGGAAGCGCCGTGGCCAACGGATTCCTGGGCGTGAAGGGCGTGCACGTGTATGTGCTCTATCCCAAAGGCAAGGTCAGCCCCATCCAGGAGTGCCAGTTCACCACATTGGGCAAGAACATCACCGCTGTCGAGGTGGACGGCGTGTTTGATGACTGCCAGGCATTGGTCAAGAACGCCTTTATGGATGCCGAGCTCAATCAGCGCATGAAGTTGACATCGGCCAACTCAATCAATGTGGCACGGTTCCTGCCACAGGCATTCTACTACTTTAACGCCTACGCACAGATGAAACGTCTGGGTAAGGCCGATAATCTGGTAATATGCGTGCCGAGCGGTAACTTCGGTAATATCACGGCCGGTCTGTTCGGTTGGTTCATGGGGCTGCCCGTAAAGCGTTTCATTGCCGCCAACAACGCTAACGATATATTCTACAATTATCTTAAGACCGGAGTCTATAGCCCCAAACCGTCGGTCCAGACACTGGCCAATGCGATGGATGTGGGCGATCCCAGTAACTTTGCCCGTGTGCTTGCCCTGTACGGAGGCTCACATAAGGATATTGCAGGGCACATAAGTGGTGCTACCTATACCGATGAGCAGATCAAGGAGACGCTCAAGGAGTGCTATGAGCGTACCGGTTACCTGCTTGACCCGCACGGCACCTGCGGCTACCGCGCCCTCAAGGAGCAGCTGCAGCCGGGAGAGTACGGAGTGTTCTTAGAGACCGCGCATCCCGCCAAGTTCAAGGAGAAGGTGGATGCCATTACCGGCGGCGATGTTGAGATTCCCGCCCGCCTGCAGGCCTTCATGAAGGGCACCAAGCAGAGCGTGGAAATAAGCAAAGACTACTCAGACTTTAGAGAATTTTTGTTTAACGAAGCAAAGTGACGCATTGGGGTCGTTTCGCTTTGCGTCAAAAACTGACGCAAAACGATGCGACCCCTTTGCGTCAAGAAAAAAATGAGCTGGCAGCAGATAGATATTAACCGATTGGATATACCGCTTAAAGAGGTCTATTCATTCATGGGGTACAAGGACAGCGAGCCTGATGAACAGACCCGCACGACTGTTGAGTATCTGCTGCGCGAGAGCGCCCAGTTCCTGCGCCCTCAGTTCAAATACGTGATTGTGGACGGAACGCTTGACCTGGAGGCCAATCAGTTTACGCTGATAGGGGAGAAGGGACCCGTAACATTTGATGCCGGCAGGATAATATGCCGCCAACTGCGCGGAGCACAGCGCTACGCCGTATTTGTGGCAACGGTAGGCAACGGCTATTTCCAGTGGTCCGATGCGGTCAAGCGCCGTGACGACATGTTCCAGACCTACGCCATGGACTGCGTGGGCAGCCAGATTGTGGAGAGCGTGGCCGATTATATGGAGACGGTGCTGCAGGCAGAGATTGATCCTGCCGGATACAAGCGCACCAACCGTTTCAGTCCCGGCTACTGCGGCTGGCACGTATCGGCACAGCCGGCGCTTTTCAGCCTGTTCCCCGAGAAGAACCCCTGCGGCATAGAACTCACGGAGTCCTGCCTCATGCTACCCATGAAATCGGTGAGCGGCGTCATAGGCATCGGGCCCGATGTAAGATATCTGCCCTATACATGCGGAATTTGCGATAAAAAGGATTGTTACAAGAGAAGGACTAAATAATGTATTCAGGAGAGGAACTGTTCTTTAGCGTATCTGTTGCAGTTTATGTAGCTATCAGTCTGGCGATTGCCGCTATCCGTTGGGGCCACAAGTGCCAGCCTTACGCACGTCATGCCGATTATTATTACCCGGCCTGGAAGACGCTGGTATTCTGCTTTGCGTCCGATATACTCTTGCTGCCCATAGCCTTTATGCCACAGGATACCGATGCTATACTGTATCTGCGCATGTTGCTTATCCTGGCTTCGCCGTTCTTCTGTGCGGTGGTGTTGTTCAGTTACTTTGGCAAGGTACTGAATGTGGGCTGGTGGCGCAACCCCGTACATGCACTCTATGTCCCGTTTGTCCTAATGGCCTTGACGGCACTTGTTCTGACATTCATTCCGGGTACACAGCTTGAGGGTTCGTTCTGTAAGTGGTTTTTCTGTATCTCAGGTGTCCTGGCAGTTGTTTATCTACTCTGTTTCGTGATGGCAATCAGCATGATAACCCGCGCTATCCGCCGTTACTCGGAGGACAACTACTCCAACCCTGAGGACTTTCCGCGCCAGTTTGCCAAAGGTATAATATGGGTTCCTGTAATCCATCTCACCATCAGTTGGGTAACTACATTTATCGGAACTTACAACTCGCTCTCCATCGGTATGCTGCTGCTCTCCGTCCTGGGAGTGGTGTTCATAATAGGCGCACTTACACCTCACCGCACGCTTGATGTGGAGCGTCTGGAGTCAGGAGAGCTTCAGGTTGATACAGTGCCCGATATCCCCGAACCGCAGTTGCCTGAGCCCGATTCAGAACCGGAGCTTGCTGAGGAGACACTGTCACAGGAACGTAAGGATGAGATTGCAGGCATAGTACGCCATTGCGTGGAGGAAGATCAGGCTTATCTGGACAGCCATCTTACTCTTTCCAGCCTGTCACGTATATGCGGTGTGAACCGCACATACCTTTCGCAGGTTATCAGCGAGTGTATGGGTGGATTCTACAACTACGTAAACCGCTGCCGCCTGGCTCATGTGGCACGCCTCAAGGTCCAGCAGCCCGATGCCTCAATCGAGGAGATCGTCATCGCATCCGGTTTCGGCTCCCGCCAATCATACTACAACGTCCGCCGTCAGCTGGAATAAGGAACATGAAAGTTTTGCTCCATTAAATAAATTGAGTAATTTTGCAATGTAATTTGAGTAAAATTGCAATGAAAATTGAGTAAAATTACATATCAATTTAAATAATGGAATATATTCGTAAACAATTCTATACGCTAAAAGAACGGTTGCTGGAACCCAGAAATTTCATGCAGGTGCTGGCCGGTCCCAGACAGGTGGGAAAGTCAACACTAGTGAATCAGGTACTGGCACAAGTGACCATTCCTTATACCATAGAGGTGGCGGATGCGGTGGATTCTAAGGACAGCGACTGGATTCATCGCGTTTGGGAGGCTGCCCGCACCACGATGATGCTCCGGAAGTTGGACGATTACCTGCTAGTGATTGACGAGGTGCAGAAGATTGAGAACTGGAGCGAGGTGGTGAAACGGGAGTGGGACGCTGACTCGCGCAATCACGTGAATCTGAAGGTGGTGCTGCTGGGGAGTAGTCGTCTGCTGCTGAAGAAGGGACTGACGGAATCGCTGGCGGGACGTTTTGAACTGATTAGAATGCCGCACTGGAGCCTGCAGGAGATGCGGGATGCCTTCGGGGTGACGCTGGATGAATACATTTATTTTGGCGGCTATCCCGGGCCTGCACACATGATAAAGGACGAGCGCAGGTGGCGGAAATATATTAAGGACTCTCTTGTGGCTCCAGCCATAGAGAAAGACGTGATCATGACATCGAACATCTATAAACCGGCTCTGATGAAGCAACTGTTTGAGTTGGGATGCGGCTATTCGGCCGAGATTCTGTCGCTAACGAAGATGATGGGGCAGTTGCAGGATGCGGGCAACGTGACCACTCTTGCGGGTTATCTGGAGATTCTGGACCAGTGCGCCCTGTTGACGGGTTTGCAAAAATATGCCAATGATGAGGCGCGCAAACGTGGTTCCATCCCCAAGTATCAGGTGTATAACAATGCCTTGCTGACGGCTTACAAGGGTCGCGGGTTCATAACGGACCGGACGGACACGAAGGCATGGGGCCGCTGGGTGGAGAGTGCCGTGGGTGCTCATCTGTTGAGTATGGCCGACGAGCTGGATTATAAGGTGTATTATTGGCGTGAACCATCGAGAAATGCTTCTCAGGGTGATTTTGAGGTGGATTTTGTGGTTGTGCGTGACGGCGAGGTGACGGCCATTGAGGTGAAGAGCGGCCGCAGAGGGATAAATTCCGGTTTGCCCGAGTTTGTGGATACATTTAGTCCTAAGCGGTCGTTTGTGGTAGGAACCGGTGGCGTGAGCTTGGATGATTTCCTGATCAGCGATGTGGAGGCGATTATATAACCGTCCCCTTTGCCCCCTTTGTGCCCCCCCCCTGCAAAATTTTTACTGATTTTGACAAAACCGCCCTGTGAATTTTACTGATTTTGACAGGGTGTATCTGCTCGCGCGCGAACTTTGCCCACGTTTTAAAACAATATGGGCTTTTTTTATTTTATCTCTCGTTTCATTAGTCCTTTCCATTCCGAGACAGGGGATGGGGTACCTTTATCTCCCCAAATGAAAGCCCTTGAAATCATCATGACAATTATCCTGGTGGTCTGTGCGGCATACATCATATGGTGCCTGTACAAGACCTCCAGATATTTGCGTGAACATCCCGAGGATTTACGATGGCCCGATGCTCCGTCTGACAGAAAAAACAGAAACAAACAGATATGAAAAGAGACTTTATTCTAAACCGAATCATCAAAGTCATGCTTCTGGTCGTTAGCATGACAGTAGGACAGAATGCTTGGGCCGAGAATGGCTGGAATATTAGCTCCAGCACCAGCGACAACGTTACAACATTTACCATTACCCGTGACAACACATCGGTGGCAGAGACGGTAAAGTACCGTCTGGTGAACTTGAGTGCATACGAAGGGCAGCACTATAATGTGACCAAGGTTAATGGCGTAAACTCCAATGAGTTGAGCGGCGAGTTTACTTTTACAGCCGGTGACGAAACCAGCAGAACCGTTACCGTAACGGAGCAGGCAGCCAGTACCAACGCTTACAAGTATCAGACGAGCACCAGCCGCAACTATAAGCTGGAGGTAACTGACGTTGAAGGTTTCTTCCTGGTTGACAAAACCCGCAGCTTCAATACGGGCACCAGTGTACCTTCTTCAGGTGCTTTCGCCGTCAAGGACGTAGTCATTCAGGAATCCGAGTATCAGAACACAGATGCAGGTTATGAAAGTAATACCGTCAAATCGGTGTCCTACACCGCTTTCTTTAACAATGCTGCACCTAAGGCTTACTATCAGTTTGTCGGTGCCGAACTTCGTATGACGCTCAGTATGGATGTCAAGGAGCAGAATGACGGTTATCAGTATATGTCAATCTTGAATTCTACAACCTTATATGATAATCGTAAAGATTGCTCCAACGGTAATCCTGGCAATATCAACAATTCATGGTACATGGCAGGCTTTGAGCACAAGACCAACGGTAAGGATACGGAGTACAAGAGTTACAGTTTCCCTGTTACTTCTGTTGGCAACAATGCAGGAAACGATAATCCGTGGGACTACGGTACAAGCTATATTCTAAGCATGCAAAAGTTCAATACAAACCGTCGTGCTTCTGATGGTAGGCTTCTCCTTCCTATGGATTTCAGCTTCATTGCTGTGCGTTGCAATGCATCAGGTGGCGGTACCGACAACGATGAGTGGTGGGCCAAGAACGTCACGGCACACATCCAGGCCGTGGAAGGCTCTGCACCTACTACATTGGCAGTTTCAGTGGCCCCTGGTTATCACGCTAAGGGCAATCCGGTGTATGTAAGCGTGGCTTTCAATGAAATTGTGACAAGCAGTGATGCCAGACTCTCTACTTCCTGGGGTTCACTTAATTTGGTGAGCGGTACTAGCGGAAGCAATGTGCTTACCTTCAGCGGTACAATAATACGTGATGCCAGCGGTACATTGAAGATTACCGGCATGAGAGGCACTATCAGCGACCTGGCCGGCAATGCTTTTAGCGGATCTTTAAACCAGGACTTGGGCACCGGTTTGGATGCCAGCCGTGTTTACACTATCAGCTACGACTTGGACGGCGGCACGGCCAATAATCCCACCAGTTATGCCTGGGAGACGTCATCCATCACGCTGAAGGAACCGACCAAATTTGGTTATTACTTTGAAGGATGGACGGGCAGCAACGGTAATGTGCCGAATAGAGACGTCACTATTCCACAAAACTCTCGTGACGGTGATTTGGTATTTACAGCCAATTGGACTGACGTTTGGGGAATGGGTAATGGAGCAGACGGTACCATTGAGAATCCTTATTGTATTACCACCACTAAAGGTCTTGAATATCTGGCAAGTTATGTCAGCAAAGGAAACAGTTGTAGTAGTGTCTATTTCGTATTGGGTGCTGACATTTCATACTCTTATGAAAAAGCTTGGAACAAAAGTTCTACACAGACGAATTACAGTCGTATTGGTGATTACAATCATACATTTGGAGGCAACTTCAATGGCCAAAACCATACCATCAGTGGAGTGCGGATTTATAAGAGCGGTGATAGTTATGTAAATGATGGTCATCAAGGCTTGTTCGGTTATATAAATAACAGTGGTAGTGTAAGGAATGTAAATCTTATAAATGCCCGTATTACGGGATATGATGTTACAGGCGGTATAGCAGGCTATAACCATGGTACAATAGAGAATTGTACAGTAAGAAATACTGTAATAAACGCTGCTCATGATAATGCATACGAACATGGTGGAATTGCTGGTCAAAACCAAGGGACGATCCAGCGTTGTGTCAGTTCCGTCACAATTTCAATGGATGCAGGAGGAGGCTATAGATATGGCGGAATTGCGGGTGTAAACAATAGCCCTGGTGTTATCAGGGATTGTTTTGCTGCAGGAGTTACGATACCCAATGTTTCAAGTAAAGGGGCTATTACAGGATCCGGTGATGGCGCGTTACGGTACAATTACTACTATAACTGCACGGTTGGAAATAATACTATAGGTGTCGGTATCAATTCAAATGAAGATGTTTCGACAAACAATGGTGCCGTTTCTGTTTATGCCTTGACACATCCTGTAGGCATTACAGTTACGCGGACAAATGGAACAATAATATCCGGGAGTAATATAGTTTATGCAGATGGTGTAACTTACGACAATAAAGAGTATTACACAAAACAGTCAACCGTCACATTAGGATCCGCTAATGCCGGATTGACTCTTACAAATGTTACATATAACGGAAACGATGCTTCAGATAATGGAAATGGAACTTGGTCGTTCACTATGCCTAATGCTGCTACTACTGTCAGTTCAGGATATGCAGTAAGTGAGTCTTATGGTATTACAGGCCAGATAGCTTCTCTGATTGCAGAAAAAGAAGTGGAGTTTAACCGTACATTCACAGCGGGTAAGGCATCGACCATATGCTTGCCGTTTGCTATGACGAGCATTAGCGGCGGT
The DNA here is from genome assembly GCA_905234745.1 of uncultured Bacteroidaceae bacterium. GTDB lineage: Bacteria > Bacteroidota > Bacteroidia > Bacteroidales > Bacteroidaceae > Colenecus. Next base: position 40,503 of record CAJOJD010000002.1, on the reverse strand, counting down.
AAGGTCTATGAGTTTCAGGATGTGACATACGATGCTCAAGAAGGTTGGGTTGCAACGATGATTGATGCTACCCCAGGTCCGGGTAATGAAGTTACATCAACCAATGCCAATACTCCGTACCTGTTTATGCCTGATTCTGACGACGAAGTGACGTTCAGCGGCACGGCATCTGCATCAGTAACTGAGGGTACAACCAATAGCGGTGACTGGACATTCCACGGCACTTACAGCTACCTGGATTACGGTGATGATCCGTTCTCCGGTACCGTATTCGGATTTGCCGCCACAAGCGGTAAAGCAACTGATGGCGTAACTGATGTTGAAGCAGGCCAGTTTGTAAAGGCGGCCAGCGGCGCATTTATATCGCCGTTCCGTGCATTCCTAACATATGCTGGCAGCGATGCTGCATTGCATGCTCCATCAAGAGACGGTGCCATTGCCAGTGCTCCTGACCGCATCAAGGTTCGTCTTCTGGGAACTGGCGGAGATGTTACTGCTGTGGGCACGATAGATGTGGAGAGCGGTGATATCACTATAGAAAAGTGGTTTGACATGAACGGACGTTCAGTGGACGGTATGCCAACACAGCCTGGTATTTACCTTAACAACAAGGGCTCTAAAGTGATGATAAAGTAATTAATGGTCTTAAGTACAGATTGAATTATGAAAAAGATATACAGCAAGCCCGTAACTGAGGTTATAAACATTGAGACAACCGGCATACTCTGCGGAAGTGGAGACAGGTCATTACCCCCAGGTTGGGGCAACGGCTTCTCTCAGATTCCCGGTATTGGCCAGTCAGAGGATAACCTGTTGGCTTAGAGTGTCAGCACCGAGTCGCAGAGAGTTGTGACTGCGGTGCGGTGAGTGATAAAGATCATAGTCTTGCTGGGATAAGCCTTGAAGAGGCGGGCGTAGAGCTCAGTCTCTGTCTCGGGATCAAGAGACGAACTTATCTCATCAAGGAGCAATATGGAGCCCGGGCGCAGTAAGCCCCGGGCTATTGCTATTCTTTGGGCCTGGCCTTCGCTGAGACCGCTGCCGCGTTCGCCGAGCATTGTGTCAAGACCGTCGGGGAGTTCCTGTACAAAATCTGCGCAGGCGGTGTGCAGAGCCTCAATAAGTTGTTCGTCCGATGCATCCGGATTGGCCACCTGCAGGTTGAAGCGGATGGTGCCGCTCATGAGTGTATTGCCCTGAGGTACAAACACAAAGTCGGGGCGGGTCTCGGCGCCTGCGGTAAGGGAATTGTCGGAGCCATAAAGGCTTATGTTGCCGCTGTCGGGGCTGATGAATCCCAGCATAAGTCGGAACAGGGTAGTCTTGCCTATACCGGTCTCACCCATAAGTGCGGTCTTGGTGCCGGGCTGGAAATCATGACTGAAACCGGTCAGTATCTGGCGGTCACCGCTTGCATACCTGAAGTTGACGTTCTCAAAACGTATTCCGCTAAGGGTAGGGTGCAGCGTGCCGGTATCGGCCACGGCATTGTCCTCAAGCTCGGCCAGACGGTCTATGCTGGCGGTGGAGTGTATTACCTGCGGCACCAGGTTGAGCAGCTGCATTACGGGGTGCTGTATCTGGCCTACCAGTTGCAGGAACGATGTCATTATACCGAATGTTATTGCGCCGTTGCGCAGTTGCAGGCCTCCCCATACGAATGCCAGCAGGTAACCCAGTCCGAACGCGCTGCCCAGTATGATGCGAATCATTATGGTAAAGCGGGTACGGCGCATGATGTTGCCTTTGAGTTGCCGCTGAGCGGAGTCCAGACGGCCGGTCATCCACTCCTGGCTGCCCATGGCGCGCAGTACGGCGTTGTTCTCCATGCCCTCCTGTACCTGCATCTGGATGCGGCTCTCGTCCTGGCGTATGTCAAGAGTCATCTGACGCAATTTACGGCCTATGAACTTGGCCATCAGTATTGCAAGCGGTGTCATTATGAGCAGAGCCCATGCAAGCCAGCGGTCAAAGTAATGGAGCAGCAGGAATGCACCAATAAGCTGGATGCAGGTAATGCACATTTGGGGTAGGGTATCGGTGGTGGTATCGGACACCACCTCGATATCCTTGGTAAGGCGTGAACTGATGTCACCGGAGTGTATCTCTTTCTCGTCATATAGCTGGCGGCGGAAAAGCCCGCTAAACATACGCAGGCGGATGGCGTTGGTCTGGCGGATGCTTGCCTTGGTGGTGAGCAGGAAATAGACCTGACGCAGCAGCACTCCGCCAACTACGGTCAGCACCAGCCAGATGATCATGACGGTTACGTCATGGGCCGATCCGGTGTGGATGGTCTCATCTATGAAGCGGCGGCTAAGCCATACCATAAGCAGGCCAAGCGCCACCTGTGCAGTGCCTGTAACTATGCGCACCGCCGTGTTCCAGCGGATGCCTTGTGTGTTACGCCATATCCAACTTGAATATTTCATTCTATTACACCCAGTTTAGTCCAGTTGTCCAGAGTTTCCTTTACATCGTTCCTGGCCCGAAGCAGGTCAACGTCATATTCGTGACATACTGCGACAGCCAGTCTTTCGGCCGTGAATTCACCGTATTCCTGTGCCTTTTTCCAGATAAATGCGGCAGTCTCGTTCAGAGAGAGCATGCGCCCGAAGTTGATTGCATCCAGGCCTTCTCCAACTATCACGTTCTCGCCGCACACAGTGCGTAGAATATATCCTTTCTTTATCTTCATAATGCGTATTTCTTACAGGTTCTTCTTAAAACGGCCAGTATGATCCTGCGGAACAGACGTATCCTGTACCATACTCTGGCTTTGAAAATCTGCCCTTTTGACTCCAAAGTGCGGCGCTGTCCCTGTGCATCGACCACATGAGTGGCCCGTGCCAGCACATGCTCCCGTCTGCAACTCTCGGTGCCGCGTATGTTGCCGTCACCCATAAGGGTAATCCGGTCATCGGGGCCGATGCGTATGATGCGGTGTACCACATAGTGCTCAGGGGCTATCTCTGCCAGCACCACATGACCCACCTTGAGGTCATCAGGTTTCTGCAGCACCACGCTCTCGCGTCCGCCGACTATGAACGGAATCATGCTTCGGCCCTTGACGGGGAACGTTACGCTCACTCCGTCAGCCACCAGGCGCACGGCCTCTTTTATGATCTGCCCATCGGTCATATGGCGATTGCATCTTTACATGTGTGTGCGGCATCGGCATCGGGCAGACAGTCCAGATGCCATACCGGTATGTTGCCTGCCAGAGCGTTCTCTGTCTCATGCAGTCCGTCGGCAATGCGTGAATCCCAACGCTTGCCAGATATGCTGGGCACCACTGCCGCGTATGCACCTATGCCTTGAAGGCGCACAATCTTATTGTATGGTGCCTGACTCAGAAGCACAATCCCTCCAAGCGGAGCACTTACGTTGCGGTAACATGGAGTCTTACCGCTCCAGGGAGTACCATATACAACGGCTGTGCCGTCCGGCTTTACGCGAACCGCAGGGTTGTCATCATTCATCAGCTCAGTGCCGGGAATGTTCTGGAGCCACAGTCTTGCATGGGTGCTCTTACCCGTGCCGCTCTTGCCCAGGAACATATATCCGCGTCCATCCAGATTCACCACTGCCGCATGGAACAGCACTGTTCCCAGACAGGCCGATGCCATTGCGAACTGTATCATCAGGGAGTTGTCAAGCGCGGACTTGGACTGGAATCCGCTGAGATGAAGCGTTCCATCCCTGTATCCCGGCGTGCATACCAGCCATCCCGCAGTCTTGCCGCCGAACCGGTACTCAAAAACGGATTTCCCATCCTCGGTGTGACCGCATATGGTCTCCTGTCCCTCCTCATCCTGACGCCACTCCTCTATGTAGGAAACGGGCGCTCCCTCAATTACGGTGAGAGCGAACAGCGCATCGGAAACATCGGCTTTATCAGTACGGAACGGCTCATAGTTGGTCATCCGGGCCAGAACGGTTTCATCGGCCTTGACCAAAAACAGATGGTCTGCAACTATGTAGAGCCTGGTCCCGATCACTTTATCAGAACTTTGTTTCCGTTACCTATGTAAAGACCCGGAGCGTCGGGCATCCTGTCAAGCGGACGACCGTTCATGTCATACCAACGGTTGTTGCCTGATCCTGACTTGACATTGATTGTGGGTACGCCTGTGGTGGGAACGACAAACTTGAAGGAAACGGTACCGTCTGCGTTCTGTGTAATGTCTTCTATTGACGAGTCAAGATTGTATGTGCCGTCTGAATTCAGATTATAGAAGACTGCCGCAGGTGTCGTGGTGGCGTTGAAGGCATTCACTGTATCGTACGGGAAGGGGTCGTTGGCGGCTCCTGTGGTGGTGCAGTACCACTGACCGTCGTACTCGGATTTCTGGTATTCGCCATCGGCCGCAATCCATGTCATACGCTGGTGGTCGGGATCCTCGTTGGGCTCGTTCCTGTTCCAGACTTTTTCATCATAATCGACGTGAAGGATAAGCAGTCCGGCACCTGGAATACCCGCATCCCATTTTGTTTTCTGACGGTTCTCCAGAAGGAAATACTCGTTGCGGTATCCTTTATTGTGGATTATGTATGAACCGCCTCCGTTCTGTAAATCGGGCATATTGCTGACTGTCGTGGTTTCAGTCAGTTCTGTGGGTTCCAACCATCCGGCAAACCAGCGTTCATAACTGGTGAATCCAGCCGGCAGGTAACCGTTATTGTTATAGGACCCTGTATCCATAAGGTCCCATTCAAACATACCCTGTCCGCCGCTGTAGTCTGTATCATAGAAGTCAGGGTAACCCAGGCAATGGCTGAATTCATGACACATGGTTCCTATTCCGGCTACCTTGCCCAAGCCGTTAAGCTCACTTCCGCAAGCGTATGTGTTGATTTCTACACTATCCAGAATCTGGGGACCGGAACCGTCACCGCCGATATAGGCCTCATACAGGGTGAATTCATGCGGCCATATGGTTTTTGTGGCGCCTCCGTCGGCCTCACCCTTTCCGGCATAGATCACATAGACTTGTTCTACAGTACCGTCACCATCCCAGTCATAATCTGAATAGTCTACAATGGAATCGGCCAGTTCAAGTGCCTCTATTACCATTTCGCCGGGATGTAGGTCATAGCCCTTGGAATCATTGGTTCCGTAATATTCATAATCCTTACTTAGATTGACCGGACCCGCTATATCAAAGTTCAACAGGAACTCTCCCCGGCTTTGGTCGCGGAAGTAGTCATACATGGAGCCCTTGAAAGGGGCCGATTGGTAGTTTTCGCGATTGGCTATCTCGTTAAACAGTGAGTCGGTATGGTCTTCCTGGAAGGACTTGTTGGCAAAGTTTACCATAATTATGAGTCCTTTCTTCTGTCCGGAAAAATGCTCGTGGGCTTTTGATCCGCGTGAAGGGGCAAGACGTGCGGTGCGGCGTTGGTTGGCTTTATTTCGGCGTATCTTGGCTTTTTCCTGTACAAACTGTTTATCGACAGGTACATATGAATCGCCTACGCCCATGTATGCTCTGCCGTCTTGGGTAAGCCAGTAGTGACCATACTCATCGCCTACCAGAAGTGCGGTTTCAGTGGTGCCGTCATCAAGCGTGATCTGACGTGTCTGTCCGGGTTTGGCGGGAATTGCTTTTGCAGCTGTGCTCAGGAATAGTATCAACAGAACCGTAATGCCCTTTTTAATGTCTGTATAAGTCATAACCATTATATCTGCTTTATCAAGTTCAAAGGTAAAAAATAATGCCTATCTGTTTGTCATTTTGAATAGTGTATTTAACTTTGCGCAGTCAAAACGGACAAATTAAGAAGAGATATGCGACTGCAGGGCCTCATTATTATTTCCATTATCATTCCGGATAGCCGGTGTGAGGAAGCCTGACGCATATATCTGAACTTAGTAGAAATAAATGCAAAAGCCTTTCTCACAAGAGTGAGAGAGGCTTTTTTGATTAATACACTTAACAAAATGTCAGACAGACTGATTTTCTTTGACACGACTCTCCGGGACGGCGAACAGGTCCCGGGATGCCAGTTGAACACGATCGAGAAGATTGAGGTGGCGCGCCAACTTGAGTCACTTGGCGTGGATGTGATTGAGGCCGGATTCCCTGTGAGCAGTCCCGGTGACTTCAACTCGGTGGTGGAGATATCGCGCGCGGTATCAAGACCCGTCATCTGCGCGCTTACCCGTGCGGTTGAGAACGATATCAACGTTGCGGCCGAATCACTGAAGTACGCAAAGTACAGACGCATCCACACGGGCATCGGCACAAGTGATGAGCATATCCGTTACAAATTCAACAGCACCCGTGAGGAGATTCTGGAGCGTGCCGTGGCTGCCGTGAAATATGCAGCGTCAAAGAGGGCTGAGGTGGAGTTCTATGCCGAGGATGCAGGCCGTACCGATAACGAGTATCTGGCCCGCGTGGCCGAGGCCGCAATCAAGGCCGGCGCCACCATTATAAATATACCTGATACCACGGGGTACTGTCTGCCCGATGAATACGGAGCCAAGATCCGTTACCTTATGGAGCATGTGGATGGCCTGGCCAACGGAAAGGCAATACTCTCCACACACTGCCACAACGACCTGGGTATGGCAACCGCCAACACCATGAGCGGTGTTTTGAACGGTGCCCGTCAGGTTGAGGTGACCATAAACGGTGTGGGCGAGAGGGCCGGAAACACATCGCTCGAGGAGATTGCAATGATCCTTAAGTGCCATCATGATATACCTTTGGAATGTGGTATCAATACCCAGAGAATTACCGCAGCCAGCCGTCTGGTATCATCTCTTATGAGCATGCCGGTTCAGTTCAACAAGGCTATTGTGGGTAGGAACGCGTTCGCTCACTCCAGCGGCATACATCAGGACGGTGTTCTTAAGAATACCACCACGTATGAGATAATAGATCCCAAGGATGTGGGTCTGGATGAGAGCGATATAGTCCTGACTGCAAGGTCCGGACGTGCTGCCCTGAGGCATCGTCTCAGCGCGCTTGGCGTAAAGGTCGATATCATTGCCATGAACCGCATTTACGAGGCCTTCCTGAAACTGGCAGATAAGAAGAGAGAACTTACCGATGACGATATACTGATGCTTGCAGGTGCGGATTTATCGGCCAAGAAGCATGTCAAGCTGGAGGCACTTGAGGTTACCACCGGTAAGGGAGTGGTTCCCGATGCAACCATCAAGCTGAACGTGAACGGCGAGTCGTTCACAGCACAGTCTACCGGAAACGGACCGCTGGATGCATCGATCAAGGCACTCAAGAAGATAATCCTGCGCACCATGACTCTTAAGGAGATGACCATCCAGGCTCTTTCAAAAGGATCGGATGACGCCTGTAAGGTGCATATGCAGGTTGAGAATGACGGGCATCTGTACTATGGTTTCGGATCGGATACCGATATCGTTACCGCCAGTGTGGAGGCTTACATAGATTGTATTAATAAGTTTAAGCCGCAGGAAAATGGGTAAGACACTGTTTGACAAGATATGGAGCGCCCATGTGGTGCAATCGGTGCCCGACGGGCCGGACCTGCTCTATATAGACAGGCTGTATTGCCATGAGGTGACCACTCCTCAGGCTTTTGATGCCATCCGCGACAAGGGCTGCGGCGTGCTGCGTCCCGAAAGGATAGTCGCAATGCCAGACCATAACACCCCGTCGGACCAGCAGGAGCGTATTGACGATGCCGTGGGCCGTAAGCAGGTGGAGGCATTGGAGCGTAACTGCCGTGAGTTTGGGATAAGATACTTTGGTATGGGTACGCCGGATAACGGAATAATCCATGTGGTTGGCCCCGAGAAGGCACTGTCACTGCCGGGAATGACAATCATGTGCGGCGATTCACATACATCGACCCACGGCGCGTTGGGTGCAATCGCAATGGGCATCGGCACATCCGAGGTGGCACAGATACTGTCATCACAGTGCCTGTTGCAGCGCAAGCCCAAGACCATGCGCATAAACATTGAGGGTGAACTGGGAAAAGGAGTTACGGCAAAGGATGTGGCTCTCTATATCATGTCGCAGATGACCACATCGGGTGCTACGGGTTATGCCGTGGAGTATGCCGGACGTGTCATTCGCGAGATGTCCATGGAAGGACGCCTTACGCTGTCAAACCTGTCGATCGAGATGGGCAGCCGCGCCGGACTGATTGCTCCCGATGAGACCACGTTCAGTTGGCTGCGCAGCCGCGAATTCGCCCCCAAGGGTGTGGATTGGGACCGCGCCGTGGCCAGGTGGCGTGAATTGCGCACGGACGATGATGCCGTGTTTGACAAGGAGGTTACCTTCTATGCCGATGATATGCAGCCGCGAATCACATACGGAACCAACCCGGGTGCAGGCATAGCTATAGATGGTGTCGTTCCCTCATATGAGGGGCTGAGTGCTGCGGAGAGAACACAACTCAAGACACAGTTGGATTATATGCAGTTTGCTCCAGGACAGAAACTGGAGGGCACGCCAATTGACTGGTGTTTCCTGGGTGCCTGCACCAACGGTCGTATAGAAGACTTTCGTGCTTTTGCAAGTGTGGTACAGGGCCGCCGCAAGGCTCCTAACGTTACTGCATGGTTGGTTCCCGGATCATGGCTGGTGCGCAAGCAGATAATAGAGGAGGGTATAGACAAGATACTTGAGGAGGCCGGTTTTGAACTGCGCCTGCCTTCATGCTCGGCCTGTCTTGCCATGAACCCGGATAAGGTCCCTGCAGGAAAGCTGTGCATATCCACGTCGAACCGTAACTTTGTGGGCCGTCAGGGACCCGGCTCCAGAACCATTCTGGCAAGTCCTCTTACTGTGGCGGCAAGTGCCGTGACCGGTGTGATAACAGACCCCCGAAAACTCTTGTGACTATGGAAAAGAAGATGAGTATAGTGGAATCAACCTGTATTCCGATCAATATAGACAACTGCAACACGGACCTGATTATCCCGGCCCGATATATGGCTGCTACCACGCGTGATCTGGGCTATTTCGGCGATGCGTTCATGCATGATCTGCGCTATGATGCCGCCGGCACTCCGGTGACTGATTTCGTGCTGAACCGTCCCGAATTCAGCGAGCGCCCCCACGAGGGCTGCCACGAGATTCTGGTGGCCGGTACCAACTGGGGCTCCGGATCAAGCCGCGAGCATGCCGCCTGGGCTATAGCCGGTTACGGCATCAGGGTGGTGATATCGGACCGTTTCGCCGATATACACCGTGGCAACCTGCTCAACTGCTTTGTGCTGCCGGTAACCGTGAGCACCGCTTTCCGCGATGAGCTTATGGCAAGCATCAACCGTGACGCAGCGACTCGCGTGAGGGTAGACCTTGAGGCGCAGACCGTAACCAACCTCTCCAACGGACACTCCGAGAAGTTTGAGATAGACGGCTACAAGAAACTGTGCCTGATGAACGGTTATGACGATATTGACTACCTGCTTTCACGCAAGGCCGATATCGAGGCATATGAGAGCCGTGCCGCACGCGGACGTTACATCGAGATAATGGACACCACGTTGCGTGACGGTGAGCAGACATCGGGCGTAAGTTTCTCAAATCAGGAGAAACTCAGCATAGCGCAGTCACTGCTGTCGGACCTGAACGTGGACCGCGTGGAGATTGCATCGGCCATGGTATCTGACCGCGAGCAGGATTGCGTGCGCGGCATTGCCGAATGGGCCGATAAGAACGGACTGCTGAACCGCATCGAGGTGCTGGGATTTGTTGACCAGAACCGCTCGGCCGATTGGATTCTGGGTGCCGGATGTCATGTGATGAACCTGCTCTGCAAGGGTAGCCTCAAGCATGTGACCGCCCAGTTGGGCAAGACTGCCGCACAGCATATAGCCGATATCCTGAGCACCGTTGAGTATGCCGTAAGCCGCGGTATGGAGGTGAACATATATCTTGAGGACTGGAGCAATGGTATGAAGCGCTCGCCCAAGTATGTGTTTGAGTTGATGGATGCTTTGAGCACCATGCCTATTAAGCGTGTGATGCTGCCCGACACATTGGGAATCCTCAACCCCGATACCACTTTAGAGTACTGCCGCCGCATGGTGGAGCGTTATCCTGCGATACATTTTGATTTCCATGCACACAATGACTATGACCTGGCTGTGGCCAATGTCTATGCGGCAGTCAAGGCTGGCGTGCAGGGCCTTCATGTAACCGTGAACGGCCTTGGCGAGCGTGCGGGAAATGCACCTTTGGGCAGCGTTATGGCCATGCTCAGGGACCAGATGGGCGTTGAGACCGGACTGAATGAGAACCGCCTGTTCAAGGTGAGCCGTAAGGTCGAGATGGACAGCGGCATACATATTCCGCACAACATGCCTGTGGTGGGTGAGTTCGTCTTTACCCAGTGCGCTGGCGTTCATGCCGATGGTGACAAGAAGGATAACCTTTACTATAATGCCCTGCTGCCCGAGCGCTTTGGCCGCGTGCGTGAATACGCCCTTGGCAAGAACAGCGGTAAGGCCAATATCCAGATGAACCTTATGGCCATGGGTATTGAGCTTGACGAGGAGTCCATGCGTAAGGTAACCGACCGAATCATTGAACTTGGTGTAAAGAAGGAACAGGTTACACAGGATGACCTGCCTTACATTGTTCATGATGTACTTCATCACGAACAGGAGGAGCAGAGAATCCGCATACTGAACTATTCGCTCAGTCTCACTCAGGGCTTGCGTCCTCAGGCTACCGTCAAGATTGAGATTGACGGCAAACCGTATCAGGAGGCTGCTACCGGTGACGGTCAGTATGACGCCTTTGTGCGTGCGCTGCGCAAGATATACGCCAGCCTTGACAAACCCTTCCCGGTTCTGACCAACTATACGGTATCAATCCCGCCCGGAGGCCGTACCGATGCCTTTGTACAGACCATAATCACATGGAGTTTCAAGGGTTCCGAGTTCAAGACACGCGGACTTGATGCCGACCAGACCGAGGCGGCAATCAAGGCAACCGTCAAGATGTTGAACAAGATAGAGTCAATGTAACATATGAAACTTAAGATAGCAGTTCTGGCCGGTGATGGTATCGGCCCCGAGATAATGGAGCAGGGTGTAGCTGTTGTAAATGCCGTGGCCCGCAAGTTTGGACATGAGGTGGAGTACCGTGAGGCCATTTGCGGTGCAGATGCCATTGACAAGGTGGGGGATCCCTTCCCGGATGAGACTTTCCGCACCTGCATGGAGTCAGATGCCGTGCTGTTTGCCGCCGTGGGTGACCCCAAGTATGACAATGACCCCACATCAAAAGTGCGCCCTGAGCAGGGACTTCTGGCTATGCGCAAGAAACTGGGCTTGTACGCCAACATCCGCCCCATTGAGACTTTTGACTGCCTGGTACACAAGTCACCGCTTAAGGATGAGATTGTGCGGGGTGCCGATTTCATCTGCATCCGCGAGCTTACCGGCGGCATGTATTTCGGCCCCAAGAAAGAGGGTGCCGATGAGGCTTACGATACGAATCTGTACAGCCGCGCCGAGGTGGAACGCATACTTCGCGTTGGCTACAAGTATGCCTTGGCACGCCGCAAGCACGTGACCGTGGTCGATAAGGCAAACGTGCTGGCCAGCTCCCGTCTGTGGCGCAACGTTGCCATGGAGGTAATGAAGGAGTACCCAGAGGTTACGACCGATTTCATGTTCGTGGACAACGCCTCCATGCGCATGATTCAGGAGCCGAGGTTCTTTGATGTCATCGTAACCGAGAATACCTTTGGTGATATCCTGACCGATGAGGCATCGTGCATTACCGGATCCATGGGCCTGCTCCCCAGCGCATCAACCGGCGAACATACCCCCGTATTCGAGCCAGTTCACGGTTCGTGGCCGCAGGGCAAGGGCCTGAACATTGCCAACCCCATAGCGCAGATACTTAGCGCCGCCATGATGTTCGAGTATTTCGGCCTCAACGAGGAAGGCGCAGTGATACGTAAGGCCGTCCAGGCTTCGCTCGATGCCAATGTCCGCACCCCGGAAATTCAGGTGGAGGGTGGTGCTCACTACGGCACCCGCGAGGTGGGGCAGTGGATTGCAGACTACATTCTGCGCTAATTCTTGCCTAATACGCCAAAGTGTCCCACGCTCACCGCGCTTAGAATACGTTCTTTCGCTGGTGGGTGTGGGACACTGGTTCATTTTGAGGGGATGTCCCACAACGAACTGACTCAGGAGCGTTGTGAGTGGGGTAAGTGTGGGACACTTTGGCGAACTATAGCATCAGACTGATTAGGCCGATGACGACGGCAACGCCAACGTTGATGAGTTTGGCTTTGAGGAACGAGCCACGGCTTTGAGCCAGAAGCGGCAGTGAGGCGTGGCCGTCCTGGCTTATGCAGCTGGCCAGAAGCACGGGCAGCGGGACAACGCCTGCTGCGTACAATGATACGAATACTAGATGCGGGCCGGACTCTGGGATTATGCCGATGGCTGCGGCCAGCAGGATCATCAGGATTGTGTTGTCACTGATCCATGAGGTGATATCAAAATATGACATCAGCACGCCAATTATCAGGATTGTGCCGAAAGTCCAAAGGAAGATGCTTGGCAAATGGTGACATACTATGTGCTCCCACAGGTGCTCCTCGACAAAGTGGTCACCTGCAAACAGCAGCATGCCAAGCACGGCAAGGCTCAACGCTGCGAACAGCCAGTACATCCACTCCTCGGAGAGCAGATTGAAACCGCCTGCACCTGCATCGGACTCATCGGCCTCAAGCCAGCCGGCCAGGAGGGAGCCTATAAATACAAGCACCCCTAAGAACAGAACTATTCGCTGCCAGCCATAGTGACGCTCGTGATGGTGCTCATGACGTGGCTCGCGGTCTTGGCCATGCACGTTCATGGAATGGCAGCCGTCATCCTTACTGCGGAACAGGTCAACCAGCAGGCCTACGGCAACTGCCAAAACAAAGAGTATCAGGAATATCCAGGCTGACTTGCCGGGGAACATGGCCAGCATAACGAAAGCCTCGTCGCCCGATGAGGCAATCATCATGGCAATCAGGGCGCCAAAGCTTATCAGACCGTGGGTATAGAGGGATACTGACGCGAATCCGCCCATGCATCCGGGTACGGTACCCAGAGCCGCCGACAGCAGCACCTGGCCCACACGGCGGTTGCGCAAGCTGCCGAACATACGCCCGTGGGAGCGCACGTTGAACACCTCGATGAACATCATCATTATCACCACCAGCCCAGTTACCAGGACCGCGGTGCGCAGTGATTCGGTCAGTATATCAATAATCATTTATTTGAACAGATACTGTGCGAACTCATGCAGTGACTTGCGCCAAACCTGCCACTCATGGTCGCCGGGATAGGAGTTGAACTTGACATTCACTCCGCCGTCACGCATCTTCTGAACTATGTTGCGGGTATACTCTATGCGCGGATCCTGCTCGCCGCAGCTCAGGAAAAACACATCGAACGTCTTGTTGAAGTTCTTGGTATCGGAAAGCATACCCGGGCACTCGGCCTCCAGGTCAAAGTTTGCTGCGCCCGATATTCCGCCAAACATACCGGTTGAGAACACGCCCACGTTTGCAAATACCTCAGGGTCACGAAGGCCGATGTAGAATGACTGGCCGCCACCCATGGACAATCCGCACATGGCGCGGCTCTTGCGGTCTTTCTTTACGCGGTATGTCTTCTCTACAAACGGTATTACATTATCAATCAATTCGCTGCGGAATGTCTGCATACCCTGCCAGCTGTAACCGCCGCCCATGCCGCCGCTGCGTGATGTTACATTGCTGTTAGAGCTTACAACGATCATGGGCACTGCCTTTCCTTGGGCAATAAGGTTATCCATAATCATGGCAGTACGGCCCTGTTCCATCCAGCCACGATGGTCCTCGCCGCCGCCGTGCTGGATATAAACCACGGGATATTCCTGTTTGCCCTCATTGTATCCGGCCGGAGTATAAACCATAAGCGGACGCCATGCCTCCTCAACTTTGGAGTAGTAGTAAACGGTATTTACCTCACCATGAGGAACATCCTGCACCTCAAATACATCCATTCCGTCCTCCTTGATCTCAATGGCGCTTGTCCATCGGCTGCAGCCATAGAAAGGCTGGCTGGCGGGATCAGACACCGATACGTTGTCAATAAAGAGATTGTAGTAGTGGAATCCGGGGACCTGAGGCTTGGTGGTAACGGTCCATGCGCCGTTCTCGCCCTTGGTCATGTCATATTTGGTGCCGCCCAGGTCAATCTGCACGTTCTGTGCCTGCGGGGCCTGAACGCGGAACATCACGCTGTTATCGGCCAAAACACGGGGATAACTGTTGCGGTTTATGTTGGTAACGGGAGAGTATGAACCCTCGGGGAACTGCTCCATGCGGGGTCTCTGAGCTGCAGCATAACTGCACAAAACTGCCGTCAGCAGGGCGGCCATAATCTTTGAAGTCCTCATAATTACAATTGGTTATGTCTGTTTTTTAATAGCACGTAAAGGATTACCGGAGCACCGATGGCGGGCGTGATGGCATTGAGCGGAATCAGTCCGCGGTTGCCGGGAATGGAACTGAGCACGTTGCACAGCAGCGCAACTACAGCACCTGTAAGAATTGTCACCGGCATAAGGCTGCGATGGTTGCTGGACTGCAGCATGATGCGTCCGATATGCGGTACAGCCAGTCCGATGAACGACACCGGTCCGCAGTAAGCCGTGATGATAGCCACCAGCAGACTGGTTGATAGCAGCAGCCAGTTGCGGGTGCGTAAAATGTTGATACCCAGATTCTCGGCATACATATCGCCCAGCAGCAGCGCGTTGAGCGGTTTGATGAGCGACACTGCAATGAACAGCCCCAGAGCCACTACCATGCAGTAGAGCGGCAGCTGTCCAAGCGAAACACCGCCAAAGTTACCCATGCCCCACATGGTGTAGGAGTGTACGCCCTCGGCCGTTGAGAAAAAGTTGAGCAAGGAGATAATGGCCGATGCCAGATAACTCACCATGATACCCATAATGAGCAGCATGACCGGATTCTTGAGTTTGGTTGACAGATAGAGCACCAGCGCAGTCACCGCCAGAGCACCTGCAAACGCACCGATTATGACCGATACGGAACCGCCCAGGGTAAGGTTGCCCATTGTCAGGTTACCGCCGAACAGCAGCATGACCAGAGCCACGCCCAGACCGGCACCTCCGTTAATTCCCAGAATGTCCGGACCGGCCAGAGGATTGCGGAAAGCCGTCTGCAGCATAAGTCCTGATGCAGCCAGCGATGCACCTGCGAGCAGTGCGGTTATTGCAGCCGGCAGACGTGACTCGAGAATTATGAAATCCCAGCTCTCACGGCTTGCCCCGCTACCCGTAAGCGATGCAATCACATCCCTGAACGGGATATGTACGGTACCCCAGCACAGGTTCAGAAAGAACAGCATCAGAGTTGCCGCAACAAGTATAATTGAAATTGATATCGGTTTCCTTTTATCTCCAGCCATACTCTCAGGTTTATGGCCACAAATTTAAAAATAATGTCTAACTTTCGGCCCAATTCGGAATTTGTTACACAATTAATACTTACAACAATGAAGAAAATCCTTTTCGCAGCAGCCGTAATGGCTCTCTTTTCAGTGAATGCAAACGCACAGTTCGGTTTCGGCGCACCCCAACAGCAGGGTGGCGAGCCCAAGGCTCCCGAGCTTGAATACGTAGTACGCCTTAACGTAACCCTGGGCCAGGCCTATTCATCGGGCAACAACGGCAAGGGCACACGTACCATCATACCTATCACCGGCGGCACATTCGAGGGTCCCGATATCAAGGGAGAGGTTCTTCCCGGCGGAGCCGATTACCAGCTCGCAGTTGACGGCCGCAATGAAGTTGAGGCAATCTACTGCATCCGCACCGATGACGGCGTAACCATCCACGTTCGCAACAACGGTATCATCAAGATGGGCGGCCAGGGCGGCATGTATTTCCGCTGCGCCCCCAAGTTCGAGGCTCCCAAGGACAGCAAGTACGCCTGGATGAACGAGTGCCTCTTCCTCTGCCAGCCCGGCTTTGGCGGCGCCGGTGGCGGCATCACCCTTGACGTCTGGAAAGTGAAGTAAGCATTTGCGGGTTATTCCCGCCAAAGTGTCCCACAACGAACCCCACCATAAGTCTTGTAGTGGGGTTCATTGTGTTACACACCCCCTCAGAAAGCCGATGTCCCACACGCATCCCGCTCAGAATACGTTCTGACGCGGGTTGGTGTGGGACACTTTGGCGAGAAAAATCACAATTTGGATTTGATTTTGCGGCGAACGACCTTGAGGTCGCGTTCAACTTCACGCATCTCTTTGCGCATGCGGGTGCGCATGGCGATGACGAACTCCACGCCCGGCATCTTCTCGGAGCGGTACAGACGCTCGTAGATGAACAGCGAAGTC
Organism: uncultured Bacteroidaceae bacterium; assembly: GCA_905234745.1. Classification (GTDB taxonomy): domain Bacteria; phylum Bacteroidota; class Bacteroidia; order Bacteroidales; family Bacteroidaceae; genus Colenecus. The sequence goes on along the minus strand of CAJOJD010000002.1, from coordinate 24,122 downwards.
ATGAAATAGACGGCGGTCTGGATCCAGAGGGCTATTGATTCATAACGTACGTCCTGCAGCAATGCTCCTGCGGTACCTATGCGGGCAAATCCGTTGACGGCCTGCGTTGACGGGAATATCTGTGCCAGGAACCTCCAGAATGTAGGCATGTTGGAGGTAGGCCAGGAGATACCGCTCATGAATATCAGGGGGACCGATACGAACACGAACAGCAGGAAACAGGATTCCCTGTCTCTTACAAAGAAAGAGATACTGATGGCAAAGAAGATGCTTGCCAGCAGGAACGGAACTATGAATGCCACCAGGGTGGGCAGTTGCCACAGTTGCGGCATGTTGAACAGCCAGGGTACTACGCAAAGCACGTAAGTGGCGGTGAATCCGTAAACCAGCAGGTAGGCCAGTGCCTTGCCGCCAAGCACGGTTATGGGGTTGGAGTACTCGTCGCCCAGGATCAGTTCACCTTTGCGGCGGCGCTCATGCTCAGTTCCGGCCATCATGGCAACGCCAAGCACAAGAGTCTGCTGTAGTACCAGGATCAGGACTGCCGGTATAAGGAAGGCCTGGAATCCGTTTGCCGGGTTGAACATGGTCACGTACTCGTTCTCGATAGGCATGGTCATGACCTCTTTCTCGCGGTCCGACATACCTGACAGACGTACCATCTGGATGTCGCGGTTCATATCGAGCGATACCATGGTGCATCCGCTCAGCATGGCCTTGTAGTAGAGCAGGCCGCTCATGTCGCAGTACAGGTTTATGGTAGCCTGGTGCCCATCGGCCAAAGTCTTGTCCAACTCACGCGGAATCTGGATTATTCCGTATGCCTTATGGTTATGGATTACGTTACGGGCCTCCTCCATATCGGCGCAATAGGATACAATCTTAAGGTCAGGGGTGGCGTCGCATTTGCGCAGGAACTCGCGGCTGGTAGTGCTGCGGCAGTCATCCACGGCTACAACGGGAACCTCGCGCACCGTCTCGCGGCCGTACAGATAGGCGTACAGCAGCGGGTACAGCAGCGGCACCACTATGAAGAACACCAGCACGCCCACATCGGACACTGTCTTGCGGAGTTCCTTACCACACACATCGAGCATATCTTTTATCCACATACAGTCTTGTTTTTAAGGTAGATAAGCATATTCGTGAGCCGCCTTGCGCAGCAGGCTTATGTCCAAGAGCGGCAATATGAGAAACGCCACGAGGGCGGTATAGAACCATGCCGAATAGACCATGGGGATTCCGTTGAGCGCCTGATCCACATAAATGAGGAAATAGTAGCGCAGCGGGAACAGGTATGACATGGCCTGGAGCGCGGCCGGCATACCCATTACCGGGAATGAGAATCCGCTGATAGGTATGGAGAGCACGCCCCACAGGGTGCACAGGCTCAGTGACCAGCGCAGTGAGGGTATGGCCGATGCAATGAACACGGCAAATCCCTGCGATGCCAGGATGAGCAGTTCGGCTGCCAGAAACATGGGCCAGAATCCGTTGTGTGCCGGGAATTGCAGATATCCGTATATAAGCACCAGATAGATGAGTGCCATCAGTGAGAACAACATGGTCTGCGGGAACAGTTTGGCGCTCACGGCCTTGAGTATGTTGTCATCGGCCATTTGGAGCCACTCTCCAGCGGTCCCGTCCTTGAGTTCGGTATGGATGCTGAAACAGGTCACCATCAGTATCATAAGAGCCAGAACGGCAGGCAGCATGGTGTTGCTCAGATAGACGTTATAGTTGAGCCAGGGGTTGCCTATGGGGTGCATGTCCATCTGAATGGGCTGCAGAAATCCCATTGCCTGGTCCAGGTTGGCGCCCTTTGCAAACAGGACCTCACGTCCAACTGCAGCCGCTGCCATCACGGCCATCGTCTTCATGTCGCGGTAAAGCAGTGATGAAGGTATAAGGTATGTGGCGTTGGTGTAGATGGATATTACAGGCTGCTGCTGGCTTGAAGCCTTGAGCTCGGTGCCTTTGGGTATGTAGAAGAATCCGTAAATCTCGTTCCTCTGCATGGCCTCGCGGGCCTCGGCAAAACTGGAGTACTGCTTAATGATTTCTGTCTGCTGATATGAGTCCAGGTTTCTAAGGATGGACCTTGAAACCGTTGTGTTGTCCTCATCTACCACACCTGCAGGAAGGCTTTGCGGCAGACCCTCATTCATGAGCGTGGTAAAGAAGACAAAGCAGAACAGCGGCGCAAAGATCATGCTCAGCCCATACAGCGGACGTGACTGCATACGCAGTATCTCACGTCTCACTATTGCCAGAAATCCTTGCTTTTTGTTTGCCATGATTACTCCCTGTTTATGATAACTGTCATTCCGGGACGCAGGTTCTCAACTGTCTCCTGAGGAACGGCGCGTACCTCGAAAGTCTTGAGGTCATACTGGCCGTTGGCCTTGGTTGCCTTCCATGCGGCATAAGAACCCAGGTCACGGATATATGTGACCTTGACCGGGACAGTTTTGTCCAATGCCGGGACAAAAGCGTCACGCACTGCACCCATGGTCAGATCCTGCAGCAGGTCCTCACGGACATTGAACGATACCCACATATCCTCCATTACGGCTATGTTCATTATGGGAGCACCTGTACCGACCAGTTCGCCAACCATTGGGAATATCTCGCTTACCTCACCGTCAAGCGTTGCGGTAAGTACGGTCTCGTCGATATATGAGTTGACCTCGGCAACCACGCCCTCGGCCTGACGCATCTGGGCTGCTGCCATCTCCTTGACCTCCTCCTCGGCTCCGTTCACGGCCATATCGTACTGTGACTTTGCTGCTCTCTCGGTTGCAGCGGCGGCATCGTACTGAGCCTTTGCCTCATCACGTTTCTGCTCGCTTACAACACCCTGTGCAAAGAGGTTCTCTACACGGCGGTATGACTTTTCATAAATCTCCAGTCCGGCCTTGGCTTTCTGCCAGATCTCATATGCGCCCTGTATCTGCTCTTCGCGGGCACCCTTCTGTGCCTTTGCGTTCTGGGCGGTGGCGGCACTCAGTACTGCCTCGGCCTGGGCCTGCTTGGCGTTGATATCGGGAGTATCAAGTATGGCAAGTGTATCGCCTGCATGTACCATCTGTCCCTCCTGTACCATGATCTTGAGAATACGACCGGGAACTTTACTTGACACGCGGTATTCGCTTACCTCGGCCTGGCCCTGAACAATTTCAGGAACACGATGGTTGAAGGTGTAGATACCAACCGCGCACACAATTACCACTACAACAAAGAATGCCGTCAATGACAGCGCAATGTTCATTTTTTGTGTCTTGTTGTCCATATCTTTATGTTTTTATCGTTTTCTGCAATTGAATTATTTGAGTTGTCCTGTTGCCTGACGCAGATAGACAGTAGCCATGATGCGGTCTATGCGGGCGTCTATCTCTTCGGAGTGGGCCTTGAGCCATGCGGTCTGAGCGGCCAGCACAAGCTGCGACTCGACCACACCCTCCTGGAATCCTATGTTGGCTATTCGCAGGTTCTCCTCGGCGTTCTCCATGTTCTTGAGGGCCATTGCCAATCGGGAATCGGCCTCGTCAATCTTCTTCTCGTACTGGTTTACCTGAAGCGAAACCTTGCCGCGGGCATCCTCCAGCTGATATTGTGTAAGTATTACGTCCGATTTTGCCCTGCGGTACTTGTTGGCGCCCTCGCCAAAGTGGAATACCGGAATCTTTGCGACTACGCCTACGTTCCACATTCCGTGGAAATCGTTGCTGAATCCGTTGCTGGCCGACGGGTTTGTAACCAGATAATTGCCCATGAGAGCAACGGTAGGCAGGTAATCGGCACGTACTATGCGGGATTTCATGTCATACATGTTGACTGCCAGTTCCAGGCTTTTGAGTTCGGGACGGTTTTCGTACAGATCCTCCTGGGTATAGGTGACAGTGTCGGTCGGGATATCCAGGGTCTCGTTCAATTCGTCCTGAAGCATTATTTCGCTGTCAAGCGGCATTCCGCAAAGCTGGCAGAGCAGCATCTTGGAGAGTGCCAGACCGTTCTGGGCCTTGATCTGACTCATCTCGGCCTCATTCAGTTTTACTCTTACGGAGAGTTGGTCCGATGCGGTTGCAACGCCCTCCTGTTTCATTATCTCGACGTTCTGGTCCATCTGGCGGAGCAGGTCCACATACTGCTCGGTCAGACGCAGCTTGTTTGCGACCGATACGATCTGCCAGTAGGCCTCGTCGACTGTCACGATAACCTTCTGGTCCTCACCGCTCAACTGGGTCAGGGCCAGCTCCTTGGCGTAGGCGGCCACCTTATTATATGCGCGTATCTTGCCGCCCACATAGATGGGCTCCTCGATCGTAATCACACCTGCGTAAACATTCTGGATGTCCAGTGTCAGGTCATTTGACATGTCCTGGCCCAACTGGTTGAGCGCGCCTTCTACATCGGCCGCCGACATCTTCTGTACAAGATAGTTTACGGTGTTCTTTACGGTGGCGTCGTTCATGTAAAGATTCAGGAACTGAGGATCGGTCATGAGCGAGCTCTGTATGCCCGATGTAAGAGATGTTCCCATACCGGACAGGGTGTTGCGCTGGTCCTCGGTGGCCAGGTTGATGTTTTCACTGTTGTGCATGTAGAGTCCCATGGCGGATACCTTGGGCAGGTAGTTTGCGAATGCCGTCTTGCTGTCATACTCGGCGGCGGCTACCTTCTCCTGTGCAATCTTGGACTGGCTGTTGTTTTCCAGTGCCATTGACCTGCACTCATCAAGCGTAAGAACGGTCTGGGCATTTGTTGCGCCCGTAACGACCATTAATAAGGTGCAGACCGTAATCAGAATCCGATTGTTGTGTCTCATATCTTTTTGTATTGTTTTTTCCGTTTTCAAATTGCACTGCAAAATTAGTGCCGTTCCATGGTCCGAAAGCAATCTTTTTAATCACTCTTTGTATCTTTTGGTTGAAATTACCAACAAATAGGTATTATATTCCATAAAAACATATTACTTTTGGCTCAAAATTAAGACATAAGAGATGGAAAAATATTCAGAAACGCTCATCACACCCTCAAAAATCAAGCAGATGGTGCCGTCCGGAATATCGCTTGGCATAGGTGACGACTTCTTTATTTCACGCCTGGTGGAGAAGCCCCAATATACCTATCTGCGTTACCCCTTCAGGGTGGACTGTTACCTGGCTGCATACTGCGTCGAAGGATCGGTTGACTGCTCTGTCAACCTGACCGATTACCATCTGACTACCGGTACTCTGCTGCTGATAACGCCGGGCAACATAGTGAAACTGACCCAGCCCGATGAGATAGACCAGAATCTGAGAGTGACTCTGATCTGCGCTTCCACCTCTTTTATTACCAATATAGGCATCAACCCCAGCAAGTTCCTCATCGAGGCGGTCGAGGTGTTGCGTGACCCGTGTATCCATCTTTCGGCCGATGAGACCGAAATGCTTCACAAATATGTCAATTTGGCACTCGACATTACAAAAGCCAATCCGCAGTTCGTGAAGGAGAGTATAGGTGGACTGGTATCATCGGTATTCTATCAGTTTGCCGGATTCCTGGCCGATTCCAAGCGCCGTCAGGATATGGAGACTCCCGTGCGTACCACACGGCAGCGCCAGATGCTGGAGCAGTTCATGAAACTGGCCATAACTGACCATGCAAAAGAGCATCTGGTGGGTTATTATGCCGACAAGATGTGCGTAACGCCCAAGTATCTGTCCAAGATTGTAAAGGAGGCAAGCGGCCGCTCGGTCCCCGACTGGCTCAGCGAGCTGCTCATTCTCGATGCCAAGAACATGCTGCGCCATACTGACATGACGATAAAGGAGATATCGGCCAGACTCAATTTCCCCAGCCAGTCATTCTTTTTCAGGTTCTTCAAGAACCACACCGGTCAGACTCCGACGCAGTACAGGGAAGAATAGTACCATTGGGGTCAGACCCCAATGGTACTATTTTATTGCGCCAATGTGGAGAACTTGCCCGTTACCGTCTCGGAGTAGGTGGTTGAGATGGGTATGTGCGGCGCGGGAGCGTAGGTGAGCTCGGCAAAGAGTCCGTCGGCCCCTTTCTGGATTGCCCTGATCTTGCGCAGGTTCACGTAGTAGGACCGATGACAGCGGACTATGTTGTTTGACTCGCATATCTGTTCTATGGAGCGCATCGAACTGCGAAGGGGGAATCTTACCAGCTTGTCATTGTTAAGGTAGCAGATGTTTACGTAATTGTCGGCAGCCTCAACGTAGAGTATGGCGTTGGCGGTAACCGCAAGCTTGAGGGCCTTCTTGTCATCCAGGAAGGGCAGGGTGCTGTCCTCGCGTCCTATCTGTCCCGATGCGTATTTCTCAATTGTGACAATGTTCTTGGCAAGACGTATGTCGCGGTCCTTTATTTCCGATATCAGTGCCATTATCACATACGGGAATACCAGTATGGAGAATGTAATGATGAACATCTTGGGCAGAAGCTCCATATAAGGGGTGGTACGCTTGTCCATGAGCCAAACGAACAGTGCGCAGAACATGGTTATGGCAAGTCCCTCAAGGAGTTCCCAAATGACGAATCCCGTGTAGTTCATCTGTCGTTTGCTGCGTGTGAGCAGCATTGAAAGGCGGCTTATCAGAACGACTACGACCTCGATTGATGCCATGATGGCCGATCTGAACGCCAGCTGGTCCTGGGTTACGTTCATGAAAGTGTCCAGATGATAGGGACGCGCACCTATCAGGAAGAAAAAAGCGTACAGAGGTATGAGCAGAATGTAGCAAGCCAGAATGTTGCCTTTAAAGTAGGAATCGGGAATTTTATGCATAAATACCGTTTGTTTTTGGGTTCCAAGTGCAAATATAGGGGTAAAATTATACCCCTGTATCTCTGGGGTGAAAAATTTTTCACTTCAATTTCACCCTCATATTTGCAATTTTACCCCTAAATATTGGATTTAGTCACTCCAATATGGTGTATATCCCTTTTATTTTCACCCATCAGGCATACGTTATATCTTTGTGGCGAAAAGAAAAGTAAAAACTGTTACTAGATATGACTACAATCTGTTCATTCGACTGCAATCAGTCAGCAATAAAATCTCTTATAGGAGATAGCAAGCCTATGGCACCTGTTGACGGAACCTGGATGAAAGTTTCTCCGCGCGTATTTGAGGATCAGGTTCGTAAACTTGCATATGGTCTTATGGTTAAGGATTTCCGTCGCGGTCAGACAATCGTGTTTACCGGATGCACTGATGATATGAAGACATTCATCAATACTGCATGCAGCCTGGCTCATCTCAAGGCTGAGTTCTCTGGTTCAGCAGATGGTCAGAACATACTTCCGGTATCTGAGCTGGAATATCTGATGACAATAGGTAGTACCTGGTCACGTAAGTATAAGGCTTCAGTTGACCGTACGATAGCACGTATCGTACTTGGTTGCTGATAATACCAATAAATACAACCTTTATTCATTCAGCGGACGGTAGAAATGCCGTCCGCTACTTGTTTCCGGATGGAAGATAGATATGAAATCGCTTAACAGCATCTCGGGGTGGAATGAACTCAACTCGAAATAGGGAACCTGATTGACGTCGCATACCCAGATGTTGCGCTCCCTGAAGGGTTTGAATGATGCGTATGACTTAAAGTCCGATTCCAGCAGATTATAAGTCAGAGGAACAGAACTGCTGTTCTTGAGTAACCATACATCAGCATCCTGAGCCTTTTCAAACACGGTCTCGAATGAGAGCGGAACCGAGCCGCTGTTATCATTGTCGGCAAACAGATATATTGCGCCTGCATCGGCTATCATACGGCCTATGGTGCTGCCGCCTCCTGCCACATACCAGGCAGATCCGCTGCGGGTATCGAGCATGACCTTTGGACACATCACAGTTTTGGAGGCAATCTCCTTAAGTGAGTTGTAATCGTGGCTTACCTGTCCGTACAGAGAATCGGCTGTGGCGGCTGCACCGAACAGACGGCCGTAAAAGCGTATCCACTCTGCCCTAGCAAGAGGTGATGTCTCCATGTAATCGGCACACTCCAGCAGAGGTATGCCAAGCTTTTCCAATTGTCCGTAGCCGGTACCTTCAAACGGCGATACCATTATTGCATCCGGGTGCAGACTCATTATCTTCTCGATGGTGGGGTACATGCTGTTGCCGCAATCAACAATGGTGCCGTCGGCAAGGCGGGCGCGGATAAGGGTATCGGATATGTATTCGGGCTCACAGACTCCGGCAATGCAGTCTTCCACGCCAAGCTCAACCATCAGGTGTGCCAGACTGTTGGTCATTACGACCACCCGTTTGAGCGGGATGTGGACTGTGTTGACGTTGCGGTTGAAACTGTAGTCCGTAGGCAGTGAGTCAGTGAATGTGTAGGTATGCAGAAGCGTGCCTTTTTTCCAGGGATTGGCAATCCTTACATGATAACTGTGAGGTGTCTCGTTAATGGTAATATGACTTGCAAGCTCCAATATGCCGCCCTCGGCGTTGAACTGGGTGCCACCGTGGCAGGCGCACAGGAGCATAGATACAAACAGTATGGTCAAGGTCTTTCTGTTCATTCTGTCTTTGAGTTGAGATTGTAGATTGTCGAAACTTCGGTCGATAATTCCCCGGTTGTGCTGTTGCAGCCAATCACGCCGTTCTGGATCTTTATGAAGTCTATGGATTGCAGATTGGCAGGTGTTCCGTCACTGTTGACCGCCCAGTCTATGTCAAACTGAGAGTTCTCGGGGCTGTTGGGCAGATTGTCCACATAGCCGTAGCCGAATGACGACATTACGTAGATGCCGTTCTCATACGTTACGTTGTCGGGTAGAAGCGTAGCTGTAAATGATACCGAGTTGCCTTCATACCACTGCGGATAGTAGGGCTGGCTGTGGAAGCTGTTATGCAATATGCTTCCGGTACGGCTGTCTGATCCTGTCCATTCGGAGTTACCGTCGTTTGCAGCCGGCTTACTGTATGTGATGGCGTATCCAAGTGTGGCGCGGCCCTCTTTCTGCTCGGATCCCCATATTTCATACCAGGTATCGTCGGGCAGGCCGTTGCCGTTGGCATCGGAACTTACCCATACCACTCCGGGTTCGGCGTTTCCGTTGTAGGCGTTTCCGTCAATCCTGAAATCCGGGCCGTCCTGATTCTGTACGGTTGCGTTGAAACCTGCGGTTATGTAGCCGCCGAAACCGCCCAGGGTTATCATATTGCCGGACTGAAGGGCATTGAGACATTTCAGAGCCATACTTGCGGAATCATCGCCCTGCTCATAAACAGGCAACAGGTTTACGAACTGTCCCGGAGCGGGTTTATACTCGAATACGCGGTCAATATCACCCTTGATTTCAGGCGGGCCCGTGTATCGGGTGGTCTTGACATTAATGTCACAGAACTGTATGGTATTGGGGTTGATGCCGATGCCCGGTACGCTGTAAAGAAGATGACCGTCGGGGCTGAAACAATACAGCGATCCGGGTGTTACATAATCAAGAGCGTCGCATACATAAACCTTGTGGGTGGTGGGCTCTACTTTTATGGAGTAGGGGCATTGCACCCTTGTGCCGTCGGTAATGAAATCCTGGTCAAGAATCTGCCCGGTGGCCAGATCCAGGACCTGAATGGTACCGCCTGCTCCGTAACCGTAGAACCATGCCTTGCCGTCGGCAATATCCATATTCAGAATGGGAAGATCGTATGTGGCGGTTACCTCATCGGTCTGTGTGTCGATACAGTGCAGACGGGTATCATAATCCATAGTGACATAGCTGAACTTGCCTCTTGATACAACATATACATTATCTCCGTCGCTGTATATGTTGCCCGGATTGGAACGTACAAATATGCGTTTGACCTCGGCAAAGTAACTGAGGCTGATGACTGATACGGTGTTGTCTGGATTGTCAACGTCCAGTCCGCCCGAGTTGGAAACATACAGTTTACCACCCGTACAGCATATGCCGTCGGGGTTTCGGCCCACCTGAATGGTGGCGTCATTCATCATGGTTACGGTATCTATGCGTGTCACCGTGCCGTCAAAACAGCAGACATAGACATATCCGCCCGATGCTGCAAGACGGCGCGGCTGCGACGCCTTGCCGTCACGGCTTAGTGAGATCTGTTTCAGTGAACTGCAGGAAGCCGCATCCAATATCTCGATGGTACTTGACTCTGACACCGCAATGTAGAGCTTGCTTCCGTACAACAGCATGTCATTGGCGGTATCACCTATGCGACGCCCGTTGACTTTCTCAAAAGAGTCATATGAAAGGCCGTTTCCGGTATCCCAGGAATCGGGTTTGCCTGTGCCGAAATCAATCCATGAAAGAGTGCTGTTGTTCTGGTTGAAAAGGCCCTCGGATAGAACGAATACACCGGTATGGCCGGCATCGGCAATGATCTGGCCGGGCTCCAGCAATATGGGCTCGGGGTCACATGCCAATGTGAGTAACAGTATGGGTGTTATTTTGAGGAGGCCTTTTTTCATAAGTCTATGGAAATTGATATCCGTAACTGACGGCCGGGCATGGGGTAGTTGCGTACAAGTTCATACCGGCTATCGGTAATGTTGATGCATTCGGCTTTAAGTATAAGGTTACCGGTATCAAGTGCAAACGATCTCCAAAGTGAACAGCCCAACTCGTAATATGAGGGCATGCGGTACTGAGGGCCGTTGTATGCGTTGCAGTAATACACCCCACTGTAGATGAGGTTACAACTTGCGTTTACGATATTGTTCTCAATCCATGCTACGGCCGATGCCGAGTGCCTGGGAGTATACGGCAACTGGTGATTCCATGTGGTGCTGCCGCTGTCGGTCTTGTCCATTGAGCGCTGGTAGGTATATGATACCTGCAAGGCGGGACGGACCCTGCCTTCGGCTCCACGCATTTCCAGACCGGTCTCAAATCCGTGGGTTGTAACGAGCCCTATGTTTTTCATCATCCAGACAGCGGTGTTCTTGCCCGGCACTGCCATAATGCGGTCTTTGACATTGCTGTCATAAGCATCGGCATATACGGAATAGAAGAGACCGTCGGCCTGATTCTCAATGACTATTCCGGCCGATGCCACCGATGCCCGTTCGGGACGCAGGTCGCGGCGGCCTATCTGCTCAAAATAGAGGTCGTTGAATGTGGGCAGGCGGAATGTGTTGCTGAACGATGCCCTTACATGTAGTCCTGCAGCCGGCCAAGCCAGCCAGTTAAGTCCCGCGGTGGGTGACAGGTGGTTGTAACTCTCTGCGGCCTGACGGATTACCACTTTCTCTTTTGTGATGACGTGGTTCAACCGCCCGGTCAATGTCAGTCGCTCTGATGCGTACTTTATTGCGGCCGTACTGTTTACGGTGTATCTTGTGGGTCTTGGTGACTCATCACCCAACGAAGCGAGTTTGGAGTAACGGAAGTCAATGCCGGCTGATGCGGAAAGTTTGTCAGTGAGCCGGTAGAGTGTAACACCTGAAAGGTATCCTTCACGCTCAGTGTAGTGGTTCTCGGTGAAACCTTGAGCGTTGTTGGATTTGGGGTCAACGTAATTGGTGTAATTGATGCTGTACTTGGCACTGAACCGTAGTGTAAGACGGTCGTTGACAGGCGATGCCAGCGTGGATTGGATGAAACTGTAATTGTTGCCAAGTCTTTCACGTGCCGCGTAATCGTTGTAGTAAATGTTGGCTGGCAGTCCCTGTCCGGTCTGACACCAATAGATGCGTGTGGTAAGGGATGAATTGCAGCCGATGTCGCTGAACAGGGCACTTTCCAGACGCAGACGTTTTACATCGGAGTTTTCCCTGTACATCTTGCGGGAACCGGCGCCTTCCTGGATATACGGGTAATTACCCTGGGTCTCAAGCCATTCGGCCTGCAGTGATGCAGTGTTGCGTTTTCCTGCCTTGAATTGGGCTGTCACCTGGGGAGAGATTGTACCGAAACTGCCGCCTTTGAGCTGAAGGTTGCCTTTGGCTTTGGCGTCTCCAAGATCGGGACGGCCTGTACTCAAGCTTATTACTGCGGCCTGTGCAGCAAGGGCTGCCGGCTGGAGCAGGTCATTGTCCGGGCCGCTCACCATACGGACGGATTCTGTCTGTGAACTTGAGAACTTGCCCAGGTCTATCTGTCCTGTCTGGTTGTCGGTTATTATGACACCGTCATAGGCGACGGCGGTGTGCGATGCGCCAAGACCACGAACGGATACGGTTTTGAGTCCGCCTACACCGCCGTAATCCTTAACTGTGGCGCCGCTGAAATATTTGATTACGTCCGATACCTGCATCGAGCCGGTAGCCTGCATGAGGGCGGCATCGGCCCTCTTTGAGGTTGATACGGAACGTGGGTTTGCGGTGCGGTCACTTGTTACCGTGACCTGGGGAATGTCTTTTGTACGCATGGTGTCAGATAAAACCTGACCCTGTGTCTCCAGGTGGAAACACAGGGTGCAGATTGCTATCAAACAGTATTTTACGTCAAAAGACATTTTACATGATTACTCGGTTACAGTGAGCTGGTCGAGGCAGAAGTACAACGGAGTGTTAGGTCCATACTGACCCTGGTCAGTTGTGGTGAGTGAGAACTTGATCATGGTAACCTTACCAAGTTTGCTCAGGTCAACCTGCTGCCATGTGTTGACAACATCCAGACCGTCGGCCAGAAGGAACTCGATTGTTCCGGTCTGCTCCCTGCCGTTGAAACCGGTGATGATGAGTGTGAACTTGTCATCTTTTGTCCACTCCTTGACTGAACCATACTCAGCCTTACCTTCCTTAATGGCAAGATATGCGCTTGTGCTGTTGGTTACGTAGCACTCCTTTGCCTGATAGGCCTTGCCGTCCTTGAATGAGATCTCAACGGGAAGTCCCCAATCCTCGGTACCTGTGTAAGAGATGAAATATGCGTTGGTCTTTACACCTTTCTTTGTGATGGCAGAAAGGTTATAGTTGGATGCTGTGGTGTCATTTGTGCAGTTTGAATATGTGAAACCGCCGCCGAAACCGTAAAGCGGGCTCCATCCGTGAACAAGAACGAACGGATCAACTGTTATGTCTGATCTGAAATAGTAGCCTACGCTGGTAGTTGAATCATCGGAAAGATAATATGACTCGGCCTTGTCAAGGCTGATTGAAAGAGTGTAAGACTTGGCGGCTTCTTCACCACCGTTCTTTTCATCGTCGCAAGATACGAACACAAAGCCCATTGCAAGGGCCATCAAAGCAAATGATAATACCTTTTTCATAATTATAAAGTTAATAAAGTTACTGAGTCCCGGCAGTATATAACGTCTAGCAGGTCTTCTGACTTACCCCGGTCTGTCCGCCTTCCCACCCATACGGGCAGTGGCACTTGCGGCAATTGGACATCCCTTTTTTGAGGGCTTACAGCAGCGGGTCTGTTCAGGATTCTCACCTGATTCCCTTTTAATCTTTAACTCTGAAAAGAGTATCGGAACAAGACACGGCAAAAATAAGTAATAATTCATTATCTTTATACTCTCTAATTGAAATTGAATGATTCAGTTGCTGATAGGGGCTGCTACGTCGGGCAGCGGAAAGACCACATTCACCATGGGGCTGTTACGTGCTTTAAGCCGTCGCAGACTCCGTGTGCAGCCTTTCAAGTGCGGCCCTGACTATATTGATACGCAGTTTCACAGCATAGCGGCCGGACGGGAATCGGTCAACCTTGATACCTGGATGGCATCGCCCGAACACGTTCGTGAGGTATACGCACATTATTGTGAGGGGGCCGATGCAGCCGTGATAGAAGGTGTAATGGGCCTGTTTGACGGTTATGACCGTATGCGTGGCAGCAGCGCCGAGATCGCTGCTCTGCTCGGTGTGCCTGTGGTTCTGGTTATGAATGCGCGGTCATCGGCCTATACCGTGGCGGCGCTTCTGCATGGCATGAAGACTTTCAGGTCCGATGTCAAAATAGCCGGTGTTGTATTCAACCAGGTGGCGTCTGAGTCACATTACTCATTCCTTAAGGCAGCGGCCGATGACGCCGGCGTTCCCAGCCTGGGATGGATTCCACGCACCGAAGGCATTGAAGTTCCTTCCAGACACCTTGGACTCACCATAGGCGTGGAGCAGGAGATAAACAAGTTGGCGGATCTGACAGCTGATCTGATAGAGAAACATATAAACCTGGATCAGCTATGATGAGAATTGCCATTGCTAAGGACAGGGCCTTCAATTTCACTTATAGGGAGAATATTGATAGGCTAAGGGAGATGGGCGAGGTGACCTTCTTCAGTCCGCTGGCTGGCGATGAACTGCCGGAGGCTGATCTGGTCTATCTGCCGGGCGGCTATCCGGAACTGTTTGCCCCCGAGTTGTCTCTTAACCGCATGCTGGCATCGCAGTTGGTGCAGTATGCAGAGCGTGGCGGGCGAATCTTTGCCGAGTGCGGCGGGATGATGTGGCCGGAGTGCTGCCAATTGAGTGCACCATGGAGGGCGCCCGCCTGCACCTGGGTTACCGTAGCATTGAGATAAACGGCAAAGTGTTCAAGGGCCACGAGTTCCACTACTCCAAAATTGACGCAAAGGGGTCGTTTAACAATGCGTCACTTTTGGAAAATGACGCAAAGGGGTCGTTTCGTTTTGCGTCACTTCAGTTTGATGCGCGGGGTGAGAAAGTGGATACGGAGCTGTTCAGATACAAGAATGTGATAGCAGGTTACACCCACTGGTATTGGGGTGAGGCCGATATCAACGCATTTTGGGAATTATGAAAAGAATATATACACGTACAGGCGATGACGGCACCACCGGAATACACGGCGGTGAGCGTGTGCCCAAGGACGATATCCGCATCGAGGCTAACGGTTGCCTGGATGAACTGAATGCCCAGATAGGTATAGTACGCAGTCTGCTTAAGGCCGATGATGAGTGGCAGCAGGGACTGAACAGGATACAGACCGAACTGATGACTTTGATGAGTCAGGTGGCAACACCGTCTGCCATACGTGATAAGAATCCGAAAGTCTTTGATTCCGGAATGATTGGTTTCTGTGAGGAGTGGATGGACAGGATGACGCAGGCCATTACGGATAAAGGGGTCTTTGTGCTGCCCGGAGGAACGCCTCTTGCGGCACAACTGCATTTTGCACGCACTGTGGCGCGTAGGGCCGAGCGCCGTCTCTGGACTCTGAATCGTGAGGATCCGGTTCCTCAGGATATTCTGACGTTCATTAACCGCTTATCGGACCTGTTTTTTGTGATGGCCCGCTTTGAAATGAGAGAAAGGTGAAAAGTTTACATCCCATAATGTTGGCAGGAACGGGCAGCGATGTGGGCAAGAGCGTGATTGCTACCGCCCTGTGCCGCATTTTCCGTCAGGACGGCTACAGTCCCGCCCCGTTCAAGGCGCAGAATATGGCGCTAAACTCATACGCCACCCCCGATGGCTTTGAGATTGGCCGTGCTCAGGCCGTTCAGGCCGAGGCCGCAGGTGTTCCATGTCATACCGATATGAACCCTCTGCTGCTAAAACCAAGTTCGGACCATACATCACAGGTGGTACTGAACGGTAAGCCGATGGGCAATTGCGGTGCGTATGATTATTTCCGCAAGGACGAGGGCCGTGAGGTGCTACGCAAGGAGGTAAATGCCGCCTTTGACCGCCTGAGCAGCCATTATAACCCAATAGTTATGGAGGGTGCAGGCAGCATATCGGAGATTAATCTGCGAGATACCGACCTTGTGAATATGCCTATGGCCCGCCATGCCGGGGCTAAGGTTATCCTTGTGGCTGATATTGACCGAGGTGGCGTTTTTGCAAGTGCATACGGATCCATAGCACTTCAGACGCCTGAGGATAAGAAACTCATAAAGGGTATAATAGTCAATAAGTTCCGCGGTGACCTGCGCCTGTTTGACGAGGGTGTCAGGATTCTTGAGGATATATGCAAGGTTCCGGTTCTGGGTGTGGTGCCGTACTTCAAGGATATCCATATTGAGGAGGAGGATTCCATGGAACTGGCCGGCAAGCAGCACAACGCAGTAAGCGGCAAAGTGAACGTTGCTGTCATCCTGCTGCGTCACATCTCCAACTTTACCGACTTTGGAATGCTGGAGCGTGACCCCAGAGTGAATCTCTACTACACAAACAACGTTGAGGAGATAGGCAAGGCCGATATAATCATTCTGCCCGGAACCAAGAGCACCATAGATGACCTTTATGAGATTCGCCGCAACGGCGTGGCCGAGGCAGTGCTCCGCGCCCACAAAGACGGAACTACGGTTTTGGGAATCTGCGGCGGCTACCAGATGATGGGCCTGAGCGTAAATGATCCCGATGGGGTGGAGGGAAGCACCAAACGTATGCCCGGACTGGGACTGCTTCCGGTTGATACTGTCATGGAGAACAGCAAGGTTACCCGACAGGTGTCGTTCCGCTTCAGGGATAATGACGGATGTAATGGCTACGAGATACACATGGGCCGGACCGAGCCGGCTGCAGATGCCAAATGCACTTCACTTAATACATTCACTGACGGCACCAAAGACGGCTGTTTTGTTGATGAACGTACCATGGGAACCTACATCCACGGCATCCTGGACAATCCGCAGGCCATTGACAGTCTGCTGGCGCCTTTCGCATCGGCCAAGAATGGCAATCAGGCAACATCTTATACGGAATTCAAGCAGCAGCAGTATGACCTTCTTGCCGACCATGTACGCCAGCATATCAACATGCCATTGTTGTACAAAATAATGAGTGAGGATGATTAAGGGACATGGTGACGATGTTTTTGAGTATCCTGGGATTAAGTATAATTTCAGTTCAAACATCGTGTACCACACAGATCTGGAGGCTCTCTATAAGCATCTGGATCGGATAATGCCCTTTATATGTTCTTACCCCGAGCCGGATGCCGAATCCCTGACCTGTTTCTGGGCATCTCACTTGGACGTTATGACTGATAACCTTTGCGTAACAAATGGTGCTACCGAGGCCATCTACCTGATTGCTCAAGTGTATCGTGAGAGCAAATCCGTAATATTCGTACCTACATTCAGCGAGTATGCCGATGCCTGCCGCATTAACCGGCACAAGATAACGCTGGCCTATTCGGAGCAGGCAGTGAAGCCCCCGGTGGGAGGGCTGTGCTGGCTTTGCAATCCCAAC
Source organism: uncultured Bacteroidaceae bacterium (assembly GCA_905234745.1). Classification (GTDB taxonomy): domain Bacteria; phylum Bacteroidota; class Bacteroidia; order Bacteroidales; family Bacteroidaceae; genus Colenecus. The sequence continues at coordinate 7,008 of CAJOJD010000002.1, read as the reverse complement.
AACCCGACCGGAAAGGTTTGGGATTACGAATGGCTTACAGAACTGATAGAGAGCAACCCCGATTGCATTTTCGTAATTGATCAGTCTTATGCTCCATACACGCGCAAGAAGGTTTTGGATGCTTTTTATGCTACTGAGCAGCCATGACCAAACAGTTCGGTGTGCCAGGCTTGAGGATAGGGGGCGTGAGCGGTAGCGCCAAACTGATAAGGCAACTCAGCCTTTTCCGTATGCCCTGGTCCGTAAACGCATTGGCCATTGAGGCCGGCAAGTTCCTGCTCCAAAACAGTGATTTGTACCGAATTGATGCTGAGGAGTTGATTGCGGAACGTGAGCGTGTAGCAGCCGAGTTTACAAAAACAGGCTTGATAGAGGTCTGGCCATCGGACTCAAATATGTTGCTGGCGCGTTTGCGAATGGGTAAGGCAAAGGCGCTCAAGGAGTATTTGGCCAAAGAGAAAGGCCTGCTTATACGTGACGCATCAAACTTTGAGGGGCTGGACGACGGCTGTTTCCGCATAGCCGTTCAGAGTCCAAAGGCCGATGACCAGCTTATTGGGGGGATAAAGGAATGGATTTTCAGCAATTGATATTCTTGCTACTACCGCTATTGGCCGGAGTGTTGTTGGATGCCCTGATTGGTGATCCTGCCTGGCTTCCACATCCCGTTGTGGGAATGGGCAAGCTCATAGGAGGCGCAGAGAAAGCTCTCAATCACGGCGCCCGCCGTATGCTTAAAGGCGCTCTTACCGCCGTAATCCTTATAGGTGCAACATACACGCTTTTCTGGTGGTTCATACCGTTCTGCAATGGAGTGAACCGGTGGCTGGGCGTGGGCGTATCGGCCATATTCATATTCTATTTCCTGGCCGGCAAGACTCTGATAAAGGAGGTCAGGATGGTATTCAAGGCAGTTGATGAATCCCTTGAAAAAGGCCGCAAGCAGTTGTCAAGGATTGTAGGCCGTGATACAGCCCAACTGGATGCCCAGGAAATCCGCACCGCAGCACTGGAAACGCTTGCGGAGAACCTGAGTGACGGAGTGATAGCCCCGCTATTCTGGTATATGCTGCTGGGAATTCCCGGAATGGCCGCCTACAAGATGATAAACACCCTGGACTCAATGATAGGTTATAAGACAGAGCGTTACAAAGACTTCGGCTGCTGGGCTGCCCACATAGACGATATAGCCAACTGGATTCCCGCACGCCTTACCGCATGGCTGATGGTTCTGTCCGCCGGCCGTCCCGGATTGCTGCGGTTTGTGAACAAGTACGGCCGTCAGCACGCCAGCCCCAATTCCGGCTACCCCGAATCGGCCCTGGCGGGTATTCTGGACTGCAGGTTTGGCGGCACACACACCTACTTTGGTCAGGAGTTCTACAAACCCTACATAGGAGAAAATCCAAGGGAACTGACTACAGATGACGCCCGCCAAGCCATCCGCATCAATGTTATATCGGAGGTGATAATGGTTATTCTTGTGATTGCGGTCAGAGCTCTATTCTGACGCAAAGTGACGCAAAGGGGTCGTTTCGTTTTGCGTCATTTTTTCAGAGACTGATGCTGATCATGCCGCCAAAGGGGATGAGGTTCTCAAAGGCATGGCGCAAGTCGCAGAGACCTGCATAGACGCGGGCGCAGGCCAGCACCCCTCCGTGCGCAAATATCAGCACGTTGTCAAAATCCTTCTGTCTGAGTTCATCCATAAAGTCCGATATGCGCCGGTACATCTCGCGGAACGATTCGCCGCCGGGTATGGGGGCATCAACAAAATTATCGTACCACTCCTGGATGTAGGGATCGTCTATCTCATCGTAACGGAGCATCTCCCATCGGCCGAAATTGAGTTCCTTGAGGCGGTTGTCAAGGCGGGGTGTCCTAAAACCGCAAAAGTCTGCCAGAAGCCGGCAACGGGACAGAGGACTGCTGTAGACGGCATCAAAGCGGATATCGGGGATTGAATCCTTGACTGCTTGGGCCTCAGTCTTGAAGGTCTCCTTTAGCGGGACATCGGTCTGCCCGTAGCATGTGCCCTGAGGTACATCTGGGGCGGTATGTCGGATGATATATACGTTCATACGAGTGCGGTTACAAGACGGAATGAAAGTTCGGTAATGAGGGCCATGGCACCGCAGCAGTCGCCGGTGTAACCCCCTATCTTTTTTCTGAAAAGCAGCATGAGCAGCAAGGCAACCGCAATGGTAACAATGACAACCAGACTGAGGTTCAGATAGTTGGTTATGAACGGGCTGTCAGTCAAGACAATAATTGCCAGTGCTGCCAATCCGGAAATGACGGTGAGGGCCTCTTCAAGCGCCGTTGGGTGAGTATAGACCGTGCGGTTCTTGCTCTCCTGCTCAGGGCGTGCATACGGCAGGAACCATACTATGTGACTGCTTATGCACTTGCTGAACACATCGGACGAAAGAATTATGAGGGGGACATAATCCGGATGAATGTTGGCAAGGATAACATAAGACAGCAGGAAGTAAATAATAAGGCCGATAACCCCGTATGTGCCTATGTGCGAGTCCTTCATGATGCGAAGGGTGCTATTCTTGTCCGTGCCGCCGCCGAATCCGTCCAGGAAATCGGCCAGCCCGTCCTCATGCAGGGCGCCCATAAGCAGAACTCTTGCAAGCAGTGCCATTACGATGGCAATACTCGTTGAGGTTACCTGGAAAAGCAGCCAGAACGTCAGGGCCGATACGCCGCCGGTCAACCATCCCGTTACGCTCCACCAGCCGGTAACGTGGCGGAAACTTTCTGCGGGCACCTGCCTGATCCTGTGGAACGGCAGGCGTGTAAAGAACATCAGTGCTGCAAGGAAGTTGTTCATTTCTTAAAAGTATTTGGTTACGGATGCCTTCCTGAAGGAATCCATCTCATTGATCATATTGACGGACGATTGCACAATAGGGTAGGAGCAAACCGCTCCGCTGCCTTCGCCCAAGCGCAGGTCCAAATGGAGCAAAGGTTTGGCGTTCATACTCTCCAGCAGCAGCTTGTGGCCGCTCTCGTCACCTTGATGCCCGAATATGGCATAGTCCAGGACATCGGTGCAGAGCTTGGATGCTGCCAGCATGCAGGCGCTCATTATGAATCCGTCCACCAGGATAACCATGCGGAGCTCTGCCGCACGCAGCATGGCACCAACAGCCATAACCATCTCGTAGCCGCCGTAACGGGCCATTATTTCCTGTACCGTGTGATGGCCTGGATAAATCTCAAGGGAGTGTTTAAGAACTTCATACTTGTGGCTCACTCCGCCTTTGTCCAGACCGGCGCCCGCACCGATGCATTTATCCAGCGGAATACCCGCCAATAGTGACATCCATATAGATGAGGCCGATGTGTTGCCGCATCCCATCTCGCCAAAGCTGATTATATTGCAACCGTCGGCATATACCATGTCAACGCATTGTGCACCGCGCTCCATTGCCAACTCGAGTTCCTGCTTTGTCATGGCCGCCTCAACGGAGAAATCACGTGTACCCTTACGCACCTTCATGTTGACAATGCCGCTGCTGTAGTCCATGTCGTGGTCGATGCCCGCATCCACCACCATCAGGCGGAATCCGTGCTGACGGCAAAGGAAACTGATTCCGGCGCCGCCCTCCAGAAAATGGTAAGACTGCTGCCATGTGACCTCCTTGGGTGATACGCTGACGCCTTGCGCAAGTACTCCGTGATCGGCCGCAAAGAGTATGTTGCAGGGGTTCCTGAGTTCCGGGCTCAGGGTGTGCTGTATCATACATATCTGTGCGGCAAGTGATTCCAGCCGGCCCAGCGAGCCTTTAGGCTTGGTCAGGTTGTCTATCTTGTCCTGCACCTGAGCCTGGAATTCGGGGTCAATGAGATTCTCTATCATGATCATTTGATTTTTACGGGTATGCCGCTGACCATCAGCGTGACTTCATGGGCCTTTGAAGCAATGTACTGGTTGACCCAGCCCTGAAGGTCGGTAAAACGGCGCTGCAGGGTGTTGGCCGATACGCCTCCCATGCCTATCTCATTGGTTACGAATATGAAAGTTGCATCCTGGGCGGTGAACAGGTCAAACTCTTTTTTGATGTCATCCAAACACTCATGCACCCATGCTGGATCCTGCTCCGCTTTCTGCTGATTGCGGTAGAAGAAGTTTGTGCACCAAAGCGTAACGCAGTCGATTAACACTACGCGGCCTTGGACATCATGTCGGCTCAGATTGAGTTCCTCCTCTATGTTTGTCCACTCCGGTCCGCGGCGTAACTGATGCTGACGCACACGCTCGCGGAACTCATCGTCCCACACCCGTGCCGTAGCCATATAGACAGGGTTGGGAGACAGGGATAGTGCAGTTTGTTCGGCATAACTGCTTTTGCCGGACCTCTCTCCACCTGTTACTAGGATTATCTTCTTCATTATCAATATATTTTTCCTTCTTCGTTTATAAGTAGTATTGTGAGAGAACCTGACTGAAGCAGGGCATCACAATGCGTATGACAGTAACGTATTACTGTGGCGCAGAATGACTCCAGATACTTCTCGGGGATAAGCGTCCAGAGTTCACGCGCCAATGTCATGCGGCCGATGGCACGGCGCACCAACCAGGGACATCCCGACTGGCGGGCCATTCTGCGAATGAACTTCTTATCCATCACACCCTCACGGCTATGGGTATCAAGCATTCCGGCGGCCAGTTTCACGGCTTTACCTATCATAAGGCCCATCGTTACCTCCTTGAAACCAAGTTCCTGTGCAATCCTGATGGTATCGCCAATGTAGTTGCCGTAGTGCACGAATGCCTGAGCCGGCAGGTCGGGATAAAGCGCTTTCACGAAACGCTCGCTGCGGGCGCCGGAATTGATTATCAGACGCGGTGCGCCGACAGCCTTTGCAACCTCAACTTCACGGCGGATTGCCTCAACGAATGCCTCATCCGAGAATGGCCTGACCACTCCCAATGTGCCAATGATTGATATTCCGTCAACTATTCCCAACTTGGGATTGAATGTCTTTTGTGCCAGTTCTGCACCGCCGGGTACCGATACCGTAACGTCCAATCCGCCTTCATATAATGCCGACAGTTCCTGAACAATCATTTTGCGGGGTACGGGATTTACCGCAGGTTCGCCAACCTCCAGGCCGATTCCGGGAAGGGTGATGCGCCCAACACCTTCACCTTGAAGGAAATGTACACCCGGTTCACGGCTCAAAGCAACTTTTACGCTAACCGTGCAGCCGTTTGTAACGTCTGGGTCATCGCCAGCATCCTTTACTACCGATGCCTGAGCCCAATCCTTACTTATCTGACAGTCCTGGACAGGTAGGGTAAAGGTTTCACCGTTGGGGATACTGAAACGGACCTGAGTCTGTTCCTCACCGCTCAGCAATGCCGTTAAGGCAGCTTTTGCTGCCGCGGTTGCGCAAGCTCCGGTGGTGAATCCGGTACGCAGTTCATAGAAATCGGGTATTAGCCGTTCAATCTCCTTGCGTAGTCCGTGCTCTCCGGTTACGGTGATGAAACCGTCGGGAAGTTGAGGACGGCATACCGCATACAGCGGAATGCCAAGTTCACGGGCAGCGGCAGCTTTTTCTGTAAAGCCTCCGCTCAGTCCGCTCTCCTTGGTTATTACTGCCTGGGGATTTACCTCACTCATTATCTCAAGATCCGAGCCGTTGCCGTAATAAACCAGATTGTCGGTGCTGAAACCGGCATTGCGGGCCAGTTCAACGGACTCTTCGCGGTCCAGGACACGGAATATGCATTTGTGCCTTGACCAATAATCCTTTAAAGCTGTAATTGTCTGAACACCAGTAAGAGCCAGCAGGCTCTCTGCGCCGTCTTGCTCCAAACGCCTTACTGCATCATCATAATCCCTGCACCAGATTATATCATCAGTGTGCTCAGTATAAGTGCGTTCATATCTTACCACAGGAATTGAAAGCGCATGGCTTACCTCACTCACGGTATTGTGAAGCCTTGCGGCAAACGGATGGGCCGCATCAACTATCAGCCTGATTTCATGCTCACGGCAGAATGCTGTCATGGCATCAGTATCCATAGCACCCGTAACATGCTCACCGTTATGACTCTGCACCTGCTGCAGGTCGCCGCGGGTGGAATACCAGAAACGGCGGCCGGCTTCATCGGCCACCTTTACGGCCATACGGCCCTCAGTGGTACCTCCCAGTATCAGAATCATTTGCGGAACATGTGTTTGAACTCGTGGGCGTACAGGCGTGAAAGCCCATTACGGTTATCTATGGCATCACCTACCACGAGCAAGGTGGTGAGAGTAAGATTGTTCTCGCGCACTATGCGGGCCAGGTCCTTGAGCTGTCCGCGATAGATACGCTCCTCCTTCCATGTGAGTTT
>CAJOJD010000002.1:0-615 GCA_905234745.1 uncultured Bacteroidaceae bacterium | reverse complement strand
ACTATTGCGGCACTCAGGTAGATGCACATGGTGCTCTGTGACTGTGCCAGCTTGTGCAATTGCTCTTTCTCAGGCATAGGCGTGCGTCCCTCACCGCGGGTAAGAATAATGCTCTGCACTTTTTCAGGTATAGTAAACTGTGAGCGCAGTGCGGCGGCCGCAGCCTGAAACGATGAAATTCCCGGAGTAATATGATAGCGCATCCCATATCTGTCAAAGAATGCCATCTGCTCCTGGATTGCTCCGTAAATGCATGGGTCACCTGTGTGCAGGCGCACCACAAACAGCCCCTTGTCATAGAACTCCTTCATCAGTGCAAACTGCTCCTCAAGATCCATGTCGGCCGAACTGCGTACTGTAGCACCGGGTTTGGCATAATAAGTCAGTTCCTTGGGTACAAGGCTGCCGGCATAGAGTATAAGGTCGGCCCGCTCCAGCATCCGTTTGCCCCGCACCGAGACAAGTTCAGGATCACCGGGACCGGCACCCACAATCTCAATGAATCCGCTACGCATCAGCTTGCCGTCAATTGCTGCGGCAAAAGTGAAATCATTACCCTCAGAGAGTTGTCCTTTCTGTTTCTCAATAAGCATAATACCATCGCCGCCTGAACGC
>CAJOJD010000001.1 GCA_905234745.1 uncultured Bacteroidaceae bacterium | reverse complement strand
AGAATTTAAATTATTATCTCCTATATCCCCGACCAGAAGATGGTTGGCTTTGCGCTTGAGACCGACAACGAGGCCGCCAACGCGCAGGGTAAACTGGAGCGCAAGAATCTGGATTTCATAGTTCTCAATTCACTGAATGACAAGGGCGCCGGATTCGGTTATGACACCAATAAGGTGACATTGATAGACCGCAAGGGAGCCCAGGAGCTGCCGCTTCAGTCCAAGAAGAGCGTAGCAAAGGCAATTATCGACAAACTGGCCGGACTGCTGTTCTGTCTTGCCTTCCTGCTTATGCCGTTCAAGGCTCAGGCTCAGGAACTCAATCCCACTCTGACCGTCAACACGTCAAAGGTTCAGGGAACTGACAAGGATGTTTTCCGCTCACTTGAGAACGCCTTAAAGGAGTTTCTGTCACACCAGATCTGGACCGATTACCATTTTGCGGAGAACGAGCGCATACAGTGCAATTTCAATCTCATTGTCAACAAGTACGATGCGCAGACTGGTAAGATGGAGTGCGAACTGACCGTCCAGAGCAGCCGCCCCGTTTACGGATCCACCTACAACACGACCGTTTTCAATTTCCGTGACACCCAGGTGGATTTCAATTACACCGAGCAGGACCGTCTGGAATTTACGCCGGGCATGTCGACCGACAACAACCTGACGGCAATCCTGGCCTATTACAGTCTGCTTATCATAGGACTGGATTTTGACACCATGTCGCTTAACGGCGGCACAGACATACTGCGTCAGGTTGAGAACATAGCCGCCAGCGCACAGTCGCTGGGCAGCGGTTGGCGTTCTTTCGACACACAGGCCAACCGTTATGCCATCATCAATGATTATATGAACGGCACGATGGCCGCTTTCCGCCAGCTGCAGTACAAATATCACCGTCAGGGACTTGATGACATGTCGGCCAATGCCAGCCGCGGACGCGCCACGATAACCGAGAGCCTGAACCTGCTTCAGCAGGCCAAACAGGCCAAGAGCACATCGGCCCTGCCCACACTGTTCACCGAAATCAAGAAAAACGAACTTATAAGCATTTACAGCGAAGGATTGAGTAAGGAGAAGCAGGCCGTCAAGGATCTGCTCAGCCAGGTAAACCCCTCGCTTACTAATGAATGGGATGCCATAAAAACTGACTGATGCTAAAGGAAGTACACATCAAAAACTACGTTCTGATTGACTGTCTGGATATTGATTTCAAGGACGGTTTCTCAGTAATGACCGGTGAGACAGGCGCCGGTAAATCCATTATCCTGGGTGCCATGAACCTGTTGCTTGGAGGCCGCGCCGACTCCAGAACCATAATGCAGAGCGCCGACAAATGCACCATAGAAGGTGTTTTCTCAATCGCAGGATACGGACTGGAACAGTTCTTCAAGGAGAACGAACTGGATTATTCCCCCGATGACACCATACTTCGCCGCGAACTCCTGCAATCCGGCAAGAGCCGCGCATTCATAAACGACACCCCGGTATCGCTCAATCAGATGCGTGACCTGGGCTGCCGCCTCATTGACATACACTCACAGCACCAGAATCTGGCATTGGGCACCCAGTCCTTCCAGCTGGATGTTGTGGATACCATAGCCGCAAACGCAGACATCAAAGCCGCCTACGAGCAGAGTTTTGACAACTGGTCCGCCCTTAAGGCCGAACTGGCCCGTCTCAAGGCCGAATTCGAGTCCGATAACACCGACCGCGAGTATCTTGAATTCCAGTTGAAAGGTCTTGACGACGCCCGCCTGAAGGATGGTGAGCTCCAGGAACTTGAACAGGAGTCCGATATGCTGGAGCATGCCGAGGATATAAAACAGGAGCTTTATCGTGCATCGGAACTTATTTCGGGTGATGAGGACGGCACCCTGTCACGCCTTCGCACCGCACTGCAGGCTCTGCGTTCGGCACAGAAGAACTGGCCTCAGGCCCAGGAATTGGCCGAGCGTCTGGACAGTTGCCTGATTGAGCTCAAGGACATATCCGAGACCGTCGATGACGCCCAGGAGGGCATAAACTTTGATCCGGCACGTCTGGAGCAGGTAAACGACAGGCTGGACCTGATATACACCCTGCTCAAGAAACACAAGAAAGAGAATATTGCACAGCTTCTGGAGTTGGCCGATGCCATACGTACACGTCTGGACCGCAGCGGAACATACGAACTGGACATAGAGAAACTGACAGCCCAGGTAGAGAGTGCCCGCAAGGAGATGGAAAAACGTGCTACGGAGCTCACCAAATCCCGTCATAAGGCATCAGATATCATCATCAAGGAAATCAAGGCACTGCTTGTACCTCTGGGTATTCCGAACGTGCAGTTCGGGGTACAGATCCAGCCTGCAGCCGAATTTGACCGTACCGGACATGATGACCTCAAGTTCATATTCTCTGCCAACAAGGCCGTTCCCATGCAGGAGTTGTCGCAGGTGGCATCGGGCGGTGAGATTGCCCGCGTAATGCTGTCGGTCAAATCACTCATAGCAAGCGTCCGCACCCTGCCCACCATCATATTTGATGAGATTGATACGGGCGTATCGGGCGCCGTTGCACAGAAAATGGCTCTGCTCATGGAACAGATGGCCGGAGGTGAGCGTCAGGTGCTCGCCATCACTCACCTGCCCCAGATAGCAGCTCTGGGACGCACCCACTACAAAGTTTACAAGACCGAGGAGAAGGATGCCACACGCACCCGCATTGCTCTCCTTGACTATAATGAAAGAATACGCGAGATTGCCTCGATGATGAGCGGAACCACGCTTACACAGGCAGCTCTTGACAACGCAAAAGTACTGATTGACAGCAATGGAAGATGAAATGATATTCGGCATCCGTGCCGTGATAGAGGCAGTTCAGGCAGGTAAGGAAATAGACAGGCTGCTGGTTAAGAAGGATCTGCAGGGAGATCTTTCCAGGGAACTATTCGCATCCATCAAAGGTTTGGATATTCCCGTTCAGAGAGTACCTGTAGAGCGTTTGAACCGCATAACACGCAAGAATCACCAGGGCGTGATTGCCTTTACCACCCAGATTACATATCAGCACGTCGAGGACCTTGTCCCCACCCTGTTCGAGCAGGGCAAGGATCCCTTCTTTGTACTGCTTGACGGAATTACCGATGTCCGCAACTTCGGAGCGATAGCACGTACTGCCGAATGCGCAGGCGTGGATGCAATCATCATCCCTTCCAAGAACAGCGTAAGTGTGAATGCCGATGCCATCAAGACATCCGCCGGCGCTCTGCACACACTGCCCGTGTGCCGTGAGAACCAGATAAGCTCAACCATCAAATATCTCAAGAACTGCGGAATCCGCATAGTCGGAGCCACTGAGAAAGGTGACAAGGACTACACCAAGGGTGACTACAAAGGCCCGGTATGCCTGATCATGGGTGCCGAGGACAAGGGAATCCCGCAGGAACATCTGGCATTGTGTGACGAATGGGCACGCATCCCTATCCTGGGTAAGATCGAGTCCCTGAACGTATCGGTCGCAGCAGGTGTCCTCATCTACGAAATCGTCAAGCAGAGACTCTGACAATTTGTCGCAAAACAGCGTTTGGTCTGTTTGTTGCGTGTCATTCCATAGAAATAAAAACTTAAGACTATGGAATACAACCAGAACAATCAGAACAAACCGCAGAACCTTGAGCAGTTCGCCATCAATCTCAATGAACGTGCGCGCAAGGGCAAGCTCGATCCGGTAATAGGTCGAGATGAAGAGATAAGGCGTGTTCTCCAGATTCTGAGCCGCCGAACCAAGAACAATCCTATCCTTATAGGTGAACCCGGAACAGGCAAGACCGCTATTATAGAAGGTCTCGCCCAGCGTATCGTACGCGGCGATGTGCCCGAGAACCTTAAATCCAAGACCGTCTATTCACTTGATATGGGTGCCCTGGTAGCAGGAGCCAAGTATAAAGGTGAATTCGAGGAGCGTCTTAAAGGCGTCATAAACGAGGTAATACAGTCCGACGGAAACTATATCCTCTTTATAGATGAGATTCACACCCTGGTGGGTGCCGGAGCCGGCGAAGGCGCCATGGATGCCGCAAACATCCTGAAACCTGCCCTTGCCCGCGGTGACCTTCGTGCCATAGGCGCCACCACCCTGAACGAGTATCAGAAGTATTTTGAGAAGGATAAAGCCCTGGAGCGCCGGTTCCAGACCGTCATGGTCGATGAGCCCGACGTGCAGAGCTCAATATCTATTCTGCGTGGACTTAAGGAGCGTTATGAGAACCACCACAAGGTGCGTATCATGGATGAGGCAGTGATAGCCGCCGTAGAGCTCTCAAACCGTTACATAACCGAGCGTTTCCTGCCCGATAAGGCCATCGACCTTATGGATGAGGCCGCAGCCAAACTGCGTATGGAGCGCAATTCTGTCCCCGAGGAACTGGATGAGATAACCCGCAGGCTCAAACAGCTTGAGATAGAACGTGCCGCCATCAAGCGTGAGAACGACACCGTAAAACTCAAGCAACTCAATGCCGAGATAGAGGATCTGCAGAAGCAGGAGAAACAGATTCGCACAAAATGGGAATCCGAGAAAGCGCTTGTTTCAAAGATCCAGCAGGACAAGCAGAGCATTGAGCAACTCAAGATAGAGGCCAACAACGCTGAGCGTGACGGCAACTACGGCCGTGTAGCCGAGATCCGTTACGGAAAACTCAAGGATCTGGAGGCCGACATTGCCCGCATACAGGAGGAGTTGCACTCCAAGCAGGGTGACAGCGCCCTTGTAAAGGAGGAGGTTACGGCCGATGACATAGCCGAGGTGGTATCACGCTGGACCGGCATACCCGTAAACCGTATGCTGGAGAGCGAGCGTGAGAAACTTCTGCATCTTGAGGAGGAACTGCACAAGCGTGTCGTAGGCCAGGAAGAGGCTATAAGCGCCGTAGCGAATGCCGTGCGCCGCAGCCGTGCCGGACTGCAGGACCCCAAACGTCCTATAGGCAGTTTCATATTCCTGGGAACTACAGGCGTCGGTAAGACGGAACTTGCCAAGGCTCTTGCCGAGTATCTGTTCAACGACGAGAAACTCATGACACGTATAGATATGAGCGAATATCAGGAGAAATTCTCAGTTACACGTCTTATAGGAGCGCCTCCCGGATACGTAGGTTATGACGAGGGCGGTCAGCTTACCGAGGCCGTACGCCGCAAGCCCTACTCCGTAGTGCTCTTTGATGAAATCGAGAAGGCTCACCCTGATGTATTCAACATACTGCTGCAGGTACTTGATGACGGCCGTCTGACCGACAACAAGGGACGTACCGTAAACTTCAAGAACACCATCATAATCATGACCAGCAATCTGGGCAGTGATTACATACGTGAACGCTCCGCACAGATAGGCACAACCGATGAGAGCCGCCAGGCATGGCTTGACGAGACCCGCAAGCATCTGCTTGACATGCTCAAGCAGACAATACGACCCGAGTTCCTGAACCGTATTGACGAAACAGTGGTATTCATGCCTCTGCGTGAAAGCGAGATACGTCAGATCGTAAAACTGCAGGCACAGGGTGTATGCCGCATGCTCGCCGAGAGCGGAATCAACCTGACAATCGATGATTCGGCAATTGACCTGATATCAAGCGCAGGCTACGATCCTGAATTCGGTGCACGTCCTGTAAAACGGGCATTGCAGACACTGCTGCTCAACAGGCTCTCCACGATGATTCTGTCCGGAGATATAGACCGCAGCAAGCCGGTAACGGCCTCTGCAAGCGGAAATGAGCTGATATTCAAATAAAAAACAACCCCGTGTGACTACAATCAAATCACACGGGGTCGTTTTCTATCAATTATTGGAAAAGGTATCTGATTAATTATTTCTTTCCTTTTGACATGACAAAATTAGTTACTGAATTATTCACGGAATTCATTTTTGTTTCCGAATAGATTAATAATTGTTCCAATAATCCGCTCAAAAACACAAATTCACATATTTTATAGATTCGGGATTTTTGAAAAATCTTTTTTTGGAAATAAAACCACACACATATAAGCTGATTCCAAAAAATCCATTACCTTTGCATCCGCAAATGCAAATGGTACCTTGACCGAGTGGCTAGGTATCGGTCTGCAAAACCGAGTACGGCGGTTCGAGTCCGCCAGGTACCTCCAGAGTAAGAATCCGGCCATGAGCCGGATTTTTGCTTTGGAGGTACCTGGCAGAGAATACCTTAAAAAAAATGACCACTAAAGCAGTTATCAGATCAATGAGGCTCAGGACACTTCCCCTGTCTACCGCGGGAATTGTTCTGGGTATCATGCTTGCCTGCGCAGGGCATAATGTACCCTGGTACGTCATTGTGCTTACCATATTGACAACCGTTTCTTTGCAGATTCTTTCCAATATGTCAAATGAATTGGGGGATTGGCTTAGCGGTGTGGACGGTACCGGACGCGAAGGACCCAAGTATGGTATTGAAGGCGGCGGACTTACTGAGGATGAGATGCGGTCATGCATACGCATAATGGTATTGGTTTGCTGCATTCTGGGGTTGGGAATGATCCGTGCATCTTTCAAAACCATTCTCTGCCTGCAGTCAGAGTGTCTTGTGATTTTGGGAGCCGCAGCAATATGGGCCGCAATGCATTATACCCTGGGAAACAAACCGTACGGATACAGAGGTCTTGGCGACATATTCGTATTCATATTCTTTGGATTGGTTCCCGTAACCGGCGGATATTTTGTCTGCGCCCAGGTCATAGAGCCCACCACCCTTATTGCCGGAGCCGCAATCGGCCTTTTCAGCGTAGGTGTGCTGAACGTAAACAACATGCGCGACATGAAATCAGACGCGGCAAACCGCGTGACCATCCCGCTTAAGTTAGGCGAACACAGGGCCAAGATATATCACACCATACTTATCGTAGGCGGCTGGTGCCTGATGATGCTGTACACCATACTGTTTACAAACGGTTGGACTCCATACCTTTATATTATAACTCTCCCACTCTACGCAAAGCATCTTACGGGAGTTTGGAAGAGTTCCGGCCGGGCACTTGACCCCATGCTGCCCATGCTGGTCATTTCAACATTCATATTCGCCCTGCTTGCAGGCACAGGATACATACTTCAATAATTATGCCCAAGAAAGAAGGAATACGCGAACTTTTTGACGATATCGCAGTAAAATACGACCGTTTCAACCACATATCATCATTCGGAGCCGACCGTTCATGGCGACGCAAGGCCGTCCGTGCCATTGCCGACACAGACCAGCCCATCCAGGTTCTGGATGTTGCCACGGGCACCGCCGATTTTGCCATCGCCGTATCAAAAAAGGCTGCAAACGGTTCACACATAACAGGAATTGACCTCTCCGAGGGCATGCTGAAAGTGGGAAAAGAAAAATGCCAGGGGCTGCCCATCGGCCTTGAAACGGGCGATGCCGAGAACCTGCGTTTTGCGGACGGAACCTTTGACCGCGTCTGCGTGGCATTCGGAGTACGTAACTTTGAGAACCTCTCAAAGGGCCTAGAGGAGATGCAGAGAGTCCTGAAACCGGGCGGCAAACTGGTCATTCTGGAACTCTCATACCCTAAAAACAAGCTCATTTTCAGTTTTTACAAGTTCTATTCCCTCAGGATCCTGCCCAAGATAGGAGCCGGAATGACAGGCAATATAGGCGCGTTCACGTACCTGCCGGATTCAATCCTGAAATTCCCGCTTCCCGAGAAATTCATACCCATGCTCACTGATGCCGGATTCGCCACAGTGCGCGCCCGCCAGTTCATGTTCGGCGTCTGCCGTATGTATATTGCTGTTAAATAATGCCAAGAGGCGGAACGGACAGACATTTTTTACTAATTTCGCCAACGCAACCTAATTAATAATACAAGATGAAAAAGTTTTTACCGGTCCTTTCAATCGTAATTGCATCGTTCTCAACACTGCTTCTTTCCGGATGTGAAAAGGAAGACCCGGATGCAATCAAGATGGAAGACGTAAACAAGGGTATCCAGATAAAAATCGGCGCTGACGGCAAGGAATATCAGGTAGTTGACCTGGGCCTTACATCAGGCAACCTTTGGGCGGTATGCAACGTAGGAGCAACCAGCCCCGAGCAGACAGGCATGCGTTTTTCATGGGGTGAGGTTGAGACCAAGACTTATTACAGTTGGAGAAATTACCGTTGGGCCCAAGGCGACAATCTCAGTATCACAAAGTACAACAACGACAAAGACCGCGGAACGGTTGACAACAAATTAAAACTTGACCTGGCCGATGAGGCACCGGCCGCCATAATGGGTGAAGACTGGCGCATTCCCACTTCGATGGACTTCAACGAGCTGCTCAAGCCCATCAACTGCACGAAAAAATGGTGCAAGCTGAACGGCGTAGGCGGTTATCTGTTCACCGGCGTCCGCAAGGGATATGAGGGCAACAGCATATTCATTCCGTTATCCGGCATGCTGGACGATACCGTTCTCAGATTTGAAGGTCAGTACGGATGGTACTGGTCCAACGAGATCTACCATGATTCGCCCAACAACAAGGATGTAGTTACTGATGCCGATGCATTCCTGCTTCAGCATACTGACGTTGACAACCATTACATGGACAAAAGACCCCGTAACGTAGGTCTGCCCATACGCCCCATTTACATAGGAGAATGATTTTTAACGCAAAATAATACATAAAATATTCATTGTATTGTTGCACTTGTACTATCTTTGCACCCGTTTTCAAGAGATATGTCAATGGCACTCAGCATTAAGGAAATAGCAGGAGCATTCGTGGTCCTCTTTGCAATCCTGGATATAACGGGGTCAATTCCCATCATTATTGACCTGCAGCACAAGACGGGTAAGGTTCCCGCCTTCAAGGTTACCGTTATCTCATGGATCCTGCTTACCATCATCTATTTCCTAGGTGACGGTGTCCTTTCCCTGTTCGGTGTGGACATCGAGTCATTCGCCGTGGCCGGTTCCATAATCATCCTTGCCATCGGATTCGAGATGACGTTTGACATCACGATTTTCAAATATGACGCAGGCCCCAAGGAGGTATCGTCATTCGTACCTCTGGTATTCCCTCTCATAGTGGGTGCAGGCTCCTTCACTACCCTGCTCTCCCTGAAGGCCGAATATGCCGCCATAAACATCATGATAGCGCTGTTCCTGAATATGGTTTTCATATTCGTAGTGCTCAAATCAATAGACCGTATCGAGAAGATTCTGGGCCCCGGTCTGATCTATGTACTGCGTAAGTTTTTCGGCATAATTCTGCTTGCCATCGCAGTCAAGCTCTTTACCTCAAATATCGGACATCTTATAGGATAATTTCGTAACTTTGCGCTACGAAAAATTTATCCTGAATGATAGAAAAGCATCTCGTCCTTAATGATGCTGACCCTGCGGTATTCTACGGGGTCAACAACACCAATCTGCAGTTACTTAAAGCCCTGTTTCCGAAGCTCCGCATAGTGGCTCGCGGCAATGTAATCCGTATAATGGGTGATGAGGACGAGAACTCGCGTTTTGAGCAGGCTGTCCGTCAGCTTGAGATGTACTGCGCCAAGTACAACTCACTCAAGGAGGAGGTCATTGTGGATATAGTGAACGGCGAGGAACCCAACGGCGAGAAGAGTTCCGATGTCATACTCTTTGGAGTAACCGGCCGTCCCATCATGCCCCGCAGCGTAAACCAGAAGAAACTGGTGACCGATTATGCCGACCATGATATGCTCTTTGCCATCGGCCCCGCCGGATCAGGCAAGACATACACGGCTATCGCATTGGCCGTTCGTGCTCTCAAGAACAAGGAGGTTAAACGCATAGTTCTGTGCCGCCCCGCTGTAGAGGCCGGCGAGAAACTGGGATTCCTGCCCGGCGACATGCGTGAAAAGATTGATCCGTTCCTGCAGCCCCTTTACGACGCCCTCCAGGATATGATTCCTACGGCCAAACTCAAGGAGTACATGGATTTCAACATCATCCAGATTGCACCCCTGGCATTCATGCGCGGCCGCACCCTGAATGACGCCGTGGTCATTCTTGACGAGGCTCAGAACACCACCCCGCAGCAGATCAAGATGTTCCTTACCCGCATGGGCTGGAACACCAAGATGATAGTAACGGGTGACCTTACCCAGATTGACCTTCCGCCCACTCAGATATCAGGCCTTGTCCAGGCGCTTGAAGTTCTGGAGGGTATTGAAGGTTTGAGCATAATCCGCATGACCAAGAAGGATATCGTACGTCATAAACTCGTGACACGTGTCGTCGATGCGTATGACCGTTACGACCAGGCCCACAAATCAGAAAAGAGAACAATAAAACATAAGAAAGATGAGTAACGCACTTACAAGAACCGATTTCAACTTCAAAGGACAGAAGAGTGTTTATCACGGTAAAGTCCGTGACGTGTATAACATTGACGATGACCTGATGGTCATGGTTGCCACTGACCGCATATCGGCCTTTGACGTTATCCTGCCCAAGGGTATTCCCTTCAAGGGCCAGGTGCTCAACCAGATTGCAGCCAAGTTCCTGGACGCAACTGCCGACATCTGCCCCAACTGGAAACTGGCCACCCCCGATCCTATGGTTACCGTAGGACTCAAGTGCGAGGGCTTCCGCGTTGAGATGATCATCCGCGGTTATCTGACCGGTTCTGCATGGCGCGACTACAAAAACGGCTGCCGTAACCTTTGCGGAAACATCCTGCCCGAGGGCATGAAGGAGAACCAGAAGTTCGCAGAGCCCCTGATCACCCCCACCACCAAGGCCGAGGAGGGTCACGATGAGAACATCTCCAAGGAGGAGATCATCCGTCAGGGTCTGGTAAGCAAGGAGGATTACGAGGTTATGGAGAAATACACCCGTGCCCTCTTCAAGCGCGGAACCGAGATAGCTGCTCAGAAGGGTCTGATCCTGGTTGATACCAAGTATGAGTTTGGAAAGCGTGACGGCAAGGTTTACCTGATTGACGAGATACATACCCCCGATAGTTCACGTTACTTCTACGCTGACGGCTATCAGGAGAAGTTTGAGAAAGGTGAGCCCCAGAAGCAGCTCTCAAAAGAGTTCGTTCGCCAGTGGCTCATTGAGCACAACTTCATGAACCAGCCCGGTCAGGTTATGCCCGAGATTACCGATGCTTACGCCGAGACCGTATCGGAGCGTTACATTGAGCTTTACGAGCACATTGTAGGCGAGAAGTTCGTCAAGGAGAGCGGCACAGACCTGGCCGCCCGCATTGAGAAGAACGTAACAAACTGGCTGGCAAATAAATAAAAAAAGATGTTCACTCTCCTATTTGTACTTACCATTCTGTTTGTCGTTCTGGTCAAGAGCGTAAACAAGAAACTGGACACTCCCGATGAAGACTCATTCGGCAGTGAGGTCAATGATCATCACCGTAAGGAGGAGGCTGAGACCGAATCTGACGAATTCCCGCCTGTGGATGAGGTATTCCGCGAGGAGGAACCTGTAGTTGAGCCTGAGCCTGAAGTTGAGCCGGAACCCGTTTTCACCCAGGAACCGGAGCAGGCTCCTGCCGGCAAGACTTACGACAGTCTCTACGGACTGATAGGCAAGCCTCTGGCCCACTCCACATCAATGGTCCGTTTCAACAAGTTCTTCCGTGAGCAGCATATCAATGCCCACTACAACAACTATGAACTGGAGAGCATTGAGGATGTGACCAGACTGATAGAGAAATATCCCAATCTGTGCGGATTCAATGTGACGATACCGTACAAGCAGGATATAATCCCCTACCTGACCCGCCTTGACGAGACCGCAAAATCCATCGGCGCAGTAAACACCGTTAAGGTTCTGCATCGTGACGGAGGCGTTGAAATGGTAGGATACAATACTGACTGGACCGGTTTTACCAAGTCATTCGGCGAACTGTTAGAGGGCCACAGCAAAGCGCTCATACTGGGTACGGGAGGCGTTTCAAAGGCCGTAAAGTACGCCCTTGACAAGATGGGGATTGAGAACAAGTTCGTATCACGCAGTTCCAACTTCGAGATCATGGGTTACTATGAGCTCTCACCCTCAGTGATGGAAGAGTATGACGTGATCGTGAACTGCACCCCCATGGGAATGTGGCCCGATGTAAACCAGTGCCCCGACATTCCCTACACCTTCCTGTCCGAGAAGCATCTGTTGCTGGATGTGATTGCCAACCCCGACGAGACCCTCTTCATGAAGAAGGGCCGTGAGCACGGAGCAACAGCCAAGGGCGGTAAGGAGATGCTCGAGCAGCAGGCTGTTGCCGCATGGGAAATCTGGGACAGAATCGGAGAATAAGAAATATATATTAAATAGAGATGGACTCAAACGAACGTTATATGCTGCGTGGCGTATCGGCATCCAAGGAGGATGTGCACAACGCCATCAAGAACATAGACAAAGGTCTCTATCCCAAGGCCTTCTGTAAAATCATTCCCGATATTCTGGGCGGTGACCCCGAGTACTGCAACATCATGCATGCCGACGGTGCAGGCACCAAGTCTTCATTGGCATATGCCTACTGGAAAGAGACCGGTGACCTCTCCGTATGGAAAGGTATTGCTCAGGATGCCCTTATCATGAATATCGATGACCTGCTCTGCGTAGGTGCAGTCGACAACATCCTGGTAAGTTCAACCATCGGCCGTAACAAGAACCTTGTTCCCGGCAGCGTAATCAGCGCCATAATAAACGGTACCGATGAACTGCTGGCCGAACTCCGCGAGATGGGTGTAGGAGCCTATGCCACAGGCGGTGAGACTGCCGATGTAGGTGACCTGGTACGCACAATAATCGTGGACAGCACCGTTACCTGCCGCATGAAACGCAGTGACGTGATCAACAACGCCAACATCCGTCCGGGTGACGTGATTGTAGGTCTTGCATCTTTCGGTCAGGCTACATATGAGAAGGAGTACAACGGCGGTATGGGCAGTAACGGTCTTACCAGCGCCCGTCACGATGTATTCGGCAAGGATATCGCCAAGAAGTATCCCGAGACATATGACCATGCAGTACCCGAGGAGCTGGTTTATTCAGGCGGTCTGAACCTTACAGATGCCGTCAAGGACTCACCCCTGGATGCAGGCAAGCTGGTTCTCTCTCCCACCCGCACATATGCTCCAGTGGTAAAGAAGCTGCTTGACGCCCTGCGCCCGCAGATTCACGGTATGATTCACTGCTCAGGCGGTGCACAGACCAAGATCCTGCACTTTGTTGAGAACGTACACGTAGTCAAAGATAACATGTTCCCCATCCCACCGCTGTTCCGCACCATCCAGGAGCAGAGCAGGACCGACTGGAAGGAGATGTACAAGGTATTCAACTGCGGTCACCGCTTCGAGGTCTACCTGCCTAAGGAGTACGCCCAGCAGGTAATAGACATCAGCAAGTCATTCGGCATCGATGCCCAGATCATCGGCCGTATCGAGGCCTCTGACCATACACACCTGACCATCCACAGCGAGTACGGTACCTTCGAGTACTAAAAAAGAGTACCATTGGGGTCAGACCCCAATGGTACTCTTTTCAAAAATGATACCATTGGGGTCTGACCCCAATGGTACCATTTTTACTTTACCAGTCGATATCGCCACTGCCAGCGCGGGTCTTGCTGATACGGTCGTAAGAGAGGCGGCCTGATATGTCACCGCTGCCTGCTACCTTGGCGACAACGTTGCGGGCGTGACCACTCACGTCAATATCGCCGCTTCCGGCCAATGTTGCTGACAAAGTATCGTCAATATCCACAGTCACTATATCAACGTCGCCCGATCCGGAAACTGAGATAGTCAGATTATCGGCCTTGATACGCGATGCGCCCCAGTCACCGCTTCCAGCCAGGCTTACACTTACATCAACTGCATCTACGCGACTTATGTTGAGGTCACCTGAGCCGGACAATGCAGACTGAAGATTTGCGCAGTTAATCTTTTCGGCGACAAGGTCACCGCTTCCGGATAACTTCAGGACCAGATTGCCATCTGTGACTATATCGGACTTACAGATAATGCTACCGCTGCCGACCATTGTAAGAGCCGATATCTCAGGACTGCCAACCCTTACTCTCAGGCGAACGTTACGGTAACGGGCAGGATCGATCGTTATCTCAAGCACTCCGTGTCTTACGTCGGTATGGAGACGGTTGAAATACTCCTTGTCGCCCTCAACAATCACATACTGCTCATCGCACTGCTCATAGATCACGTCAAACGGGCAGGTGTTTGAAACGCCGTCAAATTCTCTGACCTGGCGTTCCTCACGGTCGCAGTCGGTAAAATCAGGATTTTTTGTTGAAAGCCATACAACCTGAGCATCAACCATGCAGCAAGACTGCATAAGAGCGCATAAAGCGTAAACCAAAATAGATTTTGTCTTCATTTTTATAGTGTTTTAGTTTTTTCTTCAAGCAATACACCATAAAGACGAAACAACGTCTGATTTGTTAACTTATCTCCTGCAAATTGTAAGGAGTTTCCTGATAGACGTAGTAGTTGAGCCAGTTTGAGTAGAACAGGTTGGCATGGGCGCGCCAGCGGTCCAGCGGTCCCTTGGCGGGATCATCGTCACGATAGTAATGCTTGGGCTTTTCTATGGTGAGACCCTTTGCCAGGTCGCGTTTGTACTCATCGTCAAGAGTGTTCGGTGAGTACTCCATATGGCCGGTAATGAATATCTCACGTCCTCCGCGGGCCGATACCATGAATACGCCGGCTTCATCGGACTCAGACAGGAGCTTGAGTTCGGGATGTCTCAGAATGTCCTCTTTTCTTACTTCCGAGTGACGGCTGTGTGGAGCATAGAACTCATCGTCAAAACCGCGGAATATGGGCAGCGGTTCATTTATGGTCTTGTGTTTGAATATGCCGAACATCTTGGCCGATAACGGATACTTGGGCACTCCATAGAAATGGTACATGGCGGCCTGGGCAGCCCAGCATATATATAAGGTCGATGTCACGTGAGTGCGTGCCCAGTCAAAGATCTCCTGGAGTTCATCCCAGTAAGATACCTCCTCAAACTGCATCTGCTCCAACGGTGCACCGGTCACGATGAATCCGTCAAACTTCTGGTCACGCATGCTGTCAAATGTTTCATAGAACACTCTCATATGCTCTACAGGAGTATTCTTGGAAGTATGACTGTGCAGTTTCATCAGCTTGAGTTCAATCTGCAACGGGGTATTGGAAATAAGCCTGATAAGATCGGTCTCGGTGGTAATCTTGATGGGCATCAGGTTGAGCACCACGATGCGCAGCGGACGGATGTCCTGGCTTGTGGCACGGCTGGTGTCCATTACGAATATGTTCTCACCTTTGAGAATCTCTATTGCAGGCAGTTTATCGGGTAGTTTAAGAGGCATATCTGAACCTTTTATATTAAACCGAAATATCCACAGCCCCCAAAGGGACTGTGAATACGACGGCAAAATTAGTTAAACTTAAAACAACTTGGTAATATCATATTTTGGCAAAAGCCTGGTCAAGGTCTGCAATGATATCGTCTATGTGCTCAACACCGATTGACAGACGTACTGTCGTGGGAGTGATGTGCTGCTCGGCCAGCTCCTTTGAGGTCATCTGGGAGTGTGTGGTGGTGTAAGGATGTATTACAAGGCTCTTTACATCGGCCACGTTGGCCAGCAGTGAGAATATCTGCAGTGAGTCAATGAACTTCCAGGTATCCTCCTGGGTTCCGTTAACCTCGAATGTGAAGATTGATCCGCCACCGTTGGGGAAATACTTCTGATACAGTGCGTGATCCGGATGATCGGGCAGTGACGGGTGGTTGACCTTTGATACCTTGGGGTTCTTGGCAAGGTACTGGACAACCTTGAGTGCGTTCTCAACGTGACGCTCTATGCGCAGAGGCAGAGACTCGACACCCTGAAGCAGGATCCATGCGTTGAAGGGGCTGATGGCAGCACCGGTATCGCGCAGGATGACGGCACGGATACGGGTTACGAATGCGGCTGCACCGGCTACATCGGCAAATACTGCGCCGTGGTAAGAGGGATCGGGCTTGGCAAGTGTAGGATACTTGTCGGGGTTGGCCTTCCAGTTGAATGATCCGCCGTCAACGATGATGCCGCCCAGAGATGAACCGTGACCGCCGATGAACTTGGTTGCGGAGTGTACCACAATGTCTGCTCCGTGCTCCAGCGGACGGATAAGTATGGGAGCGAATGTGTTGTCCACGATGAATACGATACCGTGCTTGTGAGCGATCTCGGCTACAGCCTCCAGGTTGGTGACGTCACTGTTGGGGTTACCGAATGTCTCGGCGTAGATTGCCTTGGTGTTGGGGCGGATGGCTGCCTCTAGAGCCTTCAGGTCATTCACCTTTACGATGGTGTTGCTCACGCCCTGGGTTGAAAGTGTATGTGTTATCAGGTTGAATGAACCGCCGTACAGATTGTCGGCTGCCACGATGTGGTCACCGGCCTGTGCAATGTTCTGCAGGGCGTATGTTACTGCGGCTGCACCCGATGCCACTGCCAGAGCGGCTACACCACCCTCCAGGGCTGCGATGCGCTTCTCCAGCACATCCTGTGTCGAGTTGGTCAGACGGCCGTATATGTTTCCGGCATCGCGCAGACCAAAACGGTCGGCAGCATGCTGTGAGTTGCGGAACACATAAGATGTGGTCTGATAGATAGGTACTGCGCGTGCATCGGACGCGGGATCGGGCTGCTCCTGGCCTACGTGGAGTGCCAGAGTCTCAAGATGAAATTTGTTGTTTGCCATATTCCTTATATTTTTATTTGTTATCGTTTTTTCCTTTTGACGATGCAAAGTTACGGCCGATAGAAAATTCCACCAAACACATTGTATTATTAAGGAAAAACTTCCTACCTTTGCGCAAATTCAAAGAAAATAAACCAACAAATTCAACAATAAACTATGGAAAAGGAGAATATTTCAACTTTGATTGAGCCGAAAGCCGGCGAACTGGATGCTACAGACATCAAAATCCTGACCTGCCTGCAGGACAATTCACGCCTTACTACCAAGGAATTAGCCGCCAAGGTACACCTGTCCACCACCCCGGTGTTCGAGCGCCAGAAACGTCTGGAGCGCGAGGGCTATATAAAGAAGTATATAGCAGTGCTGGATCCCGAGAAGCTCAATCTGGGATTTGTGGTATTCTGCTGCGTCAAGCTGCGCGAGATGACCCGCGATACCGCCTACACCTTTGAGGAGGCCGCGCGTAATATGAAGGAGGTGGCCGAGTGCTACAACATCTCCGGTGAGTTTGACTACCTTCTCAAGGTCTATTGCCCCGATATGCGCTCCTACAAGGAGTTCATCATGAACGTCCTGGGTACCACCGATACCGTAGGCTCCATCCAGTCCATGTTCGTAATGAGTCCCATCAAGAAGACGTTCGGATTGTCAATATAAAAATAAAGGCTTGCCAACCGGCAAGCCTTTGTTTTTTACTTCTTAGGTATCGCAGCGAGAACTGCTTTGAGGTAATCCCAAACCTTCTGGACGGACGGGATGTAGCAGCGCTCATCGGGTGAATGCGGGCTCATAAGTGTGGGACCGAACGATACCATATCCCAGTGGGGATATGCTCCGCTCAGGATACCGCACTCAAGACCAGCATGGATAGCCATAACCTTGGGCTCGGTGCCGAACATCTTCTTATACTCCTCCTTCATTACATGCAGTATGGGTGATGCGGCATTGGGGGCCCAGCCTGAGTAGCCTCCGGTAAGCTCAACCTTGCAGCCTGCAAGCTCGGCTACGCTGCGAACGCGCAGAGCCAGAAGTTCCTTGGCGCTGTCAACCGAGCTGCGAAGCAGGTTACCGATAAAGAACTCACCCTTATATATCTTGACCATAGCCATATTGTTCGATGTCTCTACCAAGCCAGGCATCTGGTCACTCATGCGCTCAACGCCATCGGGGCAAGCCAGAATGGCCTCGATATAACGCAGGGCTGTACCCTCCTCCACATAGAGGCACTCATCGGGATCACAGGTCTCACCCGGAGCACACTGGTAAGGCTCAAATACGTAGTTGCAGCCCGGATCAGTTGCAGCATACTCGGCCTTAACCTCAGCAAATACATCGGCCACTACCTTCTTGGCAATCTCAACCTTATCAGGAGCAACATATACGGTTGCAAAGCACTCGCGCGGAATAGCATTGCGCAGTGTGCCGCCCTCCATATCAATCAGTTTGACATCGGCCTTGGTAAGCAGAGCGTACATTACGCGCGCGCCTACCTTATTGGCATTGGCACGGCACAGGATGATATCCATACCTGAGTGACCGCCCTGGAAGCCCTTAACGGCAAGGCTGTAGCAGAGCCAACCCTTAGGCTCCGGCTTGCGATTGTATGCACCCTTTATTGATGCGTCCAGACCACCGGCGCAGCCTACGTAAATCTCACCCTCGGTCTCAGAGTCCAGATTGAGCAGGATCTCACCCTTGAGCACGCCCGGCTTAAGAGCCTGCGCACCGGTCATACCGGTCTCCTCATCATATGTAACCAGCAGTTCCAGCGGACCATGCTTGATATCGTTTGACTCCAACACTGACAGAGCCAAAGCTACGCCCAGACCGTTATCGGCACCCAGAGTAGTACCCTTAGCCTTGAGCCACTCACCGTCTACCCAGGTCTCAATGGGATCCTTCTCAAAGTCATGCTTTACATCGGCATTCTTCTGCGGAACCATATCCATATGACCCTGCATAATGACGCCCTTAAGGTTCTCCATACCCGGAGTAGCGGGCTTGCGCATAATTACGTTACCTGTCTCATCGGCAAAAGCCTCTATATTATGCTGTTTGGCCCAGTCAAGAAGCCATGCACGAATCTTCTCCTCATGCTTTGACGGACGCGGCTGACGCGTAATTCCGTAAAAGTTATCCCAAACGATCTTGGGCTGTAAATCTTTAATTGTCATATTCTCTGTTTTTAATTGATTATTCAATAAAAAAGCATATCGACCACCCTACGTGACCGATATGCCAAAGTTAATATTTACTGGAATATTATCCAAATAATTTATGGTACCATGAACTTGCGTCCATTGCGGAAATAGATTCCCGATGGTAGTGTGGATATGTCATACGTTTCCATCTTCTTACCAGTCAAATCATAGACTACCTCATCTTTTTTAATCTGAATTGGATTATTATCTAAGAAAGATGATGGTATATCCACGACTAATGTCAATGTGTCTGTTCCATTATCGTCCCACCCTACATCATCACCTGATATATTAGTGCCATTATCCGACTGTGCAATAACGATGTTAATGCACAGCACAGATAATAACAGAATGATGATTCTTTTCATTATTTTTCAAATAGCGACGTCACATGTTACTTAGCCTCACGCCATGAATGACCGACTACTACAGGCGGTGCAAGTGCCGGCAACGGTTTCTCAACATAATTGCGTCTGTCATAAGTACGTTTGGGAGCACCAGAAGATGTTCGATTTATTACATCATACTCTACAAAGTCCTCATACGTTCCGTTCCGGTGTCGCTTATTGGGACAGCTACGAATGGGGCGGCTCACTTGTGATGCTGCAGCCCGGTATGGGTTACAAACTGATGATCGGCGCCGATCAGATGTCATTCACCCACCCCGGAACCATCGTCAACGCAGCACCCCAGCGTGCTCCTGAGCGTGCTAACGAGAACCAGGCTAACCAGACATTCAGCCCCGTCAACTACCGCAACTATCCTGACAACGCCATCATGGCAG
Source organism: uncultured Bacteroidaceae bacterium (assembly GCA_905234745.1). Lineage (GTDB taxonomy): Bacteria > Bacteroidota > Bacteroidia > Bacteroidales > Bacteroidaceae > Colenecus. The sequence continues at coordinate 28,915 of CAJOJD010000001.1, read as the reverse complement.
CCAAGATAATCGGACACGGTGCACCCTTAAGCAATGCTCAACTGGGTGTATTCGCCGGTGACGAATGCCGTGCAGCAGCAACCACCCAGGCAGACGGCATAGCCTACCTCACCATCCCCGGTGACGAGGCCTGCACTCTGACCTTGAAGATTGCCGTAGGCGACAAGATAACAGAGGTACCGCAGACTCTCATCTACGAGACCAATTCTATCTACGGAACTCCCGACGAGCCTATGGTAATTGACATCGAACTGGGTATCACCGGAATCCAGGATATCCTGAACGCAAATGATGCAGAATCCGTATACGACCTGCAGGGACGCAAGTTGGATAACAACTCCCGCAAGTTGAACAAGGGTATCCACATCATTAACGGAAAGAAGTCTGTCGAGTAAACCGACAGACTTCCTGAAAGAAAAACACTCCCCGCGCGGGGAGTGTTTTTTTTTATTATCCTAAGAACTTCCCGCGGTTCTGCAAGCCAAGCAGACCGGACATAAGGAATACGATAGCCGCAACAATCATAAGGATGCGGTTCTTAAGAAGAATTACGCTCCAGATGGCGGCGTTTATGTTCTCGGGCTCCTCATAGGGATTTATCGTGACGTCCCAGACCTTGTTCTCAATCAGCGGAACGTTTCCAAGCACCATAACCAGTATCAGTGAAATCACTGACATCACGGCAGCGGCGTTTCCGTTGCGTATGAGCGTGGAGTACAGGAATGCCAGATTGCCGAAAAGTATGACCGGAAGCATCAGGTTCAGCGCCATTGAGAACGGCTGTACCGGATACAGAAGGATTCTGGCCAGGAATGCGTAAACCACCAGGATAAAATACACCTCAACGTATATCATAACCAGGCGGAACAGCCACACCTTGTACATGTAGTTGGGAATACCGAACAGAAGCTCCAGTATGCGGTGATCGGCGTCATTCTGGATGCCGAAACATGACGGATAGAATACCAGCAGCAGACCGGGAATGATCAGCTGGCTGTAAACCATCTCATGACTGAGTTCCGTGCCTCTTGATGCGGCGGCAAACATAAGGAAGAAGAACAGGGCCAGGCCCACCAGCAGGAACCATATGAACTTGCCGGAGAATATTATCCTCATGTTGTAGCCGCACAACTTTCCGAAAGATTTAAATGTATCTAATGCTGACATCGTTCAATTCCTTTTATAGATTTTTCAACAGGCACAGGTATGCATCCTCCAGGTTGGGCTCTGCAAGCTCGGCACCCGGCCACGGGCATGTGGGCGAAATGTAACGCACCTTGATCTTGTCGCCGTCCTGGATATGGTTGGCAATGAGTTTCTCGTCAAGTTCACCCAGACGGGGTGCCTCAATGTCAAACAACCATACCTTGTCCTTGGCCATCTTGACCATGTCGTTGGGCTCTCCGAAGTACTTGAGCGAACCCTTCTCAATGACCACAACCTGGTTACACGAACTTGCAATATCCTCAATGATATGGGTTGAGAATATCACGATACGGTCACGGCTCAACTCTACCAGCAGGTTACGGAAACGTATGCGCTCACGGGGGTCAAGACCTGCAGTAGGCTCATCGACCACAAGTATGCGCGGAAGGTTGAGCAGGATAAGCGCAATACCTATACGCTGCTTCATACCGCCCGAGAACGATCCTATCTCTGCATTGCGCTGCTCATACATGTGCACTGACTTGAGCACGTAATCCAGTCTCTCGTTACGGACTTTCTCATCGGTAATGCCCTTAAGGATGGCCTGGTAGTTCAGGAAATCCCATGCGCTCATGGACTCGTACATGCCGAACTCCTGAGGCAGGAAGCCGATAAGGCTCTGCAGCTCCTCCCTGTACTTGAGAGTATCCATACCGTTGATGAACACCGTTCCGTAACTCTGGCGCAGGATACCGGTCACAATGCGCATGAACGTGGACTTACCGGCTCCGTTAGGTCCAAGCAGACCGAACATACCGCTGTGAATCTCGAACGATACGCCACGCAGTGCCTTGAACGGTTTCTTGCGTTTGCCGATGATGGGAATGCTCTTTACGAACACGAACCATGCACGGCGCATACCGGCTGTCTCGCCCTTGAGACGCTCCACGTTTATGTTGTTTGCATAGAGGTAGTCTGCTGTCTTGCTGATGCAGAGACCCAGAATCCAAACTACTGCTATGAATACCATGAATCCCTTGCTCTCAATCTTATGGCTAAGGAATATCATTGCACATACGGGCAGCAGCCAGTAGAGAATCTTCTTTATGATTGAGACTGCCTTTGCCCCACCCTTGAATTTGTATCCGATATACTCAAGTACGGCCTTAAGGATATTGTTTATGCCGGCCAGCGTAATGATGGTCATAAGCAGTATCCAGAACTCCTTCTCGAAATACCAACCGGCCAGATAACCGGTGTATCCGAATACCACTACCTGCCACAGCAGGCTCACGAAATCCTTTGCGTGATGGAAGGTGCGGGACAGTCCAAGACGGCGGCGGATATTGATACCGCTGCGCCACTGACGCAGGAACAGGCTGTACCAGTCATATACCTTTACCAGGTTGCGGACCTCAATGACAATCGGCTCATCCTGCTTGACGATATCCTTGCGTGCAAACCTTACCGAACTCTTTATGAAGTATGTTACACCAGGAATGACAAGAGCCAGCACGATTATGTAAAGGAGTATCATGAATATGCCCCTCACGCTCGTGAAGATCACTGTCAGACCCACTGCAAATAGTATGATATGCAGAATATGCGTGTATCGACCCAGTCCCTTATACCATGCCCTCATGTTCTCGAACGATATGTAGAGCGTAGGAATAAGCAGCAGGGTAAGTACGGCCGAGAATGTCAGACCGCCTATCACCGTCAATGCGAACGGGGCGCCGATTGCACCTGCATACTCGTTGTCACCCATAGCCATCGGGATAAGCGTCACGATGGTGGTGATGGTAGTGATACAGATAGGTCTCAGGCGCGAATATCCGCTGGTCATGATTGCACGCATTCGGCCGTAGCCCCTGCGTCGCAACGTAGACGAATAGTCTATGAGTATGATACCGTTGTTGACCACGATACCCAGCAGTATCAGGAATCCTGTCAGGGTATTGGCATTCATCAGGCTGTTGCCCGAAAGCAGCAGAGCCAACAGCGAACCGATAGCTGCCAGAGGTATTGAGAACAGAAGCACTATAGGCGTGGTCAGTGACTCGAATGCCGATGCCAGTATCATGAATATCAGGATGATGGATGCCAGTATCAGGAACTTGAACTCACTTGTGGAGTCATCTCCACGCTGAACCTCGAGTGCCAGTCCCGAAGGCAGGTTGTAATTGGCTATCAGGTCATCAATCTGGTCATGATAACCATCCAGTACATCCTTGGGCAAGTCCTCGCTCTGTGAGATGGCGTAGGTCACGTTCACGCGGCGGTCACGGTTTACGCGACGTACCTCGGACGGTCCGCGGCTAAGACGTATCGTTGCCAGCTGCTGGAGTTCATGCATTCCGCCGTTGGCATCGGTCACGGTGACGCGACGCAGGTCATCGAGCGTCTTTTCCCAAGCCCTCATCTCCTCCTCTTCTTCGGTGAGGTCATCCATTATGACGATGTCATATTCATCGGTACCCACCTTGAAACTTGCTCCTGAATTCGTAGAGCGGTTCATTGAATTCAGGGCCGATGTGATTTGCTGGTTGGTGATATTGTACGACGCCATAGCCACCGGATCAAAGGTAAGCTGAACCTCGCGGCGGCCGCCCGGGTTGTCAACGCGGACATCACGCACAAACTCCAACTGCTCCAGATAGTACCTGAGGTTGTTGGACACTATACGCATGGTTTCCGTATCGGAACCCTTCACGACTATCCTCTCGGTATTGTCGCCCACGCCCAGCACGCTCATGAAACGGGTCAGTGAACTCAGGCCCGATGCATTCTGGTTTCCGCGGGCATAACCTGCCGTCACGCGGACATCGATCTCATTCTCAAGTGCCAGTTCATCGCTAAGATGCTCTACGATCTGGCTGATGGTCATACCGTCCTTCTTGTTGTATCCGTCCTTCAGGGTAACGGTGATTGACGCCTGCTCCTCTTGGATACGGCTTATGACATCTTTCTTAAGGTCAAAGCTGTCCAGACGTGCCTCAAGCATCGCAGTTGCCTCGTCCGTATCATCCAGGGTACTGCCGGTAGGCATGGTTATGTTCACGTTGACACGGTCGCTGTCCACCTGACGGTTCTGACCGGTATTGCGCGACAGTGCGAATATGAAGGCAATAACCAGAACTGCCACAGCTGTTCCCACAGTCGGTCCAGGCTTGCGCAGGCATGTCTTGAGCAGTGTAGAGTACATCTGCAACGGACGGTCATGTATGGACATCTTCTTGAAGAAGACGCTGTTGCCTCCGCCGCCGCGCTCCATCATTGCTGCTGTTGCCATTGGTATGAACGTTACAGCTATCAGAAGCGAGAATATCAGCGTAGATATGATTGAGAAGCCGATATTCCTACCCAGCAGCTTGATCATCGGCTCGTCAGAGAAGACGAACGGCAGGAACACTGTGATGGTGGTAAGCGTAGATGCTATAAGGGCTTTGCGCACCTCCTTTACACCCTGCAGGGCCGCCAGTCGCGGCGGCATTCCCATGGATGCAAGCCGGTATATGTTCTCCAGCACCACTATACTGCTGTCCAGCAACATACCTATGGCCAACGCCATACCTATAAGGGTAAGCGTGTTGATCGATATGTCAGCGGCGTAGAATACATTGAATGCCGATAATATTGAAACCGGTATTGACAGTGCTATGAAGAACACCAGACTGAAGTTGCGCAGGAAGAACCACAGCACCAGAATGGCCAGCAGACCGCCTATCAAAGCCAGTTTGACTATCTGCGATATGTTGTTGCTTATCTGGTCGGCCGAGTTGGACTGCACCACAAGCTGCATATCCTGACCGGCAATCTCACGGTTGATTTCATCAATACGCTTAAGGGTTCTCTTGGAGAGGTTCAGAAGGTTCTCACCTGCTCCGTTTACCAATGAAACCGATATGGCGTCCATACCGTTCACACGGCTTATGGTTGTCTCCTCCTTATAGTCAAAGAAGACGGTCGCCACATTCTTAAGATAGATGGGACCTTGGGCAACTACCAGGTTCTCAACCTGCGACACGTCATCGTAGTTGGCGTCAAGCTGCACATAGTACTTGCGGTCAGGCTCGCTGATAAAGCCCAGGAAGGTACGCTCCTGGTTATACTGGCTCAATGCCTGGCTTATCTGACTGTTGGTTATGTGCAATGCCTCCATGGCCTCCGTATTGGAACGGATCTCTATGGATTTGACACGTCCTCCGTAAACCGTCACGCCGGCAATTCCGTCGATGCTCTCCAGACGCGGTACCACATCCTTATCGACAATGGCTCTCAGACGGTCTACACCGCCCGATCCGCGTACCTGAAGTGACATGAACTGGTTACTGATACCGTTCAGGTTGGCCTGTTGGACATTGACGGTGACATCGGTCGGGAAATCGCCGCGTATGGAACTGATCTTCTCCTGCAGCTTCACGGTCGTCATCTTGAGATTGGTTCCTCTCTTGAAGTCAACCCTTATGGAGCCCTGTCTGCCCGATACCGTCGATTCCATGTTCTCGACACCACCTACGGCGCTTATGGCACCCTCAAGCGGAATCACCACCTGCTGCTCCATGTAGGCCGGAGTGAGGTCACTACGGGAATTGGCGGTTATATAGAGTTGGGGCAGTTCCGTATTAGGCAGCAGCTCAACCGGCAACTGCTTGTACGAGAAGTAGCCCAGCAGCGTCAACGCCACCAGCGCCATGCATATGGTTACCCTGCGGTCAATAAATGACTTGGATTTCAAACTCATTTTCCCGTAATCCTTATTTTGGCGCTTTCAAATACGTAATAAACACAAGGTATCACCACAAGACTGAGCAGTGTCGAGGTAACCAGACCGCCTATCACGGCAATGGCCATGGGTGAGCTCAGGGATGCACCCTCGCCTATTCCCAATGCCATAGGCACAAGTGCCAGGATTGTGGTAAGACTGGTCATAAGGATAGGACGGATACGCTGCTGACCTGCCTCTGCGATAGCATCGGTCAGGCTCAGACCTGAATCCTTAAGCTGTCCTATACGGTCCACCAGGATAATGGAGTTGTTGACCGCGATACCGGCCAGCATCACCATACCTATGATACCCATTATATTCACTGTAATACCCGTTGCCAGGAACATCAGTACGGCACCCACCAAAGCCAGAGGAATGGTAAGCAGGATGGTGAACGGATGCAGCAGTGATTCAAACTGCGAAGCCATCACCATGTATACCAGTACTATTGACAGCAGCAGTGCCAGCAGCAGGCTGTTCATGGACTCTGCACGGCGCTCCTCCTCACCGGTTACGGTAATGGAGTAGTTCTGCGGAAGTTCAATGCCACGAACCGCATCTCTGGTGCGCTGAGCCGCCTTGTCAAGTGATACTGACTCGTCTATATCGGCCGTAACACGGGTTACGCGGTTCTGATTGAGACGGTAGATCTCCTTGGGAGCGGTACTTTCGCTTATCTGGGCAAGCTCTATCAGACGGAAGTCCTTCTGGCCCGATGTGATGACCATGCTGTTCAGATCAGAGAGCGAAACGCCGGGAACCTTGATGCTGATATCCCTCATATCACCCTTGTAATCCATCTGTCCGGCTTCACGTCCGGCAAGATGCTGCTGTATCTGGGTGATTATGGTGGATACGTTGATATTGTTCATACCGGCAATGGCGCGGTCAACCGTGATTATTATCTCAGGAGCACCGCCAGCCAGTGAACTCTCTACGTTATACAGGCAGTCAATGGAATCCACGGCGGCCTTCACCTGGTTGGTAAGGGCAGCCAGCAGATCCAGGTCCTCACCCTTGATCTCAACGACCAGCGGAGCATCCTCGGTTCCCATCATTGAGTTCAACGAGTTCTCGTCCTGAGTGAATGAGAGCTCCATACCCTCTACTCCGTTAATATAGGATGACAGAACCTCGGTAAGGTAATCGGGAGAAACTGCCGATTGCTTGGAGAGCTGGATCTTCATTGTCGCGGTATTCTCACCCTCAAAATCCATGTTCTGGGATGACGCACCCGGTCCCACATGAGTATAAATCACACATTCGGGATCCTGAGACAGGTCAAACACAAGATTCTCAAGGCTTTCAAGTGTGGACGATGTACGTTCAAGACTTGTACCCTCAGCCATACGCACCTTTACGTTTATGGTATTGGCATCGGTCTTGGGCATGAACTCGGTACCCACGTACGGCAGCAGGAACACCGTTCCGGCAACCAGGATCACAGCGCACAGTATGACCAGCCAGCGCCAGCCCACAAGCTTCTTGAGGAATGAGGCGTAGCCCTTGATGTTTACCGAACTGAAATTCTTTAGGGGTGTTGCTTTCTTGCGTCCGAATATCTTGTCATACAGCGTAGGTATAACCAGAATAGCCACGAACAGTGATGAGAGCAGTGAGAACGTAACGGTCCATGCCTCATCCTTGAAGAGTTCTCCGGTAGCACCGTGCAGATATACGATAGGCAGGAATACCACGATTGTGGTAAGGGTTGAGGCCGATACCGCACCGGCCACCTCGGAGGTACCGGTAACTGCGGCGTCGCGGACCGAAAGCCCACGCTCCTGGTTTCGGAATATGCTTTCTATGACGACGATGGCATTATCTACAAGCATACCCGCACCCAACGCAAGACCTCCCAACGTAAGTATGTTTATGGTCAGTCCGCTGAAGAACATCAGGTTGAAAGTGGCGATAATGGAAACCGGGATTGAAACGGCCACGATAAGTGTGGTCCCCACCCTGCGCAGGAACACGAACAGCACTATAACCGCCAGGAGCACACCCAGCAGGGCACTGTTCTTTACCTCACCGATGGAGTTGTTTATGAACGTAGCCTGGTCACTTATTATGTTGACCTCATATCCGGGCAGAGATTTCTGAATCTTGGTCAGGCTTGTCTTGATACCTTCTACAGCTTTAACTGTATTGTAATCCATCTCCTTGAAAATGGAGATGCCTATACTGCGGTTTCCGTTCACGCGGACAATGTTCTCGGGCTCACGGTTCTCAAAGTGGATGGCAGCCACGTCACGCAGGTAGATAGGTGCCATGCTGGCCGATTCAAACTCGCCCAGACGTGCGCCCTGCTGTGCGGCCTCGGTGTTTTTATAACCCACAATGATATTGCCGAATGCAGCCTCGTCGGTCAATGAGTTGGTACCCGTTATCAGATACTGGAAACCCTGTTCCTGTATTCTGCCGCCCGATACCCTCTGGTTGTTCTCCTGGATACGGGATGAGATATTGTCAACGGTTATGCCGAATGCCTGCAGCTTATAGGGATCGGCCTCGATTACCAGATTGGTGAACTCGTCACCGGCAAGCGATACATCGGCCACGCCCTCAACTCTCATGAGTTCGTTGCACACATAAGAGTCGGCCACCTTGCGCAGCTCGGCCATATCGGTGATATCCGGATTTGAGAAACCCAGTATCATGATGGGAGCCGTGGTGGGATCCTTCTGCGATATTCTAAGGTCGGTTACGCGGCTGTCCTGGCTGAAACTGCTCATGGCCTTCTCCAGATCCAGGAACGCCTCGTCCATGTTCTTTCTCCATGCGTACTCCACCGTTATACGGGCGGTACCCACTTTTACGACCGATGAGACATTGCGCACGTCACTCTGACGCGCGATCTGAGACTCCATGCTGCGCACGAACTGTTTCTCAATCTCTTCGGGCGGACGCTCGCCGGCGTCTATCTCGACAAACAGGCGGGGGCTGTTCATGCTGGGAAGCAGTTCCACGCTCAGCCTGTCATATGATATCTTTCCGAGCAGCAGGATGGCCAGCACCGCCATAGTGACGGTGACCGGATTCCTGACAGCCCAACTTACAAGTTTTTTCATCCTTCTTTTATCTCTGGATCTTTACCTTTGAACCGTCTCTCAAAGTCTCAAAACCGCGAATGATCAGCTGATCATCCTTATCAAGTCCGCCCAGTACCTCAACCTGGTTCTTCTCCTCAAGGCCAAGACGAACCTGTTTTGCCCTGGCAATACCCTGGTCAACCACGAATACCAGACGGCGGTTACGCTCGTTGCGTACAATGTTCTTGGGTATGATGATTGTTGAACTGTGGCTCTCGGTGACAATGTCGGCCTTCACGAACATACCCGGTCTGATGAGCAGATCCTTGTTGTTGATGACAAGTTTGCCCTTGAATGTGCGGGTCTCGGCGCTGATGGCCGGAGAGAGCTCGGTAATCTCACCGATGATAGTGTCATTGGGGAGCGTATAATGGGTGATGTATGCCTTCTGGCCCACTTTCACCTCATTGATGGCGCTCTCGGGGAGGTTAATCTCAAGCAGCATCGAGCTGTAGTCCATGATGGTTACGACCGATGTACCGCTGTTCAGTTTGGATTCCTCCGAGAAATGAGGCAGGTTCACGATCACGCCGTCAAACGGAGCGCGTATATTCATCTTCTCCAGATTCATCTCGGCGTTCTCATAGTCAAGGCGTGAATTCATGATCTTTACCTCAGAATTCTTGACCTCTGTCAGCGTAGCGCCACCCTTGTCATAAAGTGACTTGGTCTTGGCCTGCTCCTGCTCGGCCAGTTCCAGATTCAGGCGCTTGCTCTCTATTGAGATGCTGTTCTCATACGCCTTGTCCTCAATACGTACTATCAGGGCACCCTTCTTTACCTTGTCGCCAAGTTTGTAAGGTTTGCCGGTAGCCGGGTTCTTCTGGAGATGATACTTACCGGCCATCTCGGTTGACAGTTCAGCCTCGGCGTTCGATATCGCCGTGCTGTTGGTGGTGAAGACTCTGCTTATGGAGCCATAGGTAATGTCCGATACGGATACCGGTGTGGGTATCTCATTGCGGTTCATCGTGTTCTCTTGTCTGCATCCAGCCATCAAGACTGTGAGCGCAGTCAGCGTAAGTACTCTGATTCCTGATTTCATATACTGTTTCATTTTTTATTATTTCTTCTTTTTGTCCGTACTCTGTTCATAGGTGATGGGAACCACAGGCTCATCCTTCTCAAAATCATAAAGCGTAAGGATCTTTATGTTCAGAAGCTGTACCTTATAGTTGATTATTGCCTGTGTATATGACATCTTGCTGTTTGACAGCTGTGTCTGGAACTGGTTCATCTGCATACCGGTAAGCTCGCCGTTGCGGTAGCGCTCCTCGTTGAGGTCATATGTCAACTGAGCGTTCTGCTGGCTCTGTTCGGCTATTGATATCTGTCCCAACAGATTGTCCAGGCTGCGGCATGTGCTGCGCAGGTTCATCTCTATGCTCTTGAGTTCCTCATCGGCACTCAGCTCAAACATCTTGCGTTCAATCTCGGCTGCCTTGATGCGGGCCTTTCTTGCACCCCAGTCAAAGATAGGTACGCTGAAAGTGACTGCTACACGCGGGTTGTTGGTGGGGTTGTCATAGACGTGGGGGAATTCGGGGTCATCGCCCATAATACCTACTGACAACGATATGTTACCGCTGAAACTGTCATTGTCCTTGACCTGTACCATAGACATCTCCTGCTGTTCCCTCTGTATCTGACGCTGTCTGAGCTCCAGTCTGGATTTGGTGGCACTCTCAAGAGCCTTGTCGAAATCCACATAGACCGGCTCGGCAGAGATATCGCATACCACTATGATATCCTCCTCAAGAGGAATACCCAGAGCCTGTTTGAAATTGTCTTTTGAATTCTCCAGGCTCACCCTCTGGTTCTCCAGACTTGAACGGGACTGGGCCAGGTTAAGTTCAGCCTGATAGAACTCATCCTTTGTAACCAGGTCTGCCTCTACCTTATCCTTGATGATGTTGAAGTTCTTCTCGGCATTCTCAAGTTCCTTTTCACTTATCTCCAGGTTCTGCTGTGCCGTGAAAAGACTGTAGAACTGGCTGGTGATGTTGCGCTCCACGTTAAGCAGCTGCAGGGCGTAACTTATACGGGCATTCTCATAGTTCATCTCAATCTGGCGCAGGTTCATCTTGGTCCTGTTGTACGTGAAGATAGGCTGGTTCAGACTCAGATAAAGACTGTTACTGAAAGCGCGGTTGCTGTTGGTGGTACCGCCTATGGTCGACTCGTTGTTCTGCCATGACAGACTGTTGTTGAGTGACAGCGTGGCATCAGTCCAGATAATGGGCTGCGATATGCTGAACGTACCCGATGATGACAACGAGCGGTTGGTGTACCAATCAGAGAAACGGCTGTCAAACTGACGTGACTGTGAGTATGAAATCGGTGTAAGATTGAGTGAGAACCTTGATTTCAGTGAAGCCCTCTGGGCTATGAGGTTCTGCTCATACCGTTCCATGCTCATGCGGGAGTTGATCAGGTCGGGATTATGCTCTGCGCTGTATTCCAAAGCCTGCTCCATGGTAAGCACCATCTGTGCCCGGGCTCCGGTCTCAAATGCCGGAACTGCTGCAAGCGCCAGAAATGCCGTAATCAAAAATTTCTTCTTTGTCATATAATGATTGTATTTTATTTATCTCTCTCTTTTTACCAGTCTCACGGCATCGGCCACGATAATCCTGATGCCCGACCTGTTGTTTAGGGTAACCCTTACGGTGTCCGCTTCAAAACGGAACGTTCCAAGCAGGTTCCAGCCCTCCTCGGCTCGCCACATGTTCATTGACACGTGGTCGCTCGTATTGAACTGCCCTATCTCAAAGTTGTAATCGTTGGTCACACGACGACCGTTGTTGTTATTGTTGTTCCAGTTGTTGTTATTGTTGTTCCACCTGCGGTTACGGTTGTTGTTCTGATACATGGTAGGCGTTGCATAGTAGTAAACGTCATACACTCCTGCCACCTCGACAGGAATACTCCAGCGTGCATACTGGTTACCGTCACCCGGTGATATGAGATAGGCTGAACGTATGTAGTCACCATACAGGTTCTGGTCTGTCACCAGAGTCCACTGGCTGTAGGTGCGCCAATCAGAGAATCCCTCGTATATGAACTCGTTGTTCTTCTCCTTGGCCTTGTCTATCCATTTTGAGAGATAACCGGTACGGAGAGGTCTTGAGAGTGAAAACAGCCTGCTGTCCTCATTATCCACGATTATCTCACCCGGAAGCGTATTGTCCACTCCTCCGCGTACGGTGTAAACGCCTTCGGCTGTCAGGTTTGTCCCCTCATAGGTGCTCCAGTCCGAATTGTTCAGATTGACCTCATGCGGCAGGTTTGATGACAGCATCGTGTTGATGCTTATGTTGTCCGGAGTATTGAACCAGTGCGTCACTATCTTGCGGGTCTCACCTGCATCCACGCTTATCACCATACTCTTGGGTTTGTCCTCATCGCCAGCATTCTCCGGATCATAGAACACGAATTCCACATTCACATAACCCGGATTGTCCGATATGTTCTCAAACGTGACCTCAGCCTGATAGATATCCGCAGTATCAGTGGTGACCGTAGTTATCTGGGGGGTACCTATCTTGTAGCAGGCCAGCTGAGCTGTCCCGTTCCAGGCTTCAATCTTATCCTCAAGGCTTATACCTGAATAACTCTGCACCCAATCCAGGATTGAATCAAATGATACATTGGCAAACGCCCTCTCCCTGGTCTTGGCCCTTATGGAGTCTACCATCGGCTCATAACCCATAACGGCCGATATGGGGGCGAAGAAGTCCTTTGTCTTGAGAGCAAGGGCATTATCGGCCAGATCCTCCCATTCGGGATCCGACATGATACGGTCAAATCCGTATTTGCCCATCAGGATAAGCGCCTTCTCATCCTCTGAAAGGCCGTTCATCCTTCTCATCCACATTGAGCCGTTGTTCTGGCCGTCGACCGTCATTGACTCAACCATGCGGTTTGCCATAGGCCAGTCAGACGAGTAGATGTTGTATCGGAAATTGTAGAACAGCGGGAGGTAATAGTACGGATTGTCCACCTGGGTCATTGTCCACTGTCCGTTCCGGCTGTTACCGCTGAAAGAGCCGGATTCCCACATGAAATACAATGCATTGCTCAATATGCTTTGCAGTATCTCCTTCTCCGACATGTTGTTTCCCCTACGGTTAAAACGGCCGCCGGAGAAAGAACGCTTCTGGTTACGGAACTGGAACAGTCTCATGTCATATCCCCTTTCATGAACCAGCGCCATCTCGGGTTGAAGCTGCTCGTATGCCGATGTAAACACACGTTTGTATGATGTGAAATGGGCAGGTACCTCAATTATGGAGAAACGCTTGAACGGATATGCCATTTCGGTCTGATACTCCATATACCTGCGTACATCGCGTATAAAGAACGGAATGGTGTCGCGTATGGAGTCAAAGACCTCAAACTGGTCATCCCAGGTACCAAGTTCCCATACGGTATACAGAGTAGAGTCAACCGTCATCGACTTGGGTGTGTAGTCACCTATCAGAAGCGATACGGACGGCAGCGAAGACTCCGGTTTGAATGTATATGTCGTTGAGTCGCTGTTTGTAGTGCACAGTCCCTGTGAGATGGGAGTCAGTCCCGGATTCGGCGTCACATTGATCGTGAAATCCGTGAAATATGACATCTGCCACTCGGGGCTCTGGTCACTGAATGCCACACCGGGACGCGGATACCAGTAACTCTCGGGGGTGAGCATGGTAAACTCCCTGTCCTGGAACAGATAACGCTTTCCGACGTTAAGGCGCGATAGAACCTTTACGTTCTCAATAAGTTTCTCGTCAGTTACATCCAGATAACAGATGCGCTCATCGGCCATACCGCCGTATTCCATTGTGAGCCTTATCGGTTCGTCCTTGCGCAGAGTCCTGTCAAAAGTCAGCACGACAAGATGCTTCAGACGCTCAAATTCCATATTGTTGCCCGGCGAACTGATGCCGTTTACCTTAAATCCGGGGTTGAGCGTGAATACCAGTTGTGATCCGTCCTCCCTGGGGCTTACGGTCATATCGGCCCTCACGTTCAGCGAATCGCCGCTCTGGGTTACGGTAAGTTCACATGACTGGGCCACTGCACCGCCTGTATGCACGTATCTGTTGTCCAGTTCCACCATATCGGCCCTGAATCTCTCATCGACCTTATACAGATGGATATGCCTGTAACCGGCGTACAGACCACCTGCCAGGAAGACCACTGCGGCAATACGCCACGGCAGCAGGCTGTAACGTGAATTGGCAAGACGATGGAACAGTGAGACATCGGTAAGTATAAGGCCGATGCCAAGCAACAGATAGCACAACCTGTGGTTTATCAGCCTGTCCAATCCGCTGAATCCCGTCACCACAGACTTGAGCATGGGCAGGTTGAAGCCTATATAGTCAAAAAGGTAATAGTAGAGATTGTCGATATAGAACAGCGTAACGCCTATATATGCCAGCAGGATAACCATCGTGATGGCCTGATTGTTCAGAATCAGCATCAGGGTGGTCGAAAGGCCCACTATAAACACCAGCGTGGGGACTGACAGCAACAGGAAATACCATATGTAACTCAGATAGTCCAGATGGACGCCGAACTTTATAAGGCTCATGATCAGCGCTATCATCGCCACTATCACGTCCAGTACAAAGAACACTTTCAGAGTGGCCCACATCTTGCCCAGCAGATACTCGGCATTACTCAGCGGACGGGTGTAGAACACCTCGGACGTATCCAATTGCTTGTCGCGTTTAAGGTATTCCGATGCCAGGAAAACCGATACTACGGCCTGCCCCACATTCATGATAAGCATGAACATATAGGGAATGACCGAACGGTTCACCACCTCGGGTTGCGGGAACTGCGTAAGGATATATATCGATCCCAGTATTATGGCCGCGAATATGGCCAGGAAGGCAAATACCTTGAAGAACCAGCCACGTACAAGCAGTTTTGTCTCGTACTTGGAGACTATGCGTATGTTATATATTCCAATCCCCATCACTTATCCTTTATCTCCGTAAAATAAACATATGCATGCTCCAGGTTTGGAGGATAATTCACTGCACCGTAGCCGGGGCACTCCTTTGCCACGACCTGCAGGTCCCATCCCAGACCATGTGGTATTGTAGATATCACTGCGTATTTCTGATTTATCTCAGCATACTGCTCATTGGTAACCTGCATACGCCAGACTTTGCCTTCGGTCTCCTTGAGCATTCCGGCAGGTGAACCCCTGAACATGACCTGCCCCTGGTTTAGCATGGCCATCTCGGTACATGAACTCGATATGTCACCTACTATATGCGTTGACAGGATGATCGTGGTATCCTTGGAGCTGGCTTCACTCAACAGATTGCGGAACCTGATACGCTCCTCCGGATCAAGACCGGTGGTAGGCTCGTCGACCACCAGAACCATAGGTTTATGGATAAGGGCCTGGGCAATACCCAGACGTCTCTTCATACCACCCGACAGGTTCTGCGCATAACGGTCACGGGCCTCATACAGACCAACCTGCTCAAGCATCTCGTCAACTGCCTTGCCACGCTCCGATGAGTTTGTCAGACCGGACAGCGCAGCTGCGTATTCAAGAAACTCGCGAACCTTGTACTTGGCAAAAAAGCGGAAATCCTGAGGCAGATAACCCAATATGCGGCGTACCTCCTTGCGCTGCGTGCGGATATCATAACCGCACACATCGACAGAACCTTCGGTAGGTTCCATCAAAGTTACAAGGATACGCATCAGAGTGGACTTTCCAGCTCCGTTCGGCCCAAGCAGGCCGAACATGCCGGAAGGTATCTCAAGATTGATATCGGTTAACGCTCTCTTGCCGTTGGGGTAATAGTGGCTTAAACCTTTTATCGTTATTGACATGACGGACTATTTCATCATTTGTTGATTGCCGCGGCAATCTCCTCTGCACCTATAGATAATGTTACATATGAAGGAACCGTACGTGTACAGCACTCGTTCTCGCCCCACAGGAACGGATAATCATCCTTATGCTCCAGGAAGTCCGGCTGCAAAAGAACCAGACCGGGAGCAATACCGCCGGGGATGAATGTGTAATCTGCACGGTTGTTTCCGTAAGCTACTTTCTTGGTGTTCACACCCACTGCCGTCACGAACGATACGTTCGAGTACGGATGGCAGCCGTAAATGAAACTCAGGCCGTCCAGAACCATCTCGGGATCGATCAGGTCGGGGTAGTAACGCCAAACCATATAGTTGTTCTGAGCCCAGCTTATCACACGCTCGCTTCCACCCCATGTGCCGCCTGCTACAGGTACACCGTAGGGAGTAGACTCGGCTGTACGCTTGGCATCCTCAACGAATACGGGGATTACCTCGCGGAGCTGTGCCTTGAAATCATCATCCATATAAGGCAGCAACGAAAGAGCGGTGGTGATGTTCACACGCGGAGCACGCATTGCACTGCCGCCGCCTGTACGGTTGTCCTCAACGCCCTGGGGAGCAGTCTTGGCTGCCTCGATCTGACGCATAACCATAGGCAGGAACATCTCCTTGTACTTGTCATCGCCTGTAAGGAGCCACATCTGGATGGCTGCACCTGAACGGTCGCCGCCCATGCCTCGGCCTCCACCCCATTGGCCGTTACCCTGGCCGGCCCTCTGCTGTTGCTGGGGACGGTTTGCCATCTGGGCCTGATAGTCATCCATCTGTTTCCACAGTTTGAGAGCATTCTTCCTGCAACGCTCTGCTGTCTCGGGGATATAAGGAGCAAGGACACGGGCTGCATGTGCCAGAGCGGCGCATACGCCTACGTTACCCATGGGATTGCCGGCATTGTTCGTGAATGCAAAACGGTCGTCAAGTGTACCTGAACGGTTTCCTCGGACCTCATAAGGTTTGAGGCTGGGATCATAGATATAACCGTCTGTGATGGTAACGGCATCACCCAGATGATGGTACTGATGCATGTTACCCTGTACGATACCACCTGCAATGAAGCCTATGTTCTCAATCTGAGCGCACAGGTTCAGGGCGCCGTGCTCTACCTGCTGTATGATGTCAGGCAGACCGTCGGGACGGTGAATGTCCACGAACTGGGTCTTCTGGTCAATGAATGTCTGGTCACGCTCAGGCTTGAGGATATCCCAAACCTCGGCCAGCTGGTTTGTAAGGCCGATAACCGTACCTGACTGTATGTCAAAGTCACCGGCATCGTACCATGCACCTACCGCCAAACCCGGAATATGCTCGTAGGGCTTGTACTTGGTGTTGGTAGTATTGCCCATGCGGTAGCCGTCATGCTGCTGATAGTTGGTGGGAGCCTGAATGGCGTCATCCATATGCGAGCGGCCGTGCCATACACGGTAAGCCTCGTTCACCAGCATGTGGTCCATCTGAACCGGCAGCCATACATCCATGGTGTTGTACCACTTGCCGTCATATACGTTTACGTTGATGGGGAAAGGATTGGTCTTGACACCGTTATATTCTATAAAGTATGTACCGGGCTCACGGACTTCGCTGAAATCACACTGAGCATAGTTGTATCGGTCATAGAACACGCCCCACTCCTTCACTGACGGAGTAAGCACGAGAGTATTTGTGCCGTCGGCATTCACGCGCCATATCTTGGCCTTTGACGCCACCTTGTCATTGAGGTCCAGCTCAATCACGGCAACCTTCTTCTGGGCGGGAGTATAACCTATCTGTGAAAATCCCACATTGGGCTCACGGATCCAGCCAGCACCGGGTGTAGGCTCCACATACCACTCCAGAACCGTTCCGGTCTTGCCGGCGGGCAGGAATGAACGAACCACGAATGTTCCGTTCTGCGACAGGTTGCGTCCGTCAAACAGATTCAGCTCGGTATCTGACTTGAAAAGTACGCGCAGTGACTCATCCTCGGGTGCTACTACGATAGTGTGACCCTTAGAGATGGGTTTGGGAACGATGAACTCGTTACGTCCGCGGTCATCGAACGTGGAAAGACCCCAGAACTGCGGAATCTTCTCGTCATAAGGACGCATCTCGGTGTCACTTGACGGGTAACGCGGGAATATCTCCGACTGACCGTCCACCATGTAGGTCTTTCCGTAATAGGTTGCCGGGAAGAACTCCATGTTCAGACCGGCCTTGCCTACCAGATTTTCAGGCACGGGTTTGTCCAGTATTACCGATACACGGAATCCCACGCCCTCCTCCTGGACTTTCAGGTCATAATCGAACTCATAATCCTGATACTTGAAATGGCAGTTGATGACTCCGCCCAAGGTATCGATGGTACGCTCGGTAAGAGTGGAATAGATATCCCACTGCTCGGGAGTGTTCATAAGACGTACTCCACCACCGGTGGCTATACGTACTCCACGCTGGATAATTTCTATTCCGGCGGTCTTCTCGTCACAGAAAACGCCCTGGTACCTGTTTGAATAAACAAGTACGTTAACGCCTTGGGTCTCAAAATAGCCCCTGTCGTTGATTTCAAGCTTTCCCGGTTTTGACTGGGTGCAGGAAACTAATGCACATAGTGCGACAATAATTGGCAGTAATTGTTTCATATTTCATGCAAGTTTAAGGCTAGTATGCAAAGATAAACTAAACGTTGATATAAATAAGCACCTCCAGTACAATCTTAAGTATCTTTAAGCTTTGCTTATAGATAGTTCCGCCGGTGGATAAAAAATAAGTTAACGCCTTTTTTCTCCTCTCAACTTGCAGTATCTTTGCCAGTCTGCAAGAGAACAAGTATGAAAAAACGCGTTTTAGTGACATACAACATGTTCCGCACCGGATATGCGGAACTGATTGAAAAATACGATGTAACCTTTCCTCCCGAAGGCCGCGAGACCTTCACGTACGATGAGGTGTACGATATGCTCCCCGAATATGACGTACTGCAGTCCATGTTCAATTTCCCGGTTGACCGCAAACTTATGGAGCGAGGCCTTCCCCGCCTGGAACTGGTAAGCAACTACGCCGTAGGGTTTGACAACATAGATATTCCCGCAGCAACGGAACTCGGCATTGCCGTAACCAATACACCGGGCCCCGTAACAGAGCCCACAGCCGATCTGGCTTTCGGCCTTATGCTGGCTGTCGCACGCCGCATAACCGACGTTGACCGCCGCCTGCGCATACCAGGAGCACTGGAATGGACACTTCTGGCCAATCTGGGATACTCCCTGGGAGGCAAGACGCTGGGTATCCTGGGCATGGGCCGCATAGGCCAGGCACTTGCACGCCGCGCCAAGGCCAGCTGCATGAACGTAATCTATCACAACCGTCACCGCGTAAGCCCCGAGATAGAGAAACAGTATGACGCCAGATACGTAGAGTTTGAGGAACTCCTCAAGACATCCGATTTCATATCGGTCAACGTTCCCTACTCCAAGGAGACCTGGCACCTGATAAGCAAGGAGCAGATAGAACTCATGAAACCCACCGCAATCCTTGTAAATACCGCCCGCGGACCCATTGTCGATGAACTTGCGCTGGCCGATGCCCTTAAGAACAAGCGTATCTGGGGCGCAGGTCTGGACGTATTCGAGTTCGGTGACAAGGTCAGCCCCGAGATACTTGCGTGTGAGAATGCCGTCATCACTCCGCACGTAGGCACACAGACCTACGACGTGCGCAACGAGATGGCCGAGTTCGTATCACGCAACATCATCAACTTCTACGAAGGGGGCCCTGTAGCATACGTAAACGACGTAAAAAAGAAATGACATATGGCTGCATCAGAGAGTCTGCTTGACAAACTTGACGGTCTGGAGGCACGTTTCCAGGAGGTGAGTCTGCTCATAACAGACCCGTCGGTCATATCCGATATGAAACGGTTCGTGAAACTGAACCGTGAATACCGTGACCTGGAGCCTGTGGTTGCAGCCCGCAAGGAGTATATCAGCCTGCAGAAAAGCATTGAGGAGGCTCGTGAACTGCTCTCCGAGAGCGATCCCGAGATGCGCCAGATGGCACGCGAGGAGCTGGACAGCGCCACCGCACGTCTGCCTCAACTTGAGAAGGAGATAAAGCAGATGCTCATACCGGCCGATCCGCAGGACGACAAGGACGTAATCATGGAGATACGCGGCGGTACGGGTGGCGACGAGGCAGCCATCTTTGCAGGTGACCTGTTCCGCATGTACTGCAAATACTTTGAGACCAAGGGCTGGAAATATGCCGTTTCATCATGCTCGGAGGGCACTTCGGGCGGATTCAAGGAGATCATATTCACCGTAACCGGTGAGAAAGTATACGGTACGCTCAAATATGAATCGGGCGTACACCGCGTTCAGCGAGTACCTGTAACCGAAACGCAGGGCCGCATCCACACATCGGCAGCCACAGTTGCCGTTTTGCCCGAGGCCGATGCCTTTGAGGTTGAGATTAACGAGGGTGAGATAAAATGGGACACCTTCCGAAGCGGTGGTGCCGGAGGCCAGAACGTGAACAAGGTAGAGTCCGGCGTAAGGCTCCGTTACAATTGGAAAAATCCCAACACCGGAGTGGTCGAGGAGATACTCATCGAGTGTACCGAAACCCGCGATCAGCCCAAGAACAAGGAGCGCGCCCTGTCACGCCTGCGCACCATGATATACGACCGCGAGCATCAGAAATACATGGATGACATTGCCGCCCGCCGTAAGACCATGGTATCAACCGGTGACCGTTCGGCAAAGATCCGCACATACAACTATCCGCAGGGTCGCATCACCGATCACCGCATCAACTGGACCTCCTACAATCTGCCGGCATTCATGGACGGCGACATACAGGAGTGCATAGACCAACTCACCATAGCCGAAAACGCAGAGCGTATGAAAGAGGCTGAATTGTAAGGAAAATTCAAAACAAGGAGATATATGACAAGAGAAGAGTTGTATCAGAACATCAGGCGCAAGAAGTCGTTTCTGTGCGTGGGTCTTGACACCGATATCAAAAAGATACCGCAGCATCTGCTCAGTGAGGAAGACCCCATATTCGCCTTCAACAAGGCAATAATCGACGCAACCGCTGACTTCTGCATAGCATACAAGCCCAATCTGGCCTTCTATGAGAGCAACGGCCTCAAGGGAATGCAGGCACTCTACAGGACGATTGACTACATCCGTACCAATTATCCCGACCAGTTCATCATTGCCGATGCCAAGCGCGGCGACATAGGAAACACCTCAAAGATGTACGCAGAGAGCTTCTTTGGTGAGATGAACGTGGATTCGGTCACCGTAGCCCCGTATATGGGTCAGGACAGCGTAACCCCGTTCCTGGGCCACGACGGCCGCTGGGTGATCCTGCTTGCGCTCACCAGCAACAAGGGAGCCGATGATTTCCAGTACATTCAGGACCCTGACGGTACGCCTCTGTACCAGAACGTGCTCCGCAAGTCACTTGAGTGGGGCGGAAACGCAGACAACATGATGTACGTGGTAGGTGCCACCCGTGCCGAGATGCTCACCGACATACGCAAGACCGTTCCCGACAGTTTCCTGCTGGTTCCCGGCATCGGAGCACAGGGCGGATCGCTTGCCGACGTATGCAAATACGGTATGAACAGCAAGTGCGGACTCATTGTAAACAGCAGCCGTGCAATCATTTACGCAGACAGCACTGAGCAGTTTGCACAGGTGGCCGGCCAGAAAGCCAAAGAGGTTCAGCAGGAAATGGCAGCCTATATCAAATAATTTGCTATATTTGCAATCTTATATTACGCGAAGACTTACAGAATGGAATTTACAGCAAAACAGATAGCCGAATTTCTGGGCGGTACCGTAGACGGTAATGAAAATGCCGCCGTTCATACTTTCGCCAAGATTGAGGAGGGTGTACCGGGTGCACTCTCTTTTCTTTCAAACGTCAAATACACCCAACACATATACACCACTCAGGCCAGCGTAGTGCTTGTAAACAAGGATTTCAAGCCCGAGCAGCCCGTAAGCGCGACCCTTGTCAGAGTTGACAACGCATACGAGTCCCTGGCCAAGCTGATGTCCCTTTACGCATCGATGAAACCAGCCAAGACCGGAATCAGTTCGCTGGCATCGGTCTCTGAGAAGGCAAAGATAGGCAAGAACGTCTACATCGGCCCGTTCGCTGTCATTGAGGACGGAGCCTCTATTGGAGACAATACGCAGATTTATCCTCTGGTCACCATCGGTGAAGGAGCGTCAGTAGGTTCAGACTGCATTCTCTATCCGCATGTAACCATATACTACGGCTGTAAGGTGGGTAACCGATGCATTCTCCATGCAGGCAGCGTGGTAGGTGCCGACGGATTCGGATTCGCGCCCACGCCAAACGGCTACGACAAGATACCTCAGATAGGCATTGCCGAGCTTGAAGATGACGTCGAGATAGGTGCCAACACCTGCATAGACCGCTCCACAATGGGACGCACGCTGGTCCGCAAGGGTGTTAAGCTGGACAACTTCGTTCAGGTGGCCCACAATGTCGAGGTCGGTGAGCATACGGTGATATCGGCCCAGTCAGGCATTGCAGGCTCCGGAAAGGTAGGCTCATGGTGCATGATTGGCGGCCAGTGCGGTGTTGCAGGCCACATCACGGTTGGTGACAAGGTGAACTTCTGCGCCAAGACAGGTGCAATCAGCAACACCGAGGGCAACCAGACCATCATGGGTTATCCCGCCATTCCTCACCGCAACTACCTGCGCTCGTCAATCCTTTTCAAAAACCTGCCTGAAATGGATGCGACCATAAGGGAACTCAAGAAGGAAATAGAAGAACTGAAAGCAAAACTTGAAAGCAGATAAAGCTTTAGGATAAATAGCATAACATGTACAAACAGAAGACTTTAAAGAGTAGTTTTTCACTGAGCGGCAAGGGCCTTCACACAGGTCTTGAAGTGACTGTCACATTCAATCCCGCTCCGGCAGACTACGGTTACAAGATACAGAGAACCGACCTTGAAAGCCAGCCCGTAATTGAAGCGTTTGCAGAGAATGTACGTGAAACCCAGCGCGGCACCGTGCTGTGCAAAGGTAATATTAAGGTTAGCACCGTAGAGCACGGTCTTGCAGCCCTTTATGCGGCAGGAATCGACAACTGCCACATCGAGGTGAACGGTCCCGAGTTCCCTATTCTGGACGGCAGCGCCATTGAATACGTCGAGAACATACAGCGTGTGGGAATCAAGGAACTTGACGCCCTTAAGGATTTTTACGTAGTAAAGAACAAGATCGAGGTAAAGGACGAGCAGACAGGTTCATCGATAATCCTGCTCCCCGACAACGAATTCTGCGTGAACGTACTGATATCGTATGATTCCAAGATTCTCTACAACCAGTACGCTTCACTTGATGATATGAATGATTTCCCCACCGAGATAGCACGCAGCCGTACTTTCGTCTTTGTACGTGAGATAGAGTCGCTGCTTGATGCAGGTCTCATAAAGGGAGGTGACCTGGACAACGCAATCGTAATATACGAGCGTGAGATGCCCCAGGAGCGCTACGACAAGATCTGTCAGGTGATGGGAGTACAATCCATGGATGCCACCAAACGCGGCTACATCATGCACAAGCCCCTGCAGTGGGACAACGAGCCTGCACGCCACAAGCTTCTGGACATCATAGGTGACCTGGCACTGGTAGGAAAACCCATCAAGGGCCGTATCATCGCCACCCGCCCCGGACACACCATCAATAACAAGTTTGCCCGCATACTGCGCAAGAACATAATCCTGAACGATGTTCAGGCACCTGCTTATGACCCCTCTGTTCCGCCGGTAATGAACCTGCAGCAGATCCAGGCCATCATGCCGCACCGTTTCCCGAT
This sequence comes from uncultured Bacteroidaceae bacterium, assembly GCA_905234745.1. Lineage (GTDB taxonomy): Bacteria > Bacteroidota > Bacteroidia > Bacteroidales > Bacteroidaceae > Colenecus. The sequence goes on along the minus strand of CAJOJD010000001.1, from coordinate 5,164 downwards.
GCAGCTGCTGGACAAGGTGATCACACTGACCGACCTCTACGCCGAGGGTGTCAAGAACGTAACCAACAACGAGTTCTACTTTACAGGACATTTCCCGGAGCATCCCATCATGCCGGGCGTGCTCATCATCGAGGCAATGGCTCAGTTGGGTGGTACTCTGGCACTCCAGATTACCGGCGAGCCCAAGGATTACGAGGCCATGTTCATAAAGATTGACAACACCCGTTTCCGTCAGGCCGTAGTACCCGGCGATACCCTTCTGATGCGTGTTGTAAGGACTGCGCCCATACGCCATAACATTCTGTCAATCAAGGGATACGCCTTTGTAGCCGACAAACTTGTGGCAGAGTCCGAGTTTATGATTCAAATAATGAAAAAAGATAATAACTGATGATAAGTCCGTTAGCATACGTTGATCCCTCGGCCCAGATAGGCGAGAACGTCGAGATAGGCCCGTTCTGTTTCATCGACAGGAACGTGGTGATTGGTGACAACAACATTATCATGCCACACGTGAACATCATGTACGGTTCACGCATCGGCAACGGCAACCAGATACATCCGGGAGCCGTAATAGGCGGTATTCCCCAGGACCTCAAGTTCAAGGGTGAGGATACCACAGCCGAGATTGGTGACAACAACCGCATCCGCGAGAACGTGACCATCAACCGTGGCACCGCATCCAAGGGCAAGACCGTAGTGGGCAGCAACAACCTGTTCATGGAGAATATGCACGTAGCCCACGACTGCGTCATCGGCAGCAACTGTATCATCGGCAACAGTTCAAAGATAGCCGGTGAGGTTGTCATTGACGACTGCGCCATACTGAGCGCCTGCGTTCTGGTACACCAGTTCTGCCACATTGGAGGTTACGTGATGGTACAGGGCGGTTCAGGCTGCAGCAAGGACATCCCGCCCTACGTGATAGGCGGCCGTCATCCGGTTATCTATGCAGGTCTGAACATCGTAGGTCTGCGCCGCCGCGGATTCAGCAACGAGACAATCGAGGCCATCCACAACGCCTACCGCATTATCTACCAGAGCGGTATGAACGTAAGCCAGGCCCTGGCAGCCCTCAAGGAGGACCCCATCTCACAGACACCCGAGGTTCAGTACATAATCAGATTCGTGGAGACTTCAGAAAGAGGAATTATTACGACTAAATAAGTATAACGATATGATTTACAGATTCATTTTCATTTCCGATGAGGTCGATGACTTCTATCGTGAGATCCAGATCAATTCATCAGCATCGTTCCTGGATTTCAGCAATGCTATACTGAAATCTGTAGGATACCCCGATGACCAGATGACCTCATTCTTCATTTGCGAGGACAACTGGGAAAAGCGCGAGGAGATTACCCGCGAGGAGATGAACACAAGTTCCGAGGAGGATAATTTCGTTATGGCCGATACCCCTCTGGACGAGCTTATTGAGGACGAAAAGCAGCGCCTGATCTACATCTTCGATCCTTTAACAGAACGTTGCTTTTTCATTGAATTAAAGGAGATTATAACAGGCAAGACTCTTAAGGAAGCTGTCTGCACAGCCAGCCAGGGCAACGCCCCCAAACAGACCATTGATTTTGATGAGATGGCCAAGGCCAACCCCACCATTGACGTTGATGAGAACTTCTATGGTGATGAAAGTTTCGAGTCCGATGAGATTGACGAGGAAGGTTTCGGTATGGAGGGCGGCGAAGGAGGAGGCACAGTAAGCCTGGATTCCATTGACGACCTCTATTAAGTGAAGAGTCTAGTAGTCATATTAGGACCAACCGGCGTAGGGAAGACAGAATTGTGCCTGACCCTCGCCGATTTGTTTCATACCCCTATCATTTCGGCCGATTCCAGACAGATGTATGCCGATATTCCCATCTGTACGGCAGCCCCAACTCCGGCTGAAAGAGCCAGAGCGGAGCATTATTTGGTAGGAAACCTCAGCCTGGATGACTACTACAGCGCGGCCAGATACGAAGAGGATGTCTTACATCTGGCGGAAAGACTATTCGCAAAGCACGACATTCTACTGGTCACAGGAGGCTCAATGATGTACATAGATGCCCTCTGCTATGGTATAGACCAGATTCCCACCATTCCGGACGATATCCGCCTGCCCCTTCTGGAGCGCTATCATAACGAAGGATTGGAGCCTCTGGTCCAGGAGCTCAGACTGCTTGATCCGGAGTACTTCAAACAGGTGGATCGCAAGAATCCTAAGCGTGTCCTGCACGCCCTTGAGGTCTGCTATATGACTGGTCATCCCTACTCCGACCTCCGCAAAGGACAGAAGGCGGAGCGTCCGTTCAGGATCGTGCGCATCGGACTTACCCGTCCCCGCGAGGAGTTGTATGAGCGCATCAACCGGCGCGTTGACAGGATGGTTCAGGACGGCCTTGTTGACGAAGCCCGCCGCATGTATCCCCGCAAAGGGCTCAACTCCCTTAACACGGTGGGCATGAAGGAGCTTTTCAGTTGGATGGACGGTGCCCTTACACCTGACGGCAAGCCCTGGACGCTGGAGTTTGCCATTGAGAAGATAAAGCAGAACACGCGGATTTATTCACGCAAACAGATGACGTGGTTCAAACGTGACGAAAATACACGCTGGTTCCACCCCGATGATATTGAGGGTATTACCCGTTATATAAAGGAGAGCATATGCTGATAAGACTGTATGAAAAGAACACCAGTCAACGCGATCTGGACCGCATTCTGGACATTCTGAACGGCGGCGGAGTGATTGTATTCCCCACTGACACCGCGTACGCCCTGGGGTGTCATGCATTAAAGGAGCGCCCTATAGAGCGCATCTGCAAGATTAAGGGTCTGGATCCCCGCAAACACCGTTTTTCAATTGTATGCTATGACCTGAGTGACATAAGCCAATACGTACAGATTGACAACGCCACGTTCAAGACGATGAAACGCAACCTTCCCGGCCCGTTTACTTTTGTGCTGCGTGCCGGAAGCCGTCTGCCCAAGATATTCAGCAACCGCAAGGAGGTTGGTATACGTGTGCCCGACAACGACATCACGCGTGAGATCTGCCGCCAGCTGGGTGCTCCCCTGCTCTCCACCACCGTGCCCTACGATGAGTCCGATGACATAGGCTACCTTACTGACCCCGAACTCATCGATGAGCGTCTGGGCGATGATGTGGATGCTGTAATAAACGGCGGAGCCGGAGGATTCGAGTACTCCACGGTGGTCTACTGCGTGGACGGAGAACAGGAGATAATACGTCAGGGAAAGGGTATTCTTGACGAATAGAGTCTAACAAAACCGCAAATACAATATATAAACAGATATAAACCCCATTACAGATATGAAGAAACTAACCATTCTGGCTGTTGCAGCATTAACAGCACTCTCCCTGTCAGCACAGAACAAGAAACTTACTCTTGACAACGTCATAAACGGAACATTTACCGGTCACGGCATAGGCAACATAACCCCTATGGCCGACGGTGAGCACTTCCTGCAGGCACAGGACAACTGCATCCTCAAGTATTCATTCAAAACGGGCGAGGTTACCGACACAGTACTCAATCTGAGCACAGCCCGCGGTGAAAGGCTTTTCAAGCTGGGCCGTTTCATACTCTCACCCACCGAGGACATCATCCTGCTTGAACAGAATGTCAATAAGATCTTCCGCCGTTCATACACTGCCGATTATTACATTTTCACCATACGCAACAACAAGATCGATCCGCTTACCACTGGTGGTCCCGTACAGGTCCCTGCGTTCTCGCCCGACGGTCATAACATTGCATTTGTGCGCGACAATAACATATTCATAGTCAAGATGTTATTCAATAATGCTGAAGTGCAGGTAACCAAGGATGGAGAGCTCGGAAAGGTACGTAACGGTATCCCCGACTGGGCTTATGAAGAGGAGTTCGGACTCACCCGCGCATACGAGTTCAGCGCCGATAGCCGCATGATTGCCTGGATACGTTTCGATGAGTCAAATGTAGGCAGTTACCAACTACCCTTCTTTGCAGACGACGTAGAGCGTGACGCATATTCCCAGGAACTGGTATCATACAGGCCGCAGCAGTACCCCACTGCCGGCAGCGCGAACTCCAAGGTATCGGTCCACTCATTCGACATAAAGAGTTCCGTTATCCGCGACATGGACCTCAAGCTTGACAGCACCACTTACATCCCGCGCATCAAGTTCGTTGAGAATGATGACAACGACCTGTTCATATTCACCCTTAACCGCCCCCAGAACAAGCTGGAGATATACACCGCCAACCCCCGCTCTACCGTATGCACCCTCACCCTTCGTGAAGAGGATGAGCGTTACATTGACGAGTTCGCATACATGCAGACCCAGTTCTACGGTGACCAGTTCATAATGCAGAGCGAGCGCGACGGACACCGCCACCTCTATCTCTACAACCTTAAGGGCCAGCTCAAGCGCCAGATTACCAGCGGTGATTTCGATGTCCTGGCACTCCACGGATTCGATCCCAAGACCGGCGTAACCTTCTACGAGAGCAACGAATCAGGCATGTACGACTGCGCTGTATGGAAGATTGACGCCAAAGGCAAGAAGACGATCCTTACCCCCAAGGAGGGAACCAGCCACGCCCGTTTCAGCACCGGCAACAAGTACTTCATAAACTCATGGTCCGATATGTCCACCCCCGCCCTGATAACAGTAATATCAGAGGCAGGCAAGACCATACGCACCATCGAGGACAATCAGGAAACCGCTACCGCCGCCCTTGAATACGGACTGCCCAAGAAGGAAAGATTCTCATTCGTAACAGTCGATGGTACAACACTTTACGGCTGGATGGTTAAACCTGCCGGAGCCGATGATTCCAACCCCTGCCCCGTCATTCTCTATCAGTACAGCGGACCCGGATCAAACGAGGTCCTGAACGAATGGAGTTGCGGATTCTATCCCGGCGGCGCCCTTGAGGCCCTCTTTGTTCAGCACGGCTATGCTGTTGCTGTTGTTGACGGACGCGGTACCGGTCGTCGCGGATCGGACTTCAAGAAGCAGACATACAAGCACCTGGGCGTTATGGAAAGTCAGGATCAGGTTGCTGCTGCCCAATACCTTGGCTCACTCCCCTACATCGATGCTGAGCGCATTGCAATCTGGGGCTGGAGCTATGGTGGTTACAATACGCTGATGTCAATG